>NZ_DATJJK010000297.1:0-18806 GCF_035492295.1 Acidisoma sp. | reverse complement strand
GCGCCGCTTGCTGCTGCGCGACGTCGCGCGCCTCGCCCTCGATCGCATCGCCGAGCATCACCGGCGTCATGCCGGCGTCGCGCACGGCTTTCGCCGCGGCGTCGAGCGCTTCGCGCGGCGTGGCGATGATGT
Source organism: Acidisoma sp. (assembly GCF_035492295.1). GTDB lineage: Bacteria > Pseudomonadota > Alphaproteobacteria > Acetobacterales > Acetobacteraceae > Acidisoma. The sequence goes on along the minus strand of NZ_DATJJK010000297.1, from coordinate 18,674 downwards.
GATAGGTCGCGTTGGCGAGGCGCGGATCGCCCGGTTTCGGCGTCTCGTCCGGCGAGCGATGGAGATGGCTCGCGAGCGCGGGCGGCGGGCTCATCGCATAGCGCGTCAGGACGCGCCGCGCATCGGCGAAAGTCGTCGGATCGGCGATCGTTGGCCCCGAACCGATCACCGCCGGATCATCGCCCGGCACGTCGGAGATAGCGAAAGTGATGACCGGCGCGGGAAAGGCTGCGGCGGCGAGCCGGCCGCCTTTCACCGCGGAGAGGTGCTTGCGGACGCAGTTGATCTCCGAGATCGTCGCGCCCGAGCGCAGCAATTCGCGCGTGACCTGCTGCTTGTCGTCGAGCGTGATATTGCCGGCCGGCAGCGCCAGCAGCGCGGAAGCACCGCCCGAGAGCAGGCAGATGACGAGATCGTCGGCGCTGAGACCCTTCACCATCGCCAGGATGCGCTTGGCGGCGGCTTGGCCGGCGGCGTCGGGCACGGGATGCGCCGCCTCGACGACCTCGATGCGGCGGCAGGGAACGCTGTGGCCATAGCGGGTGACGACGAGTCCGGTGAGCGGGCCGGGCCAATGATCTTCGACGGCGCGCGCCATCTTGGCCGCGGCTTTGCCGGCGCCGATCAAGATGGTACGGCCCTTGGGCGCCGCTGGCAGGCGCGGCGGCAGGACCTTGGCCGGGTCGGCGGCGTCGAGCGCGACGTCGAGGAGGCGGCGTAGGAAGGGCAGGGGATCGCGGGAAGAACCCAATTTCTTGCTTCGCTTTAGCGGGAGGCCCCAGGATAGGATGACTGCTCGATCACAACAATTCCCCGAACGATGGCGTCACAATCTCTTCTCGCTGCCCGCGATCCCCCTGTGTTCGAGCTTTGCCACGAAACGGGCAAAGCGCCTGTCCTGCTGACCTGCGATCATGCCAGCCGGCGCGTTCCCGCGGCGCTCGGCCAGCTTGGCCTCACCGAAATCGTGCTGGCGCAGCATATCGGCTGGGACATCGGCGCCGCCGCGGTAACGCGGCTCCTTGCGCCGATGCTTGATGCGCCGGCCGTGCTCGCAGGCTATTCGCGGCTCGTCATCGATTGCAACCGCCGTCCCGACGATCCGAGCTCGATCCCCTTGGAGAGCGACGGCATCGCGATCCCCGGCAATGCCGCGCTCGATGAAGCGGCGCGGCGCGAGCGCCGCGCGCTGCTGTTCGAGCCGTATCACGACGCGATCGACCGGCAGCTCGCGCAACTCGGCGCCGGCGGCCGCGCGCCGGCGGTGATTTCGATGCACTCTTTCACGCCCAAGATGCAGGGCTTCGCGCGGCCCTGGCATATCGGCGTGCTGTGGGATGGCGAGGGCCGCATCGCCAAGCCGTTGTTGGCGGCACTCCGCGCCGAGCTCGATCCCGCAACCGTCGGCGACAACCAGCCCTACTCGGCGCGCGAGCCCGTCGGATTCACGCAGCGTCACCATGCCTATGAGCGCGGCCTGCCGCATGTCGCGATCGAGCTGCGCCAGGATCTGATCGCCGATGATAAGGGCGCGGCCGAATGGGCCAAGCGTCTCGCACGGTTGTTGAAGCCGATCCTCGCCACACCCGGCCTCTATGTGGCAATCGAGCGCACGAGACCCCATACTTAGAGACAAGGAAGGAGGCATTATGGACCTCGACGACAAGACCCGCACCGAGCTCGAAGCCGGTGCGTTCCGCAAGCTGGTCGCGCATCTGCGCGAGCGCACGGATGTGCAGAATCTCGACCTGATGAATCTCGCCGGCTTTTGCCGCAACTGCCTCGCCCGCTGGTACCGGGAGGCGGCCGAAGCCAAGGGCGTCGGCCTTTCCGACGCCGCCGCGCGCGAGGTTGTCTACGGCATGCCTTACGAAGAATGGAAGGCGAAGAGCCAGACATAAGCCGCACAGGGCGCCGGACAGCCGGCCAGCGCATCATTCGTTTTAGGAAAATTTTTCTACCAAAGCCGACCCAATTCTATCGCTCAAATACAATCTGGCCGCCCGCTCCATCATTCCGTTGAGATGTACAGACCAGGAATACCCCATGTAAGCGAAAAGGTTGTCCCAGACCTCAATAGGTTGCTCATTTACATGGTGGTAGTGAGCAGGCCGATTCCTATCGGCTGCAGAAAACCAAATCGCATCAGAATGTGAGATGCAATTATCTACTATTTTTGATGCGAAAAATGGCTCGATATGTTCGATAACCTCTGTGCACATCGCAAGGTCAAATCTGCGTTCTAGCCGGGGCATGAACTTAAGATTGAATTTTCTTATCCGCTCAGGATCAATTCCTCTAGCCACCAAGGTGTCAACTCCGGCCGTTGATCCTTCAACGGCTAAATAGTCTAACCCATCCTTCGCAAAGGCAGTCGTTATCTCTCCCCCTCCAGTTCCAAGCTCTATGACTGAGGAGAATTTACGTCCGAACAGGAAGCTATAAACCTGCTGCATGTAACGATATAAATCTGATGCAGCGGCATCACTTGGATGACCTATCTCTGGTTCAAAATACTGCTCTGGGTACAGCGTGTCTAAAGAAATATATTTGAATGAATAAGGGCATTCTAGATTGCGCCACCACTCGTTGCCGTATGCGTGATAGCCCTTACCCATATCGGACATAAGATTGATGTCTACTTCGCGCCTTATGTGGGCCAAGTGAAGATTGGCATCTGCATTGCGTAACTCTTCAATGAAATCATGAGATATTTGTCGGCTATTCGAACCGCTATCAACTGGTTGCACTTGCGATGTTCCTTCGACGTTCTGCGCAGCTTTAAGAGACCTCAAATCGTTAGACTTCCCTACATCCCATAAAATGGACTTCCGACGATCTGGTTCACTTGATAGTCGGCGGCAGTATTCTAGAAACTTTTGTCGGTTACCCTCTTCTCTGATTGAGAAGGCATGAAAAAATGCTTCGCCATATTCCGTATTAAGACCGAACCACGTGGCATCCGTCAGCGGCCATCGCGCATCCTCTACTCTCGACGGCCAGATAAATACGACTGGCACCCCTATCGCTTCGCAGACATAGGTTAGTTGCTCACCGACGTCACCCAAATTTGTATGAACAAACGAAGGACTTCCAAGCTTTTGCCAAAGCTGCTTCGTCAATGCCAAACAGAACGGACCGGCGTAGAGATGAGAGTCATTTTCAATGTGCGATGCGCGTTGAACGCACCCGACCAGTTGCTCTTGGAGCGCAAGCGAAGCCATCTCACTGAGGGCAGAGGAATGCAGCGGCACGCAATCAATATCTATAAATATAAAGACACCGTCATCACATTCCTGCATATAATTGTCTAAGGCCTCATAATGAGATTGCGAGGTCTTTATTTGGTGAAACGCAAACCCAGCCGGGAGAAATTTTTTTACGATAGCTGCTTGCGCATGGACAACCGAGGCGGGGATGTTACTCATGTAGAAACTGACAACCGACACACGGTGTTCAGCGAGACTGGGGCCGTAAACCTCGATCTGGTCCAAGGCAATCTCGGCTTCTCCTTGTATAGAAATCCGAACATATCGAGCCGACACGACGCCATCGAAAACAATCATCAATGGGTTTCCGTCGGCCCCCCCGAACAGGCGCGGTTCCACCTGTCGAAATCGCTGGGTCCATTCCGAGCAATCTACTGAGGTTTCAACCACCATCGGGCTCATCGATGCGGCAGCAGCTCTGTTATCGGTTCGAGTGGTCATACGCAACCGCCCGACACGCCTTAACTCGCCAAGATCGACTTGCCACCACGGATTAAGTTCCGCGGCGGTTTGTACGTTTGCTCGCCCAGTTATTATCCCAGACACCGCCTTGGAGGCAGCCATAGCAAGATTGCTGTCCGCCCCGGGGCCTGGAGCGGAGCTTTGTAAACACGCTCGATTTCGAGCAAGATCTAAGTCCAGCACCCTCTCAATCAGCCTTGTGCGTTCTACCTGACCTGACATCGAATGCCACAGGTCCCGAAGATAAAAATCCTCCACCTCATTTGTATGATCAATAAAGGCATATGCTTCGCCCGAGGCGAGCTGACTAGCCCACATCCCTTGCCCCGAAAACTGACCGGCCGTGCCGCGTTCAAGCCGCCTGATGAAGTCTGCCTCGGAACGAAGGGCGAAATGCGCCACGAAGCCACTGCTGAGGATCGCTTCATTGCTCTCCCTACTATGCAATTCTCTATCATAGCCCTCAGTAATATTAAGCCCAAACGATGTATAGGCGCAAATATTTGGTACGTGCATCACGGTCCAGAGATGCCAAAATGGCAGCTGCTCGGGACGCAGGCTATCCGGGTCAACCTGCCGTGCACGGATCATCGTTTTGGTTTCGTAGGAAACGCCGCGAGCGCGGCGCGTATATTGCCTCAAAATGCTGCCGTCTGGCCGTGTCAGGAAGCTATTAGTACCATAGAACAGCCAATGATAATGAATGGCATTACAGTCGTCTGGAAATCTGGCAACAAACGCATTGATGTTATTGACGCCGGGAAGAACGAGAAATTCGTCAGCGTCCAAAAATGCTATCCAATCCACCTGAGAAGAATAGTTTCTGAACCAGTGGAGGTAGATATCCCATTGAAGCCCCACAAAAGGGTAATGGACAAAAGTCACAAAGGGCTTGGGGCCCTTTCTGAAAACAGCAGTTCTGTCAAAAAGCTCATTTGGGTCATCATCATTACAATAGATATAAGCGTGATCAAAACCAATGGAACGATGGTAGAGCAACCACTCACATATACTTTCCGCCTCCCAACGTGCCGGACATACTATTGCATAGCGAATCTGGCTCATATGCCCTCCTAGATTTACAACTTGAACAACAAGCTCTTCTTAATAGACAAAGACCACAACGAATTGTCATTAACAATATGCGTAGCCTTAATAGGACGATGATAGGTCAGGGGTTTCCGTCTCGATTTACGCGACTTCCGTGAGCAGAAGATCCGCAATGTAGACTCTCAACGCCTCCTGATCGTCCACGCTCCGAAAGCGACTGCATGGTCTTGTCAATCTGTCGAGCCATTCGGTAGAAGCACATTCCCTAAATTTTCATGCGCCTTTGCACTGAACGCCAAGGGATTGATGCGGTTATTAATCCGGAACGATTATTTTTCTAAACCGCTCATTCATTAGGCTAAGATAACAATACGTGTAAAGAACGATTTGACATGGCGGTCTCGAACCACCGCTGGCCCTCAGTGAGCACAGGCTAGTAGGCAAGTCCTGCCAGAAGGTGAAAACGTGATCCCCAAACACGATTGACCCCGGCCCCCTCGACGGGTTACCTCGCCCGCCCGGACCGGACTTTCCGCATTCGAAGGAGCTCGCCCATGGCGTTTGATTCACCCGAGACCACCGACGCCGCCTCCCAGGGCAATATCGCGGCCGACCGCCTGCGCAGCATCATCGAGCGCATCGAGCGGCTGGAGGAGGAGCGCAAGGCGCTCGGCAGCGATATCAAGGACATCTATGCCGAGGCAAAGTCTGCCGGCTTCGACGTGAAGGTGCTGCGTCAGCTCATTCGCATCCGCAAGCAGGAGCCGGCGGATGTCGAGGAGCAGGAGACCCTGCTCGACGTCTACCGCCGCGCTCTCGGCATGTAGTGCCACTGCCGGCCCGCGGCGCCCGGGGGTAACCACCCCCGGTGCAAAACCCGGCCGGCCCCGCCTTAGAGGGCGGCGAGTACTGTCTCCGCCTTGCTCGCCTCGAAGGCCCCGCCCTCCTCCACGCCGAGGAAGGTGACGACCCCGTTCTCGGCCACCAGCGCGTAGCGCTGCGACCGGATGCCCATGCCACGGGCCATCAGGTCCAGTTCCAGGCCCATGGCGCGGGCAAAGTCACCCGATCCGTCCGCGAGCATGAGAACCTTGCCCTCCGTCCCGTGCTCGCGGCCCCAGGCGCCCATGACGAAGGCATCGTTGACGGCGATGCAGGCGATGGTGTCCACGCCCTTATCGGAGAAGGCCTCGGCCTGCTCGACGAAGCCCGGCAGGTGGCGGACGCTGCAGGTGGGGGTGAAGGCGCCAGGCACCGCGAAGAGCACGACCGTCTTGCCCTTGAAGATCTCACCGGTGCTGATGGGCTTGGGGCCATCGGGCGTCGCCGCCGTGACCGTGACCTCAGGGATCGTGTCGCCGACCTTGATCATCTTGTCTCTGCCTCTCTTGGGTGGAGTCCTCGCTTAAGCCCTGGCGACGGGCCTGTCACCCGTCCCGCGGGACGGCGCCCCGCCCAATCGCCTTGCATGAAACCTCAGAAATGCCAGATAATCAGGAATGAGCAGAGCTTCACGCAAGACGACCGGGCGGGAGGCAGCATTTCCGCCGCCGCAAACTGCGGAGATCCCGGCGCCTCCAAGCCTTGACCTTGCCCACCGCGCAGCCGACCGGCTGACCGGGCAGATGCTTGTGGCCATGCCGAGCCTCACTGATCCCAATTTTTCGCAGGCCGTCATCCTTCTCTGCGCCCATGGCGAGGAGGGCGCGATGGGCATCGTGCTCAACCGCGCCGTGCAGAAGCCAAGCTTCGCCGGGCTGCTGCAGCAGCTCGACATCCTGCCCCATCCGCCGCAGCGAGAGATCCGCCTTTGCGCCGGCGGCCCGGTCGAGAATGTACGCGGCTTCGTGCTGCACACCACCGATTGGATGACGGAGACGACGCTCGAGGTGGATGGCGCCTTCGCACTGACCACCAGCCTGGATGTGTTGAAGGCCATCGCCGAAGGGCAAGGCCCGCGGGCCGGGCTGCTGGCGCTCGGCTATGCCGGGTGGGGCCCCGGTCAGTTGGAAGCGGAACTCGCCGAAAATGCCTGGCTTTCGGTTCCGCCAGACGAGGCTCTGGTGTTCGATGGGCATAATGACACGCGTTGGCGTCGAGCGATGCAGAAAATGCATATCGACCCGCTGTCGCTATCGCCGCTCGCAGGCCACGCCTAAGCGCGCGCCGCCACCTCCATCATGCAAGATGAGATGATGCCCGGCTGAGCGCGGCATCATCTCACAAGGCGGCTATCAGGCCGCCTTTTTCTTGCGCGCCACTTTCTGCGGAGAATCGGTCAGACCCGCCGCAGCCTTGGACAGCGCCGTCAGCAGACCGACGAGAGAATCCACCTGCTTGGGCGAAAAATCGGCCAGCAGTTGCTCCTCACGTGCAACAGCCGCGGCGGCGATCCGGTCATGCAGCCGGCGTCCCTTCGCGGTCAGCGCGGTCGCGCGGGACCGGCCGCTCGTGTCACGCGACAGAACAAGCCCCTGCTCCTCCATGCGGGCGAGGCTGCGGCTTACCGCCGCCTTGTCGAGGCCGGCATTCTTGCAAAGCACCGGCGAGGTAATCCAGGGGTCGGCGGCGAGCGCCACGAGGATGTGCCACTCGGACAGTCCGATGCCGTAGTGCTTGCGATAGAAGCGCGAGGCGCCACCCTCAAGTTTGTTGGCGACGGCGCGGACCAATCCCGGAACGTAGCGCTCCGCGACGATGACCGTGCCGGCCGCGGCGCGGCCCGTTCCCGCCGCTTCCGGCGTACGAGACGTTTCAGTCCGTTTGGCCCTTTGAACCTGACGATCCAGCACGAGCTATTTCCCCTTCTTGTTGTGCCGATGATCTCCCGAACGGCTGAGTCCGGAAGATGTACGCTGTGATTAACGAAAATCCTGCTTCATACCCGGACCTTTGAACATGCCGCGGTCACTTTGCTGTCAGTCAACGTCACCGCGACAGAAGTGATCTGCGAACGTCGGACACAGCCCGAGCGTGACCAGAGAAGCCCTCATAATCCGCCAGCGCTTTCGCGTGGCGTGCCAAATCATCATAGCCCGATTTCGTTACATAACCAACAGAAGATCGTTTCATGTAGTCATAAACGGACAAGGGCGAAGCGGTGCGGGCCGCACCGCCCGTGGGCAGCACGGCGTTCGGCCCCAAAAGATAGTTGCCTAAGGTTACCGGCGTATGACGACCCAACAAAACCTCACCAGCATTGATGATGCGGCCGAGAACGGACATGGGCTCTTCCGTCAGAATCTCCAGATGCTCGGGCGCGTAGGCATTGACGAAATCGACCGCCTGATCGAAATCGCGTGTGAGGATGACGCCACCACGCGGGCCGGTGAGCACGGCACGAGAGAAGGCGACCCGCCCCTGGTCCATCTCCGTCCAATGGCCCGGTAATGCCGCGATCGCCTCCTGCGCCACCCGCGCACTTGGCGTCACCAGCCAGGCCGACGAATCCGGCCCGTGTTCGGATTCGATGATGAGATCGAGTGCCGCGAGCGCGCCGGAAACGCTGTCATCGGCAAGAATAATGGATTCGCTGGGACCCGCAGGCACGCCGGGGTCGATCCTGGTTGCAAGCAGCCGCTTTGCGGCCACAACCCAGGGGCTGCCGGGACCGACGATCTTGAGACAACGCGGCACCGTCTCGGTTCCGAAGGCGACGGCGGCGACACCCTGGGCACCGCCGCATTTATAGACCTCCTTGATGCCGGCAAGTTTCGCCGCCACCAGAGTTCCGGCGTCAACGCCGCCGTCCGGCCCGGGCGGGGTGACGATGATCGGCCGCTTTACGCCGGCAACCATGGCCGGCACCGCCGTCATGATGGTCACGCTCGGGAAGGCGCCCTTGCCGCGGGGGACATAGCAAGCGACGGTCTCGATCGGCAGAAACCGGTCGCCCGCCCAGGCGCCAGGATGAACTTCCTTCAGCCACATCTCTTCCGGCCGTTGCGCCTCATGGAAGCGGCGCACGGCGTCGATCGCGACTTCAATGGCCCGCACGACTGCCGCCGGAACCCTGTCGAAGGCTGCCTCGAAATCACTTTCTGACGCGCGAAGGGAGTCAATCGGTGCCTCAACCTTGTCGAAGTCGCGGGCAAAGCGGCGAAGCGCGGCATCACCTTCGAGGCGCACGGCTTCAATGATCTCGGCGGCGCCTTCGAGAAAGCGCGACAGGTCGGCCTCGGTGCGGGCGAGCAGTACCGGCGGGATCGTATCGTGTTCAGAAATGTCGTGAAAACTGACCGGTAATTGTGTCAAGCCAACCTCGTATATCGCCGCATCACCGTCCTTCGTCGCACCGGCCTCCGTTCGAGCAGACGTTCCGCTCGTGCGGGAAGCCCCAAATAGGACACCGTGACGAATATCCTTCTATCGATTCCGCATTAATCCTCAACTTGGCGATAAAGGCACGGTATGTTTTGCAGGGTTAGCGCTTTTTAATCCTTAAGGCTGCCTTTTCATGCGCGTTCCAAATTTCTTGCTTGATGACAAAACCGCACTGGTGACCGGGGCGTCCCGCGGTATTGGCCAGGCGATCGCCGTCGCCCTTGCCTCGGCCGGGGCCCATGTCCTGCTCACCGGACGCGACGTGGCCGCCCTCACCGAAACCCAGAAGATGATCAACGATGCCGGCGGCTCTGCCGAAATCCACAGTCTCGACGTCGGCGACCCCGCAAGCATTGCAGCCTGCTTCGAAAAGCTAAGCGGCCCGCTCGACATTCTGGTCAACAACGCCGGGATGGAGGAGGTGCGGCCCGCGCTCGATGTCGATACCCGCCTGTGGGACCGCATCCTCGGTGTCAACCTCCGGGGCAGCTTCTTCTGCGCTCAGGCGGCAGCGCGGCGCATGATTGAAGCCGGCCAGGGCGGCGCCATCCTGAACCTTTGTTCGCTCACCTCTGAAGTCGGGGTCCCGACAGCCGTTCCTTATGGCGCCTCGAAAACCGGCCTGGTCGGCATGACACGCGCACTCGCGGCGGAATGGGCACCTAATGGCATCCGGGTCAACGGCATTGGGCCCGGCTATTTCCGAACGGCCTTGACCGAACCGTTCTATGCCGATGCTAGCTGGAAAGAACGTATGCTTACAAAGATTCCCCTCGCGCGGTTCGGGCGCATGGAGGATCTGATGGGGCCCGCGGTCTTCCTCTGCTCCGACGCGGCCGCCTATATCACGGGTCAGGTGCTTTATGTTGACGGCGGCATCCTCGCCGCCCTGTGACCCCGCATGCGACTCATTTGCCCAATCAAGGCAACAAGCCGCAGATGATCATCGTTGACACCGTCAATATGTCACAGGGATCGCAGACGCAAAGGACCGACCGGTACCGTTGCGACCGCACCGATCGTTGATCAATTGCACAAACCGCAGGTTGATCGGATGAGCCAGGGCGGAACGTTGACCGGTCGAATGATCTGATAATTGATGAGTCTCTGCAGACGGAACTGACGGAACCTCTTCAGATCGAGAGGAGGAAGCGATCGGCACATGCCGTCAATCAAACGCTCCTCCGAAACGCGACCATATCCGCGAGGGGCGGATCGTCTGCATCTAATACGCTGGACGCACCATCGGGACGGCCTGCCGCGTGCTCTCCCTGAACAAAAAAGGCGGGCCACAATGCGGCCCGCCTTTTTTGATCTCTTCGTCGCTCGGGGTGCTGCCCTGTGGCCTCAGCCCTTGCGGCCGAGATCGCGCACCACCTCGGGGCGGTGCAGCAGGGTGTTCACCTCCATCGCATAGTCGATCGAGGTATCGGCCATGAAGGTAATGTCGGGGGCCACCCGCAGGCGTAGCGAGCGGGCGAGCTGACTGCGCAGGAAGGGCGAAACCCGCTTCAGCGCCGGCAGAAGCTTGTCCACGTCACTGCGGCCGAGCCGCGTGACAAAAGCGGTCGCCTTGCGGAGGTCCGGGCTCACCCGAACCTCCGTCACGGTGATGGCTACGCCGCTCAGTTCGTGGTCGCGGATCACGTCGCGCGCGAAGATATCTGCCAGAAGATGGCGGATCTCTTCGGCAACGCGGAGCTGCCGCTGGGAGGGGGCTCCGGCCTGCTTCACGCCGGAACAAGCTCTCGTTCGTAGCATTCCACGATGTCGCCCTCGCGCAGATCCTGGAAGCCCGCGAAGGACAGGCCGCATTCGTAGTTGCGCGCCACTTCGCGAACATCATCCTTGAAGCGCTTGAGCTGGGACAGATCGCCCTCGTGGATCACCACATTGTCGCGCAGCAGGCGCACACCCGCGCCCCGGCGCACAACGCCTTCCGTGACCATGCAGCCCGCGACCTTGCCGGACTTGGTGATGTCGAAGACCTTGCGGATCTCGGCATAGCCCAGGAAGTTCTCACGCACCTTCGGCGCCATGCGACCCCGGACCAGCTTCTCGATGTCGTCCGCCACATCATAGATGATGCTGTAGTAGCGGATATCGACACTCTCGCGCTGGGCGAGTTCGCGGGCCTGGGCCGTGGCACGCACGTTGAAGGCCACGATGACGGCGCTGGAGGCCTTGGCGAGCTGGATGTCGCTCTCCGAAATCTGGCCGACGCCGGCGAGCAGGACGCGGACCTTGACCTCTTCATTGGCAAGCTTGAGCACCGTCGCCTGGATGGCTTCGGAACTGCCCTGCACATCGGCTTTGATGAGGACGCCGACTTCCTTCTGCACACCGGCCTGAATGCGGGCGAGCATCTGGTCGAGCGTGCCGCGGCCGGCAATGGCGCCCGCCGCCGCCTTGTCACGCAGCTTGCGCTGGCGGAACTCGGCCACTTCGCGGGCGCGCTGCTCGTCATCCACTACCGTGAAGGTCTCACCTGCCCCCGGCACCGCCGAGAGACCCAGCACTTCGACCGGCACGGAAGGTCCGGCGGTCTTCACATTGGCACCGTTCCAGTCGATCAGCGCGCGCACGCGGCCGTATTCGGCACCCGCGACGAGAATATCGCCGGTCCAAAGCGTGCCCTTCTGCACGAGCACCGTCGCGACCGGGCCACGGCCGCGATCGAGCCGGCTTTCGATCACCGTGCCTTCCGCGTCACGCGTCGGATTCGCCTTCAGGTCAAGCATTTCGGCCTGAACCAGAATGGCTTCCTCGAGCTTGTCGAGACCCGTGCGCTTCAGCGCGGAGACATGAATCTCCTGCGTGTCGCCGCCGAGGCTTTCCACCACGATCTCATGCTGCAGCAGTTCGTTGCGCACGCGGTCGGGATTGGCGCCCACCTTGTCCATCTTGTTGATGGCGACGATGATCGGCACGTTCGCCGCCTTGGCGTGGCTGATCGCCTCGATTGTCTGCGGCATCACGCCATCGTCGGCGGCAACCACCAGGATGACGATATCCGTCACACTCGCCCCGCGAGACCGCATGGCCGTAAAGGCGGCATGACCCGGCGTGTCGATGAAGGTGATCCTGGAGCCCGAACTCGTCGTGATCTGGTAGGCGCCGATATGCTGGGTGATGCCACCCGCCTCGCCCGCCGCCACATCCGTCCGGCGCATGGCATCGAGCAGGCTGGTCTTGCCATGGTCGACATGACCCATGATGGTCACGACCGGCGGCCGCGGCAGCAGATCGTCTTCCTCGTCGACCTCGCCTTCAAGGCCAAGTTCGACGTCGCTCTCGGAGACGCGCTTCACGCGGTGGCCGAATTCCTGGACCACGAGTTCCGCCGTATCGGCATCGATCGACTGGGTGATCGTTGCCATCACGCCCATCTTCATGAGCGCCTTGACGACATCACCCGCCCGTGCGGCCATTCGGTTCGCAAGTTCCTGAACCGTGATCATCTCGGGCAAGACAACGTCACGCACGACTTTCACCTGATCGGTACGGAGACGTTCAAGCTCGGCCTGGCGGCGTTCACGGTCCCGCTGGCGACGCATCGAGGCAATGCTGCGCACGCGCTCGTCATCACCCTCGATCGCGGCCTGGACGTTGATCTTGCCGGTGCGGCGGCGATCGTCGACGCCCTTTTTGGGCGCGACGACGGCGGGCTTGCGCGCCGGGAGTGACGTGCCGCCCGGACGGCGCACCGGGCGCTGATCCTCGTCTTCCTCGCCGGCACGGCCGGAGGGTTTCAGTCGCAGCGTCTCGCCTGCAGGACCCGGATGCCGCGGTGCCGCGGCGGGACGGGGGACACTGGGTGCTGAGGGCGGCGGCACGGGCGCCGTCGCCTTGCTGCGGGCGGAGGCTGCGGGCGCGGATTCTTCCGGCTCGCTTACCGGTGCCTCGGCATTGCGGCGGGCATCCTGCTCCGCTGCGCGACGCTCGGCTTCCTCGGCCGCCGCCTGACGCTCGGCCTCCTCGCTCGCACGACGGGCCTCTTCCTCACGGCGGCGGGCCTCTTCGGCAGCCGAGAGGATCATGATCTTTTCGCGTTCGCGGGCTTCAGCCTCGCGCTTCGCCGCGTCGCGCTTCTGGTCCTCCAGCACGCGCTGACGCGTGGCGAGTTCGCTCGCCGTCAATGCGCGCGAAGCAACGCCCGCACCGCCGGAGCGCCCGCCGCCCTGCGGACGGCCGCTGCCACCGGAAGGCTGCCCACCGGACGCGGGGCCGCTTGGGGGCGGCGCACCGGGGGCGCGCTTCTTGCGGACCTCAACCTGCACCACCTTGGAGCGGCCATGGCTGAAGCTCTGGCGCACGGAACCCGCGTCCACGGTGCGCCCCAGCTCCAGTCGCCCCGCAGGACGCAGGGACAATCTCGCCTTGCCGTCTTGGTCTTTCGTATCGCTCAATGTCATCCGCCCGGTTGATCAGCCTTGGTCCTGGTACGGGAAATACCGGCCAGGCGCTCAGTCTCAGTCAGCAGCATCGTCGCCAGCCGCCCGGCTGATACCGCTACATGCACGGCATGGTCACGCCCGAAAATCTGCCCCAATTCTCGGGCAGGCAAGGGAGCGATCACGGGAACCGCGCGTCCACTCAACAATCTGGCACGTTCCTCGACGCTCCCGTCCAAAGCTTGGACGATCAGCGCCGCGCGATCCGCCGCCAGCCACTCGCGCGCTTTGCTAAATCCGCAAACGGCCTGACCAGCGCGCCGGGTCAGGCCCAATACCTCGATCACTCTACGCTTGAGAGCTGCCTCGATGATGGCCGGCATCTCGGCCGGAACCAGCACCTCCGCACGGGCAGCCCGTGCGAAAGCTTTTCGAGCGAGAGCGGTTTCTAACACATCCCGCCGCGCGCTCAACCACATTCCCCGTCCGGGCAGCCCTGCCTTGAGATCAGGCACGACCGTCCGATCGGGACCGAGGACAAATCTGATCATGGTTTCGGACGGATGCCGCTCGCGCGTGACGATGCAGCGGCGGAACGGCCCCTTTTCCTCGTCGGCACCCGCATCCTCAGGCAGCAGCACCTGAGGTCCAGCCTCGTCCGAGACGAGACCGGCAGCAGGCGCCGCTGTCAGCGTTCCGTTGTCATTCTGCTGCGGGCTCAGAGTCGCCCTCCTCCTCGAACCAATGCGCCCGCGCCTGCATGATGACCGCGTTGGCCGCTTCCTCGTCGAGACTGGTCCCCACGATTTCGATCAACTCGTCGGAGGCAAGATCGGCGAGATCGTCCAGCGTCTTGATACCCTTCTCGCCAAAGGCGACCAGGTTCTGCGGGGTGAAGATCTCGAAAGAGGCAATGTCGTCGGTCACTCCAAGGGCTACGCGACGCTCCTCAAGTTCGCGGTCGCGGCGGCTCATGAACTCCTCCGCACGGCGGATGAGCTCGCCCGCCACGTTCTCGTCGAATCCCTCGATCTCGGCAAGTTCCTCGACCGGCGTATAGGCGAGTTCCTCGAGGGTCGTGAAACCTTCGGTGACGAGCAGGCCGGCAATGACGTCGTCCACATCCAGCGCCTCGACGAAGAGGCCGGAGCGGCGGCGGAATTCCTCCTGACGGCGCTCGCTTTCCTCGGCTTCGGTCAGGATGTCGATATCCCAGCGCGTGAGCTGGCTGGCGAGACGGACATTCTGGCCGCGGCGGCCGATGGCGAGCGAGAGCTGGCTGTCCGGCACCACCACTTCGACCCGGCCGGTCTCCTCCTCCATCACCACCTTGGTGACTTCGGCGGGGGCCAGTGCGTTGACGACGAAAGTCGCCGCCTGGGCGCTCCAGGGGATGATGTCGATTTTCTCGCCCTGCAGTTCCTGCACCACGGCCTGGACACGGCTACCGCGCATGCCGACGCAGGCGCCAACGGGGTCGATCGACGCATCGCGGCTGATCACGGCCATCTTGGCGCGGCTGCCCGGGTCGCGGGCGACCGCCTTGATCTCAATGATGCCGTCGTAGATTTCCGGCACTTCCTGCGCGAAGAGCTTGGCGAGGAAGCCGGGATGGGTGCGGGAGAGGAAGATCTGCGGGCCGCGCGGCTCCTCGCGCACATCATAGATGAAGGCGCGCACGCGATCGCCGTTGCGGAAGCTCTCGCGGGCGATCAGCTCGTCGCGGCGCAACAGCGCCTCCGCCCGGCCGAGATCGACCATGAGGTTGCCGTATTCGGTACGCTTGACGACACCATTCACGATTTCGCCGACACGGTCCTTGAACTCGGCGAATTGGCGGCGGCGCTCATATTCGCGCACGCGCTGAACGATGACCTGCTTCGCCGTTTGCGCCGCGATGCGGCCGAAATCGATCGGCGGCAGCGGGTCGATGATGAACTCGCCGAGATTGATCTCAGGCTTGAATTTGCGCGCGATGTGAAGCGGGATCTGGGTGTCTTCGTTTTCGGCCGTCTCGACCACCTCGGTCCAGCGGGAGAGGCGAACGTCGCCGGTCTTGCGGTCGATCGTCGCGCGGATGTCCTTCTCGTGGCCGTATTTGGCGCGGCCGGCCTTCTGGATCGCCTGCTCCATCGCTTCCAGAACCTCGTCGCGGTCGATCGATTTCTCGCGGGCGACGGCGTCGGCAACCAAGAGCAGCTCGGGGCGGGCTATCGCGGTATCCATGGTCGGGCCTCTCAGAAGTCTCTCAGGCGTTGGCGTTGAAACTCAGTGAAGGTCGGAAGGCGTGTCCTTGGCCGTCGCCTCGATCAGGGCGTCAGTCAGAACGAGCCGAGCCGTCTTGATATCGACGAGGGTCAGCGTGACCTCGGTTCCGTCGTCCAGGCGCAGCCGTCCCTGGCCCTCGGCCGCGCCGAGAACGATGCCGGTGAAGCGGCGGCGCCCGTCGAGCGTCGGGATAGCCATGTCCACCTTCGCCAAATGGCCGGAGAACCGGTTCCAGTCCCGTGGCCGGGTCAGCGGCCGGTCAATCCCGGCGGAGCTTACCTCCAATGTCCAGGCGCCGGGGACGATATCTTCTACGTCCAGAACGGCGCCGATCTGATGGCTGATCGTTTCGCAATCGTCGATCGTGATCTGATTGCCGTCGGCCCGGTCGGCCATGATCTGAACAGTCGGCCGCTCACGCCCAAGCATGCGGATTCGCACCAGGGCAAAGCCCATCTCGGCCAGCCTGGGCAGGATGATCTCGGCGAGGCGAGCCTCGAATCCGGTGTGATGTGGCGTGTTTTCGTCGGTCAAAGCAAAACAGGCGGCCTTTTGGGCCACCCCCGTCGGTCCAGCGGTGAAGGGAAGACCTCGCATATAGGCGCCCTCGCTGTGCGGTGCAAGCAAGAAGCCCGACCGCAGGGCAGCCCGGCTGTCGAGCGGCGGCGCCATGGCTTGCCAATCGCCGCAGTGCCTCGCTAAACCCTGGCTCCAAGCAATAAAAAAGGCGGCCGAAGGCCACCCTTTTCAGTTTCTTGGAAGTTTACCCCACTGATCGCGGGAGTTATTGTTGCGTGAACCATAACTCGCAACGGTCCGTTCTGCCAACTGTTTTGACGTGGCCGAACCGAACCGCCGCCCGCCTTTGCCATGCGCGGCGATCGTTCCTGCCCTGCATCATCCTGCCCTGCGCCCTTCTGATGGTCACGGCGCTCCTTCCCTCCCGGGCCGGAGCGGCGACCGTTGCCAATACCGCCCATTTCGAGCTGGCGAGCCCCACCGTCCAGAATGACGCCACCATGCCGGGGCCGGATGTCGGCAACCGCAGCGAGTGCCGGGGCGGCAACCAATCCCCGCCCCTGATCTGGGATAATGCGCCCGCCGGCACGGCGAGCTATGCCGTGAGCATGGCCGATCTCGATGCCAAGGTCGGCGTCACGTGGCTTTGGCTCATGTTCAATATCCCCGCGAAGGTCACGACCCTCGCTCAGAATGCGGCGGGGGACGGGGCGCTGCGGCCGGCCGGCGCCATCCAGGCCAGGAACGGCTTCGAGGGCACGAGCTACACCGGCCCCTGCCCGCACAAGGGCAAGCTCGCGCACCATTATCTCATCACGGTCTGGGCGCTGAAGGAGGCGAGCCTGCCCTTCAAGGAGGGGACGCCGGCCGAAAAGGTCGCGATCTTTCTCCGCCGCTACGCGCTCGGCCATGCCAGCCTGACGCCGCATTACGGCGGCCGCTGACCCTCGAAGCGCGTCCTCACGAATAGGGCTCGCCAAGCCGGGCGGCGCAGCGTATCCAGACATCTTCGTTGCTGGTACGTATCAATGTCGCACCGCATGCGGGCGCTGGACGGGTTGCGAGGGATCCTCGCGCTTTACATCCTCGCCGGTCACACCCTGCCTTTTCTCTGGCTGCCGCCGGGTCTCGGCTGGGTGGCAGGGCTCGTCTCCCACGGCCGGGCCGCGGTCGACCTGTTCTTCGCGCTGAGCGGCCTCGTCATCCTACATGCGCTGGAGGAAGGCGGATTCCCGGGGCGGGCCGGGGCGGGCCGCTTTCTGGCGTTGCGAGCCGGGCGGCTGCTGCCGGTCTATCTTCTCGCCCTCGGCCTCGCCTGCCTGGGTCTTGCCGCCGGCGACCCTTTCGCCGCCATGCCCTGGCTCGCCCCCGACAGCGCGGCCCATGCCGTGGCCGGAGCCCATTGGCCGCCGCAGCTGGCGCTGCATCTCGCCGCTCATGTCCTGTTGCTGCAAGGCTTGCTGCCGCCGGCTCTGCTGCCGGGTGCGGAATATGCGATCCTGGGGCCGGCCTGGAGCCTTAGCACTGAATGGCAGTTTTACGGCTTCATGGCGCTCTGCCTTGCGATTGCCCCCCGGCTACTCGCGGCAGGCGGCGGACGCGCCACCATCCTTCTCTTGCTGCTCGGGGTCATCGGCCTTGGCATCGCCGCATTGCCGGAATCCTGGCGCTTCGGCCATGCCTTCCTGCCGCGGGACGCCTGGTATTTTGCCCTCGGCACCGCGAGCCACGCCTTTCTCTCCGGCCGGACGAGCCGCGCGCGCTACGGGCTGGTCCTGGCCGGCGCTACCGTGCTGAGCGGTGTCGCCGGCGGGATCGGCGCCATGCTCGTTCCCCTTGTCTGGACACTCTGCTTAAGGGCCGAGCGCCCGAGGATGAGTGTCGACCACGCCCTGCGGCGGCTGCTCATGGCACGGCCACTGGTGTGGTGCGGGGGAATTTCCTACACGCTCTATCTCATCCATGCCCCGCTGCAGCGCCTGCTGATGCTGGGGATCGCGCCATGGGCGGGCGGAGACGGCCGGCTGTTCACCCTTCTCTGGGCCTTACCCGCGATCCTGCTGCCACTCGCGGCAGCGGCCCTCGTGCACCGCTGGATCGAGGAGCCCATCAGGCTCTGGAGCCGCACGCGGATTCTAGGCGCGCCCAGGCCGGGCCTAACCCCTTTCGGGTCAGGCTCCTATACATCGGTTGCCGGCCGGCTTTGATGGCCTTGGCTTCGTAGCGCGTCGGCGGCCAACCTTCTGGTCGTTCGAGGGCCGGCGGGGGCACCTCGAAAACGTCCTGGGCAGCGAGCACCTCGGCCGTCCAGGCCTGATAGGTCGGATCGTCGGTCGCGATGCGCCAAAGTCCGCCCGGGCGAATGACCCGCGCGGCCAGCGCGATATTG
>NZ_DATJJK010000296.1:0-7663 GCF_035492295.1 Acidisoma sp. | reverse complement strand
CATCCGCTATCGCGGCGAGGAGCCGGTCGGCGGCCGGCCGCTGGACAGTTACATCGAACTGCATGTCGAGCAGGGACCGGAACTGGAGGCGAAGGGCACGGCGATCGCTGCCGTGACCCATAGCAATTACCTCGTCTACATCACCTTCGAATGCCTCGGCGCCAACGGCCATACCCAGGCGACGCATTTTCAGCGGCAGCGCAACGCGCTGCTGGGGGCGGCAAAAGCCCTGGTCGCGATCGAGCGGATCGCGGCCGAGCATGAGAGCCGGGCAGCGGTCTCGCAGCTAGACGTCTGGCCGAATAACCGCGTCAATGTGCCGCACCGCGCAACCTTTACGGTGATGATGGTGGAGCCCTCGCGGGAGAAGATGCTCGGCCTGCGCGGCGCGATCATGGCAGCGCTGGAGGAGATCGGCGCCACGGCCGGCCTTACCTTCAACATCCTGGCCGACGCGACCCGGGAGCCGGTGATCTTCCCCGAAGAGATGGTGACGCTGGTGGAGGGTGTGGCAAGCGAACTCGGCCATTCCGTGCGGCGCCTTTCCGCCAATACCGGCCACGACGCGCTGAGCCTGGGGCCCGTCTGCCCGACGGCGCTTATTTTCGTGCCCAGCCGGGACGGTATTTCACACAGCGAGTTCGAATACACCGCCCCCGAGCAATGCGCGGCAGGGGCGGAGGTATTGATGCACGCCGTGTTGCGGCGTGCGAACCGTCGCTGAGGCGAGCGCGATGGACAGCCGCTTTACCGAGGCATGCCCGCCGGTCACGGAGGCGCAGGCGGAGTCTTTCGCCCAGGAAGCCTATGGCATCGCGGCGGTCGCGCGGCCGCTGGGCAGCGAACGGGACGCGAATTTTGAGCTCCAGACGCCGGCCGGCGCCTCCTACCTGCTCAAGATCACCCATCCGGGCGAGGCCCCGGAGGTGACAAAATTCCAGACCGACTGCTTGCTCCATCTCGCGGATGTCGATCCCACCCTGCCCGTGCCGCGGGTGATTCTGACACCGGATGGTCAAAGCGTGGTGCGGGCAGATTGGGCGGGCGTCGCCCGCACGACCCGTCTACTGTCCTTCCTGCCCGGCATGCCCTTGCACCTCGCCGAGCGCGAAGCTGCGCAGCGCCGCCGTATCGGCACGACGCTCGCGGCACTCGACCGTGGTCTTGGCAGCTTTCCGGGTGCCATGCCGAAGCTCGACCTCATCTGGGACATGGGGCAGGCGGTCTCGCTGCGCCCGCTCATCGCCCACGTCGCTGATCCCGCGGAGCATGCGCTGATCGCCGAGCGTTTCGACATTTTCGAAGGCCGCGTGCTGCCCGCCCTGGCCGCGCTGCCCCAGCAGCCGATCCATAACGACTTCAATCCGCACAATCTACTCGTGGACCCCGAGGATCACCGGCGCATCAGCGGTATCATCGATTTCGGCGATCTCGCCGTCGCCCCGCGCGTGCAAGACCTCGCGGTCGCGGCCAGCTATCAGGTGCTGGGCGCCGCGCACCCTTTCGAGACGGCGGCCGAGACGGTCGCCGGCTTTCATGCCGAAACGCAGTTATCCGAACCGGAAATCGCGCTGCTCGCCGATCTCATTCCCATGCGCCTGGCGCTCGCCATCACCATCAGCAATTGGCGGGCGGCGCTGCACCCTGAGAACCGGGACTATATCCTGCGCAATGTCGGCAATTCGCGCCGGGGGCTGGTCGCGCTCGGCGGCGTGGGCCGGGCGGAAGCCGAGGATTATCTCAACGCCGCCTGCCGGGGAGCCTGAAGCGATGTCCGATGCCAAGATGGCGATGGTTAACGCGTTCGACGCTGAGGCGGCGAGCGATCTTTCGGCCGCAGATCGCGCGCTGATTGAACGGCGCGCCCGGCTGCTCGGGCCGGCCTACCGCCTCTTTTACGAAAAGCCCGTACATTTCGTCCGCGGCGAGGGGGTCTGGCTGTTCGATCCTGAAGGTCAAGCCTATCTCGACGTCTATAACAATGTCGCCAGTGTCGGGCATAGCCATCCGGCGGTGGTGGAGGCCGTCTCCCGCCAGATGGCGGTGCTCAATACCCATACCCGGTACCTAACCGATGGCGTACTGGACTATGCCGAGGCGCTGCTCGCGACCATGCCGCCCGCGCTCGGCCACGTCATGTTCACCTGTACGGGGAGCGAGGCGAACGACCTCGCCCTTCGCATCGCGCGTCACCACACGGGAGGCACCGGCCTCATCGTGACCGAGACCGCCTATCACGGCGTCACCTCGGTGCTGGCCGAAGCCTCACCTTCTCTTGGCCCCAATATGCCGAGGAGCCCGCTTGTGCGGATGGTTCCGCCGCCCCGGGCGGAGGGGCGCGACGCGGCGGTCGTCGGCGCCGAATTCGCCGCCGGCGTCAAGCGCGCCATCGACGATCTTGCGGCGCATGGCATCAAACCGGCCGCCCTTCTCGTGGACACGATCTTTTCGAGTGACGGCGTGCGCGCCGATCCGCCCGGCTTCCTGCAGGAAGCCGCGCAGGTAATCCGTGTGGCTGGCGGTCTCTTCATCGCGGACGAGGTGCAGCCGGGCTTTGGCCGCACCGGGGCGGCGATGTGGGGCTTCATGCGCCATGGCGTCCTTCCGGATCTCGTCACCATGGGCAAACCGATGGGCAACGGCTTTCCGGTAGCCGGCATGGCCGCGCGTCCGGAAATCCTGGAATCCTTCGGTCGCGACCTCCGCTATTTCAATACTTTCGGTGGCAATCCGGTGGCGGCTGCGGCGGGCCTCGCGGTGCTCGGGGTGATCCGGGATGAGGGACTGATGGAGAATGCCGCCCGCGTCGGTGCACAGATCAAAGCCGGGCTCGAGACTCTCGCCACCCGCTATCCGGCGATCGGCGCGGTGCGTGGCGCCGGCCTTTTCGTCGCCGCCGATATCCTGGAGGAAGGGCGTCCCTCGGCCACTCTCGCCGCGCGCATCGTCAATGGGTTGCGCGCCCGCCGTGTGCTCATCAGCGCCTCCGGGCCGCGGGGGCATGTGTTGAAGATCCGGCCGCCGCTGCCCTTCTCGTCCGAGAATGCGGCTCTCTTCCTGGAGCAGACCGAGGCGGTGCTCGCGCTCATCTGAACCGATCAGACCCCGGTGGCATGGCGTCTGGGCTTGATTCAAGTCAATGAGGGAAGAGGTGCGCGGCCCTAGCGAGGGGCGGCATCTCTGGGAACCTTCTGCATGGCGCTCCTCGATCTTGCGGCCTTCAGGGCCGCCCCTCTCGTGACCGAGCCCTTCAAGCATATCGTCCTGAGCAATTTCCTCTTGGCTGAATCGGTTCAGGCGGTCGCGCAAAGCTTCCCGGTGATCGACGTTCCTGGCCTGCTGCCGGTGGAGGCGACGCGGCGCGGCCCCTTGTTCGACGCGCTTGTTGCTGAATTGACGGGCCCCGAAATGACCCGGACGGTCGCCGAGAAATTCGGCCTCGACCTTGAAGGCCATCCGACCATGGTGACGGTGCGCGGACGCTGCCAGGAGCGCGACGGGCGCATCCATACTGATAGCGTTACGAAACGGATCACGCTCCTGCTTTACTTCAACGAGAATTGGGAGGGGGAGGGCGGGCGGCTAAGATTGTTGCGAAGTCAGACCGATATGGAAGACGTCATTGCCGAAGTGCCCCCGGCGCTCGGCACCCTCGTCATGTTTCAAAGGTCTTACAATTCCTATCATGGGCACGAGAGTTTTGTCGGACCACGCCGCGCGGTGATGGTTAACTGGATGGTGAATAGTTTCGCGGCGCATCGTGAATTGATGCGTCATCGAATTTCCGCCCGAGCCAAGAGAATCTTGCGCTATGCATGATCCGGGCGAGATCGCGGTTTGGCTCCGCGAGGCGGTGGCGGCAGCAGAGATACGGCCTTTCCCCTATCCCCATTGGCTGCCCGAGGCCATGCTGCCCGGGCCGGTTCTGGATGGGATCTGCGACTTGCCGCTCGTAGCGCCCGAGATCGGCGAGACACAGGGGCGACGGGAGACGCATAATTCCAGCCGTCTTTTCTTCGGCGCCGCAGCGCAGGCCGCGTTCCCGGTCTGCCGGGCGCTGGCCGCCGCCCTGCAGGCGCCGGAGACGGTGGGGGCGCTCTGCCGCCAGACCGGGGCTGATCTTCTCGGCAGCCATCTCCGGATCGAATACTGCCTGGACAGGGACGGCTTCTGGCTCGAACCGCATACGGATATCGGCGCGAAATTCTTCACCATGCTGATCTATCTGACCGATCCGCCGCCTGGCGAGGATTGGGGCACCGATCTTTACGAGACACCGCTGCGCCATGTCGGAAGCGCTCCGGCACAGCGCAATGCCGGCCTTGTCTTTGTGCCGGGGACCGATACCTGGCACGGCTTCATTCGCCGCCCCATCACCGGTGTGCGCCGCTCGCTCATCGTGAATTACGTGACGCCGGAATGGCGCGCCCGGCACGAACTCGCCTTTCCGGATCGGCCCGTCAGCCTCTGATCCGGACCGGACTCCCGTTCAAGGGAACTGGATTTGATGGCACGAGCCGGCGCCCGCATCGAAGAGCTCAAATTCAGCCAGCAGGCCGCGTGCCCTCAGGACTAGAGCAATGCGACAGGCACGCCGCACCACCGATCCTGTCCCTCGGCTGGGACAGAGGCCGGGGAGGGCGGGCCGGTATGCAGCCCCTGTCCAAGTTGGGCCGGGTGGATGGCCCGGCCGCCGAGGTCATGCCGCCGGTCCGTCTCCGACCGCATCGTCATCGACATCGTTCTCCCAAATCCGGATCGTGCCGTCGACGCTGTCCGGGCGGCGCAGAAAGAGATTGTGGGCGATCCGGGAAATGCGCTCTTCGTGGGCATGAAAGTTGGAGAGAAGCTGCGCACGCTGGCGCCGTCTGTCCCCGGATATTGTTTCGAGCGCCGCGAGGGAGATTGCGCAGGG
The DNA here is from genome assembly GCF_035492295.1 of Acidisoma sp. Classification (GTDB taxonomy): domain Bacteria; phylum Pseudomonadota; class Alphaproteobacteria; order Acetobacterales; family Acetobacteraceae; genus Acidisoma. The sequence goes on along the minus strand of NZ_DATJJK010000296.1, from coordinate 2,748 downwards.
AACGTGCTCGCCATGCACGTCGATGCTGAAATTTATCGAAGATCCATCGAACTTCTTATTTGATAGAGTTGACTGTCCTGGTCTCAATGGCCGATCTTTCAAGGCATGGATTGCCCGGTTTTTCGAAGCGAAACAGCTGATTCTATGATGTATCGTTAAAAGAACAGCCAAGTTCCGCGTGTCACCTCTGCGCGACTTCTTGGCGCAGTCGAGGCGCATTTCAGAAGATTGATTGCCCAGCGCCCCTAGGCGCACTATAGGAGAATTGCCGCGGCGGCGCCACTGGCTATGTAAGTCGCCGGCTGGATCTCCGACCGGATCGAAGCAGGTGGTTGAGCATCAGAACCAGTGCTCAGCTTTTTTCGTGGCAAGCAGTGCATTTCCAGCGCACGGTTGGGTCTCAACCGTGCGCTGCGAAGGGTCGCACGGTTCAAGAAATTTTGGGTGGTCCAGATTTCACTTGCTATCCGCCGCTGCGGCGAGCTAGATGCGTCTATCGATCTTGCTGATGAACTTTGTTCTGCGCCTTGTGCGCTTCTGACGATCTTCCTCTCCCAAAATCGACCGTGGAAAAGCTCGCATGGTTTTGCTCGAGCTAAATTTGTGACCGATTTAAAGGGAATCGTCATGGCAACTGGCACTGTTAAGTGGTTCAACGCGACCAAGGGTTTCGGTTTCATCCAGCCCGATGAAGGTGGCGCTGACGTGTTCGTGCATATCTCGGCCGTCGAACAGGCCGGCCTCCGCAGCCTCAATGAAGGCCAGCAGGTCAGCTTCGATGCGGTTAAGAACAACCGTAGCGGCAAGGTCGCGGCGGAAAATCTGAAGGCCGCGTAAAGAGACAGCGTTTCTGGCCTTTGACCACGGATGTACTGGCATCGGTCATCGAAGCGCTTAGAAGAAGGTCGGGTTCGCCCGGCCTTTTTTGCTTTCTGGGGTGCGAGTCTGTCAGATTGAAACGAACGTGCCTTTGTCTGGCAGATCGCACCCTAACTTATTGATAATGGTCTAATTCACGGTTTCCCGAATCGCATGGGTGATACGAACTGAATGGATCAGACCGTCCTGAGCCGCAAAAGAACCGTTCAGCCCTCCCTGGGGGCTGGGCAAGCAGGACCGGCATCGCGGCCTCCTGAGCTGCGTGCATCTCGGCAGTCTCGAGCCGATGCACGATGGCAAAAGGTCGATGTTCTTTGTCGCTTTTGACAATTTTTGAACTGGATGCGAACGAGATGCTGAATCGCAGATTTGCCAAGGGCGATCGTGTGATTGTGGTCGGCGGCGGCGCAAACGAAAACCTTCGCCCCGGCGTCTATATCGTCGTCCGGCTTCTGCCGCTGTCCAGCCTCGGCTTCCAGTATCGGGTCAAGAGTGCGCTTGATACGCATGAGCGTGTCTTCGACGAATACATGTTGCGCCTCGCCAGTCAGTGAGGCTCTGACGTCCAACCTGTCCTCAAGAAGGCAGGCAGTACACGGTTCCATCATTTCCGATTTCCGGCCATAGGGCCGATGGCCCTGCGGCTGGCGCCTTGGGGTGGAACGCCCGCGCAAAGCCTGATCTTGAAACTGACAGGGTTGAATTGTTGGAGCCTGCGGGAAAACACCCCCAGTGGCACAGAGGGGTATCGTCACCGCCTCTCCGATCAGCTATAGGGTTAGTTTCATATAAGCAACATAAGATCGGCCGAACTCCTGTAGGCCACGGCTCAACCATCGCGAATGGTCTCCGACGCATAAAATGGGATGAGATCCCGATGTTTCCTCGACCGCCCGACACGCATATGTCCTGTGAGCCCGCCTTCGGTGGACCAGTGCCCCTCGTATCGGTCGTGGTGCCCTGTCACGATGAGGCCGCGAACGTCCAAACGCTCTATGCGCGGGTGCGAGCCGTGCTTGATGGAGCCGCTCTCAGTTGGGAACTCGTCTGCGTCAATGACGGTAGCCGAGACGCGACGCTCCCTGCACTCATCAGGCTGCATACAGAGGATGACAGGGTTCGCGTCTATGATCTGTCCCGCAACTTCGGGAAGGAGGCGGCAATGAGTGCCGGGCTCGATCAAGCCCGTGGCGCCGTGATCGTTCCGCTCGACGCCGATCTTCAGGATCCGCCCGAACTCATCCCCGCTCTTGTCGCCAAGTGGCGGGAGGGCTTTGACGTCGTCAATGCCGTGAGGGAAGTACGGGAGGGCGAAGGCTGGCTCAAACGCGGCTCCGCCCATTTCTTCTACCGCATCATCAATCGGCTGAGCGCCATAGAAATTCCGCGCGATACAGGGGATTTCCGCCTGCTCTCCCGCGCCGCGGTCGAGGCGCTCAAGTGCATGCCGGAGAGGCGGCGGTTCATGAAGGGCATGTTCGTCTGGGTCGGCTTCCCAACTGCCTCGGTGACCTACCGACGGGCTTGCCGCTATGCCGGCCGCACCAATTGGAACTACTGGCGACTGTGGAATTTTGCGCTGGAGGGCATCACCTCCTTCAGCCAGGTGCCGCTCCGCATGGCATCCTATTTTGGGCTCGCGGTCGCGCTGCTCTCCCTGCTCTATGCTGTGTTCCTGATCGTGCGCACGATCAGTTTCGGCAATACGGTCAGCGGCTATCCATCCCTGATGGTGGCGGTTCTGTTCCTGGGCGGCGTGCAGCTCGTCGCACTCGGTGTCATCGGCGAATATATCGGCAGAATCTATGAGGAGACCAAGCAGCGGCCGATCTACATCATCCGCCGCAGCTGGACCGAAAAGGCAACAAC
>NZ_DATJJK010000295.1:0-12048 GCF_035492295.1 Acidisoma sp. | reverse complement strand
CCGGCGACGATGGGGATGAGGCCGCCGCCATAGACCTGCGAAATCTGGTAGCCGGCGCTGGCACCCGAGGCGCGAAAGCGGGTCGGGAAATTCTCCGTGTAGAAGCTCGGGATGGCGCCGTAGCCGAAACCGAAGACAAAGCCAAAGCCGATGATGTCGGCGAGCATGGCGAGATAGAAATTGCCCGTGTTGATCAGGTAGAAATAGGGGATTGCGAAGATCAGGAAGGTCAGGGCGGCGATCAGCAGGATGGTACGCCGGTTGATGATGTCGGACAGCAGCGCCCCGATGATCATGAAGACAAGCATGAAGGCTGCCGCGATCAATCCGATCTCCAGTGCCTGGTTCGGCTTGTAGCCGACCGCCTTCATGTAGCTTGTGCCGAACACGAAGGAGAGGAAGAACGCGCCGCCAAACATGGCGTTGACGAGTGACGTGCGCAGGATGCGCAGCGGCATCTCGCGCCAGACGGCATTGGCAGGGTGGCTCAGCGGCGCCTCACCCCGCGTATATTTTTCGAAGACGTAGCTCTCCTCGGTACGGTTGCGGATGACGATGCCGACCACTGCCACGAGGAAGCCAACGTAGAAGAAAATGCGCCATCCCCAGGCGACGAATGCCGCAGGCGACATCAGGGATTTAACAAAGATGACTGAGCCGAAACCGAGCAGAAGGCCGATAGGAATTGCAAACCCAACCCAGGCACCCCAGAAGGCGCGATGTTTGGAATGCGCCGCCTGTTCCACGACCCAGGTGGAAGCTGTGCCGAATTCTGCGCCGAAGCTGATACCCTGCATCAGCCGGAAGACAATTAGCAGGATCGGTGCGAGCACGCCAATGCTGTCATAGGTCGGCGTAAGGCCGATGAGCAATGTGCTGCCCCCCATCAGCATCAAGGCAAAGACCATGGCGTTCTTGCGGCCGCTGCGGTCGGCGATATTGCCAAAGATATATGCACCTACCGGCCGGATGATAATGCCGATGCCATAAACGCCGATCGCCGCGGCTACCGCGGCGAGACCCGGAAGCTTGAAGAAGACCCCGCCCCAGACCGTCGCGGCTATGACGCCGGTGACGAGGAAATCATATTGTTCGATGATCGAGCCGATGATGCTCGCGAGCGCGACCTTGAAGATTTGCGTGGTGGTTGGGACGGCAGCTGTCACTGGTGCGGCGTTGACGGACATTGTTGCAAGCTCTCCCGGTTTTTTTTGCGGCGCCGCTTCGTGCGCGTTGTTTGGTCCTGTGATGTCTTCAGCCTGCGGGACGCGGGAGAGTTGACCGCCGTGGCACTCCGCTCATGGCTTGTGGGCACCGTCATTGACAGCGCGTCTGTCGGCTTCCTTCCATGCGTCATCTCCCTAGACAATGCTTTGCCGCTCTTCCACCTCTTTGACAAGGGCGTGCCCGGGAATAAGCCGAGAACCACCTAGCGTTCGGCCTCCCCTTCCTCCATCGTCTCCATCAGCGCGGTGCGGAGAGCGGTCATGTCCTCCACCAGCCGTTGCAGACGGGGAAGCTCCATGCCGGTCGCCGCGAAGACGCAGGCCGGCACGCTCAGGGCCCGCGCCTCGAGCGCGCGGCCCGTCTCGGTCAGCGCAACCCGCACCTGGCGTTCGTCCGCCGGATCGCGCGCACGGCGGACGAGGCCCTGCGCCTCCAGCCGCTTGATCAGCGGCGTCAGCGTATTCGATTCCAGAAACAGCCGGCCGCCGAGCGCGCCCACCGTCTGCCCGTCCTCGGCCCAGAGCTGGACCATGACCAGATACTGCGGATACGTCAGGCCAAGCGTCTCCAGCAGTGGCTTGTAGACGCGGTTGAAGGCATGATTGGTGGAATAGACGGCGAAGCAAAGGAACTCCGAGAGATCGGGCATCCGGTCCGGCGTGTCGGCCATCTTAACCTCCTCGGCGCGGCGGTCTGCCGCGATGATCACGAAGGAGATAGGTCGCGCACGACCCTATCGCAATACTTGACGTGCGAAACCGGACGAGCTAGATCAATCGCACACGATTTAATCGTGTGTAAGTTTTTCGCTCCGGCGCGATAGGCGCCCATGGAAGGATGACAACGATGTCCGTGAATGTTCTGTATAAGACTGCTGCCCGAGCCACCGGTGGCCGCGATGGCCAGTCCGGCACGCTGGACGGCAATTTCTCGGTCAAGCTCGCTACGCCGAAGGAACTCGGCGGCGCTGGCGGCGAAGGCTCGAACCCGGAGCAGCTTTTCGCCTCCGGCTATGCCGCCTGCTTCATCGGCGCGATGAAGTTCGTGGCCTCCCAGGGCGGCACGGCGAAGGTGCCGGCGGATGCGACGGTGACGGCCACCGTCGGCATCGGCCCGCGCTCGGAAGGCGGTTTCGGTCTCGAGGTGGCGCTCGCGGTCTCGCTTCCGGGCGTGGAGCGCGCGGCCGCCGAAGAGCTGGTCGCCAAGGCGCACGAGGTCTGCCCCTATTCCAACGCGACGCGGAACAATATCGACGTCAAGCTCAGCGTCGTCTGAGTCCAGCCTCAAAGCCGGGCGTGCCGAAAGCCCGGGGGGGCCGCGACCCCTGGGCTTTTTTCGTTCAGCGGCGACGGCGCGCGCGGTCCCGCATCAACGCCCAGCCGAAGATCGACGCGATAGACGAGGCCACCATGCCCCAGATCACGTCCTGGAGCGTAAGCACGGCAGTCCAGCCCTTGATTACGGCAAGATTGGTGAGGTCGTAGGTCGCATAAGTGAAGAGGCCGAAGAGCGCGCCATGGGCGAGCACCCAGAGAGCCCCCCGCCTGCGCCCCGGCAGCATGACGAAGATCATCAGGCCGAGAATATCGAGCAGGTAGAAGAGCGCCGCCGCGCCCCAGCGAATATTGGGGGCGAGCATGGGCCCGAGCACGCTGCGATAGCTTTGGCCCATGACGGCGAACCAGATGAGATCCAGCGCCAGAAAGACCAGAAGCGCGGCAATATAGGCGACGACAGGCATGAAGCGTCCTCACTCCCTCGGCTAACACAAGGTTGGCTGCGGGCGAAAACCCCTCGGCCTTCCTCCCCCGAACCTTCTCTCTAGCCTCAGCGCTGGGCGGTCTGCCAGTTACCAGCCTGATAGAAAGGCGCATTGGAGGGTGCGAGCAGCGGCCGGCCGAGGATGTGATCGGAAGCCTTCTCGCCGATCATGATGGTCGGCGCATTGAGATTGCCCGTCGTCACCTGCGGCATGATGGAACTGTCGACGACACGCAGCCCCTCGATACCGATGACCCGGGTTTCCGGATCGACCACCGCCATCGGGTCCGAAGGGTCGCCCATCTTGCAGGTGCAGGACGGGTGATAGGCGCTCTCCACCTTGTCCGCGATGAAGGCATCGATCTGCTCGTCCGTCACGCAATCCGCGCCAGGCTGAATTTCCCGCCCGCGGAAGGGTTCGAAGGCTGATTGAGCGAAGATCTCGCGCGTCAGCCGCACGCTCGCCCGCATCTCCACCCAATCATCCGGGTGGCTCATATAGTTAAAGAAGACGCGCGGCTTGTCATGCGGGTCTGCCGAGCGCAGCCGCACCCAGCCGCGACTTTTCGAGCGCATGGGGCCGACATGGGCCTGCATGCCGTGCTCGGTGGCGAGGGAATTGCCGTCATAGGAAATGGCGAGCGGCAAGAAGTGGTACTGGAGATCCGGATAGGAGACCCCTGCCCGGCTGCGGATAAAGCCGCAGGTCTCGAAATGGTTGGTGGCGCCGAGCCCATCCTTCATCACCATCCAGCGCGCGCCGATCATGCCCTTGGAGATGAGCGACTGCGCCGAGAAGAGAGTGATCGGCTCCGTCACCGCGACCTGGAAGTAGAATTCCAGATGGTCCTGCAGATTCTCGCCGACGCCCGGCCGGTCCGCGACGACGCTGATGCCATGCTCGGCAAGCTCAGCAGCCGGGCCGATGCCGGAGAGTTTCAAAAGCTGCGGCGAGTTGATGGGTCCACCCGAAAGGATTACCTCCCGGCGTGCATGAACCGAAACCTCCTGCCCGCCGCGCAGATAGCGCACGCCGGTCGCTCGGTTGCCGTCGAAAATGATCCGCTTGGCGAGCACGCCCGTCCGCACTTCGAGGTTCGGCCGCGCCATGGCGGGCTTGAGATAGGCCGTCGCCGCACTCCAGCGTTGACCGTGGCTCACGGTCATGTCCATCCGGCCGAAGCCTTCCTGCTGGAAGCCGTTGATGTCGTTTGTTTTGGGGTAGCCGGCCTGCTGCGCCGCCTCCACCCAGGCATGATAGAGCGGGTTTTTGGTGGGACCGTAGGAGGTACGGAGCGGCCCATGATCGCCGCGATATTCGTCTCCGCCTTCTTCCCGGTGCTCGGCCCGTTTGAAATAGGGCAGCACTTGCGCATAGTTCCAGCCGCGCGCGCCGAGCTGCTCCCAGCCCTGGAAATCCATGGCATTGCCACGGACATAGACCATGCCGTTGATCGATGAGGATCCGCCCAGAACCTTGCCGCGCGGCGTGTGCATGCGGCGATTGTTGAGATGCGGCTCGGGCTCGGTCTCATAAAACCAGTTGTATTTCTCCTTATTCATCGGAATGGAGAGTGCGGCCGGCATCTGGATGAAGATCGAGGAATCCGAACCGCCAAATTCGAGCACGAGAACGGTGGTCTTGCCGTCCTCTGTCAGGCGGTTCGCCAAAACGCAACCGGCGGAGCCGGCGCCCACGATGATATAATCGAAGCTTGACATCAGTACGGCGCCTCCACGGGGGCGAGTGCCACATAGACGCTTTTGATTTGGGTATAATGATCGAGTGCCGCGCGGCTGTTCTCGCGGCCGAGGCCGGATTGCTTATAGCCGCCGAAGGGTAGTTCGATCGGGGTGATATTATAGGTGTTGATCCAGCAAGTCCCGGCTTCGAGGCTTGCCACGACCCGGTGCGCGCGGGTCAGATCCCGGGTAAAGACGCCGGCGCCGAGGCCGAATTCGGTATCGTTCGCGCGGGCCACAACCTCCTCCTCGGTCTCGAAGGTCAGGATGGTCATGACGGGCCCGAAAATCTCTTCGCGGACGATCGCGAGATCGTCGCCGCTCGCGTCAAAGATCGTGGGCGAGACGAAATTCCCCCGCCCCATGGCGCCCTCCGTCACGCGCGTGCCACCGCAGAGCAGCGTGGCTCCTTCCGAGATCCCGCGCTCGATATAGCCGAGCACCTTACTCATATGGGCGTCCGAGATCAGCGCGCCCATCTGGGTTTCCGGGTCGAGCGGATCGCCCAGGCGGATTTTGGCCGTGCGCTCCAGCAGGCGGGCGATGAAGCGGTCCTTCACGGCACGATGGACGAAGACGCGGGTGCCGTTCGAGCAGACTTCGCCGGCAGAATAAAAGTTGCCGAGCATGGCGCCGGAGACCGCGTTCTCGATGTCTGCATCCTCGAAGACGATGAGCGGCGACTTGCCACCGAGTTCGAGGGTGACGTGCTTCAGCGTCTCGGCGGCCGCCGCCATGATTTTCTTGCCCGTCGGCACGGAGCCGGTGAGCGAGATCTTGGCAATGCCAGGATGACGGGAGAGCAGCGCCCCGAGGCGCCCGTCGCCCGCGAGGACGGTAAAGACGCCGTCCGGCACCCCCGCTTCCTTCATGATCTCGGCAAGCTTGAAGGCCGAGAGCGGGGTGAGTTCGGAGGGTTTGAAGATCATGGCGTTTCCGCAGGCGAGTGCCGGCGCCGCCTTCCAGCAGGCGATCTGGATCGGATAGTTCCAGGCGCCGATGCCGGCGACTACCCCTAGCGGCTCGCGCCGCGTGTAGCCCATCGCCCCGGGCCCGAGATCGACGCTTTCGCCCGCAAGCCCGACAGCGAGGCCGGCGAAATACTCGATGCAATCGGCGCCCGAAACGACGTCGACCACGCTGGTTTCCTGAATGGGCTTGCCGGTATCCTGAGTCTCCAGCGCCGCCAGCTCGTCGTTTCGCGCGCGCAGCAGGCTCGCCACACGATTGAGCACGCGGCCGCGTTCCATCCCCGTCATGCGCGCCCAGAGCTTCTGGCCGCGGCAGGCGGCGGCGAATGCCGCATCGAGCGCGGCGGCATCCGCGATGTCGAGCTCAGCCAGCACCGCCCCGGTTGCAGGATTGCGGGTGACGAAGGTTTCCGCCTGAGCGTCCGGGCGATAGGCGCCGTCGATCCAGTTGGCCAGGCGGAGGGGGGACGCCGGAGCGCCTGCGACAGGAGACATCGAACTTCCTTCCTTGCTCGCGGCCAGCTGCGTATCAACAAAGCCGGCGGCGATGCGGCGTGCGGTCTCCGAATCCGCGGAACTCCAGGCGGCGGCGAGGGTCGTGCGCAGCCAGAGCCCGTCGATGATAGCGGCGATGATGACGGCAAGCCGCTCGACATCCTCGGCCTTGGCAAGCCCGCGCAAAGCGTGCCGCAGATTGGAGAGCACCCGCAGCTGATAGATGCGCTGCACGCGCTTGAGACGATCCGAATGCTTGGCCTGGCCCCAGAAGGCCAGCCAGACGGCACTCGTTTCGGAATCCATTTCCTCCGGTGCCAGGTTCGCATCGATCACCGCCTGCAGTCTGGCACGCGGCGTGGTGGCTGCCCGCATGCGCGCCGCCGCCGCCCGGCTAAGACGCGAGGCGAGGCTGCGCAAGGTTGCTTCCAGCAGCCCCTCCTTGTCACCGAAATAGTGGGCGACCAGACCGGCCGAAACCCCAGCCTGCTTGGCGATGAGGCCAAGGGTGGTCGCGTGGAAGCCGACCTGCGCCATGACGTGGATGGTCGTGTCGGTCAGTTGTTTCCGGCGCGTGTCTTCGGGCTCCCGGCGTGACAAGCGACTCTCCAGCTGTGAACCCGGCCCCTGGGCCGTCACGTCGGTTCTATTATTGCTTGAACGTTCAATCAAGTGCGGATCGCAAACCCGTGATCCATAGGTCTGTTTATAGGCACGTCTTGCTTAATATATCGGCAACTTATCCGTTTCCCCCCAAAAAACTGCCTCCAACCTCTCTTTTTCGCGATAAAAAGGGGTGACCCGCGGGTGAAATTGAAAGTATGTTCAATTTGTGGCTCCGGACGGGGCGTCCAGGGCTTGAATCATTTCCGAAGCGTGAATAAGGGGACCGCAAGATGCGTAAACACCTTCTGCATGCCGCCGCCGTGCTGGGTCTCGTCGCCGGCGGCATCGGCGTCAGTGCCAGTGCCCATGCCGCCGCCGATCCGGCGTCCTGCAAGAACATCGCCTTTTCCAATGTCGGCTGGACCGATATTTCGGCCACGACCGGCACCGCGACCTATATCCTTGACGCGCTCGGCTACAAGACGACAACGACCATCCTGTCGGTGCCTGTCACCTTCGAGGAAATGAAGCAGAAGAAGATCGACGTCTTCCTCGGCAACTGGATGCCGACGATGGCGGACAACATCAAACCCTATGTCGCCAACAAGACGGTCGATGTGGTCGGCCCCAATCTCGAAGGCGCGAAATACACCCTCGCGGTTCCGACCTATCTGTATAACGACGGCCTGAAGTCGTTTCAGGACATTGCCAAGTTCTACAAGCAGCTCGACGGCAAGATCTACGGCATCGAGCCGGGCAATGACGGCAACCGTCTCATCCTCGGCATGATCAAGGACAACACGGACGGTATCGGCAAGTTCACGCTTGTGCAGTCCAGCGAGCAGGGCATGCTGGCCGAGGTTACGCGCAAGACCAAGGATCACAAGGCCATCGTGTTCCTGGGCTGGGAGCCGCATCCCATGAATACCAAGTATGACATGAAGTATCTGTCGGGCGGTGATGCGATCTTCGGGCCGAATTATGGCGGCGCGACCGTCTATACCAACACGTCCGGCGGCTATGTGCAGGCGTGCCCGAATACCGGCAAGTTCCTGACCCAGCTGAAGTTCACGCTGGATATGGAGAACCAGATCATGGGCTCCATCATGTATGACAAGATGGACCCGCAGGCCGCAGCCGCGAAATGGCTGAAGGCCAATCCGGATGCGATGACGCCCTGGCTTGCTGGCGTCACCACCGCAGACGGCAGCCAACCGGCCGATGCCGTCGTGAAGAAAGCCCTCGGTCTCTAACAAGACACGATTTTGTCTGTTGCAACGTCGCCCGCGTACAAGCTGCGTGGGCGACGCGACCGCTCATAGTATGGCGTTGTCCGCTGCTCGCCGGCCACAGGCCACCCGATTTGCGGGCAGATCGACCATAAAACTTTGAACGCGTCAGGCTTTTTATGATCTGATGCCGTCCGGACCGCGCCAACATCTGGAATGGAGTGCCTGAATGCTGAACGGGTTGGCGGATCTAGTCTCAGGCCACAAGATCCCGCTCGGCGACTGGATCGCCAGTGTCGTCAACGCGATCAGCGGCTCCGATATCATCGATGCCGTTTCGAACGGCGTTGCCGCCGCCATCAACGGACTGACGACCGTGCTGGAGGCCATTCCGGCCATTATCCTCATTCTGGCCGTGGGTCTTCTGACCTATGCCATCCAGCGGTCCTGGAAGTTGGTCCTGTTCGTTGTCCTCGCCCAGCTCTTCATTCTCAATCAGGGCTATTGGTCGGCGACGATGGAGACGACCTCTCTCATCATCTTCGCGACCGTGATCTCCATGGCTCTCGGCGTGCCCATCGGCATCGCCTGCGCCCATCGACCGTGGCTGTATACCGGGGTACGTCCGCTCCTCGATCTGATGCAGACCTTGCCCACCTTCGTCTATCTGATCCCGACGGTCGTGCTCTTCGGCCTTGGCGCCGTGCCGGGCCTGATTTCGACCATCATCTTCGCCGTCGCCGCTCCCATCCGCCTGACGCAGCTCGGCATCGCCTCCGTCCCGCCGCCGCTCATCGAAGCGGGCGAAGCCTTCGGCGCCTCGAAAAGCCAGCTGCTCTGGAAGGTCGAATTGCCGCATGCCCTGCCGACGATCATGGCGGGGCTGACCCAGTGCATCATGCTGAGCCTGTCGATGGTGGTGATCGCCGCCCTGGTCGGGGCCGGTGGCCTCGGAGTGCCGGTGGTCAGCGCTCTCAACACACTCCGCGTGGATGTCGGGTTCGAATCCGGCCTTTGCATTGTCGTGCTGGCGGTGATCCTGGACCGCGTCTGCCGTCCGCGTGATAGCGAGGGCTGAAAGAATGACCGAAGCACAAAGCGCCATCGAATTTTCCCATGTCGACATCCTCTTCGGGGGAACGGGCCGCAAGGGCGCTCGCGCGCGGGCCGAGGCCATGCAGCTCATGGACCAGGGCCTGTCCCGGGACGAGATCCTCGCCCGGACCGGGGTCGTCATGGGTGTGAAGGACGCCTCGCTCACCGTGCGGGAGGGCGAGATATGCGTGCTGATGGGCCTGTCGGGCTCCGGCAAATCCACGCTGCTGCGTGCCGTCAACGGCCTCAATCCTGTGACGCGCGGCAAGGTTCTCGTCAAGAACGAGGACAAGACCGTTGATATTGCAAGCTGCGATAGCGTGACCTTGCGCTTCATGCGCACGCGCCGCATCGCCATGGTGTTCCAGCAATTCGCCCTGCTGCCCTGGCGCACGGTACGGGAGAATGTCGGGCTCGGCCTTGAGCTGCGCGGGTTGGGGGCGGCCGAACGTCGGCGCATCGTGGACAAGAATCTGAAACTCGTCGCCCTCGACAAATGGGCCGACAAATATGCCCGCGAGCTTTCGGGCGGCATGCAGCAGCGCGTGGGGCTCGCCCGCGCCTTCGCGACGGACGCCGACATCTTGCTCATGGACGAGCCCTTCTCGGCGCTCGATCCGCTGATTCGCACCAAGCTGCAGGACGAGCTGCTCGCCGTTCAGAAAGAGGTCAAGAAGACCATCATCTTCGTCAGCCACGATCTCGACGAGGCGCTGAAGCTCGGCAACCAGATCGCGATCCTGGAAGGCGGGCGCATCATCCAGGCCGGCAGTCCCGAGGATATCGTGCTGACGCCCGCCAATGATTATGTGCGCGAATTCGTGCAGCACATGAACCCGCTGAACGTGCTGCGCGCGAGGACCTTCATGAAACCCGTCGCGGGCCTGCCGGCCCAGGGTGACGCGCTGCTTGTGGAAGCCACGCGCGCGATCCTGTTGCGCGGCGGCGACAGCCTCTCCACCGCCTCCCTCTCGATGCACGGCGCCCCCGTGCCGCTCGCCGAGATCGGCACGGACGGCGGCCCCCCGCCCGCGGGCCATTGCGCAGCGGTGAGCCAGGAGGCCACCATGAAAACCGTGATCCAGCTACGCCAGGCGACCGGACTGCCGGTGCTGATGACGGCTGGCAGCCGCATCGTCGGTGTCTGTGGGGAGGACGAGATCCTGCATGCCCTCGCCTCCGAAGGCTGGCAGAAGATGCAGGCCGAGGCCGCGGACTGACATTGAGGAGTCGCCTCGGCGGCACCCTGACCTATGATGACCAGGCGCAATGGAGTCGTGCCCATGGCCTTGGTCCTGACGGTCGCCCAGCAAAAGGGTGGCGCCGGTAAGAGCATGATCGCCGCCAATCTCGCCGCCGCCATGGCGGCCGGCCGGCGTGTCTGTCTGCTCGACATCGATCCGCAGCGGAGCCTGAAGCGCTGGCACGCGATCCGCTCGACAAGCCGGAAACCCCTTCCCGCCATCGACTTTTCGGATGTTTCCGGCTGGCGGTTGCAGGCAGAGCTCGACCGGCTGATGGCCGATCATGACGTGCTCATCGTGGACACACCGCCGCAGGTGGATGCGGAGGCGAAACGCGCCATTCGGGCGGCCCATCTCGTGCTCATCCCCTTGCAGCCGAGCCCGCCCGATCTGTGGGCGGCAGCCGGCACGGTGCAGCTCGCAGCGACCGAAAAGCGGCCTGTGCGCCTGCTTCTCAACCGTGCGCCCAACGCCTCGCGCCTACGCACCCAGGTGGAAGCCGAGGCGGCGACGGCCGGCTACAACTTGCTCACCGCCACACTCGGCAATCGCGCGGGCTTCGCCAATGCTTTCGCGCAAGGCATGGGGGTGACGGAGGCGAGCCCGAAATCCGTGGCGGCGGGGGAAATTACGGCACTCCTTGCCGAGGTCGAGGCGCTGACGGCGTGAGCGTGAGTGCCAGCCTGCCAATGTATGCGCTGCCCGAAATGGCAGCGGCCAATGCGGCACTCTGGGATGCCCTGCGCGAAGGCCTGGGAGAGGAACAGCGCGCTGCCGTTCTGCCCGAAACACTCAGGCCCGCCGGGCTTGCGCTGCCCGCGGCGATCGACCGTGGGACGCTTTTCACCCAGATGTGCGGCTATCCGCTCAAAACCCTCTATGCCGGCCAATATCAAATGCTCGGCACGCCCCTTTACGATCTGCCGGGCTGCCGGCTGCGGCCGGACGGCGTTCCGACCCATTGTTCCTTCCTCGTCGTGCGCGCCGAGGCACCTTTCTGGACGCTGGAACAGCTGCGCGGCGCCCGATTCGCGATCAACGGCCGCGACTCGAATTCGGGCATGAACCTGCCGCGCCGGCTCTTCGCTCCCTGGGCGCAGGAGGGGCGCTTCTTCGCCGATGTGCTGGTCAGCGGCAGCCACGCCGCGAGCATGGAGATGGTGGGATCAGGCGCGGCCGATGCCGCCGCGATCGACTGCGTGACCTTCGGCTTTGCCACCCGTTTTCGCCCGGCGCTGACCGAAAGGCTGCGGGTGCTGGCCGAAACCCCGGCCTCACCCGGCATTCCCTTCGTGACCTCGGTGGCGACCTCCCCGGCGACGGCGCGGAGGCTGACCGCGCTGCTCACCGGGCCCTTCCCGCCTCTCGCGCTGCAGGCGGCACTGGAAGGGCTCGCCATCCATCGTGTCGCTCCGCCGCATCCAGCGGCCTATGACGCGGTTCTCGCCTATGAGGCGGAAGCGGCGGCGATGGGTTATCCGGAGCTGGTCTGATCATGGGCTGGCAGAGCTGACCGTAGAGGCGCGGGCGGCGGCAGGGCCAGGTTCAGTCTCCGGCCAAGACCTGCGCCCTGTTGTCCGTCGGACCGATTTCGACATCGGACAGCGCGCCCGGCGGCGGCACTCTCGGCGCGAGGAAGCCGGGATGCGGGCCGGCATGATGGGCTGTGAAAAAGTA
>NZ_DATJJK010000294.1:0-12997 GCF_035492295.1 Acidisoma sp. | reverse complement strand
GAAACTGCCGCCCGCCGAGACCTGCGTATTCTGCCACAAGCCGCCGCTGGCGGTCGCCGTGGCGCTGCCGCCCGAGAGGATGCGCGCCCCGCTTTCCGTGCCCCCGGCGGAGACGATGGCGCTGCCGCCCGAGTTCAGGATCGTGCCGCTCGCGACACCGCCGGAATAGACATATTGCTCGCCGCCGCTCGCGACTGTCGTGCCGCTCACCACGCCGCCGGCATGGACATCCTGGTAGCCGCCGCTGCGGATCACATCGGCCGAGGTCACGGCGCCTGATCCCACCCGTTCGGTGCCACCGCTCGAGACAGTCGTCGAGACGGCAAGGCCGCGATAGACGTTCATTGTGCCGCTGGCATAAAGGGTGGTGGCGCTGGCCGTGCCGCGGCTGACATAGATTTCGCCGCTCGTGACGGCGGCATTGATGCTGGTGCCGTTGACACGAAGCGTGGGGCGGCCAAGGCCGCCACCAGAGACGACACTGGCGATCGCCGTCCCTCCGGACTGCACGGTGATGTTTCCGGCATTGGTGATGACCAGCAAGGAGCCGCCCAACGCGCTCGCATTGCTCACCACCGCGCCACTTTCCACGATGAGATCGCCCCGGCTCACCACGATGTTGGACGCGCGGCCGCCGGAGGCGATGTCGAGCAAAACACCCTGGACCTGGACACCCACGGAACTGCTCACTTCCAGCCCGCTCGCGCTGCCATAGACCGTCACGGTGCCGCTGGTCAGCGTGCCGCTTCCGGTCAGCAGGCCGCCGCTGCTCACCACCGCGGAGGTATAAAGCCCGCTGCCGCCCACGATGGTGCCGCCCGAAAGAATCTCCGTGCCACCGCTGCTGACGATGCTGGCCGAGGCCGTGCCCCCGCTATAGACCAGCAGGGTGCCCCCGCTTTTGACCTGGGCATTCGCCGCATTGCCCGAGCTGAAGACCTCTTCGGAGCCACCCTGGCTGACGATCGTGGAAACGGCCACACCGCCCGAGCCCATCACCTCCCGCCCGCCGTCCGACAACACAGTGGTGTAGGCGGTACCCCCGGTGCGGACGATTTCGAGCCCGCCCGAGGTAACGGTGAGACCGGTCGTATAGGCGCCGGAGGAGACGATCACCGTATTGCCGCTGGTCACTGACCCGCTGGTCAGAGACTGCCCACGGGTGAGAATGGTCTCGGTCATGTGTCGTCATCTCAAAGGTTGGGTTGGCAAACGGGCGCGACAGCACCACTAACGAAGCCGTTAGCAGATTGCACAGAGCCCGGCCAAGACCATATCGCAGCAACCGGCCATGGCGTGTTGTGGCAGGGAACGGAGACCGTCGGCACGCGCAACCTGGAACGATCGCCGGAGAGCCATGTCATGAGGCGCACCACCTCATCGCTTGATCGCTATCACGAAAAGCGCCGCTTCTCGGACACGCCCGAGCCCCGCGGGACCCGTCGGCGCCGCAAGGCCGGCGCGCTACGCTTCCTCGTCCAGAAACATGATGCGACGCGGTTGCATTACGATTTCCGCCTGGAACTCGACGGTGTGCTGCTGAGCTGGGCGGTGACCAAGGGGCCGAGCCTTGACCCCGCCGACAAGCGCCTCGCCGTCCGTACCGAGGATCACCCGCTGGAATACGGGGATTTCGAGGGCATCATCCCTAAAGGGAATTACGGCGCCGGTACCGTCATGCTGTGGGACAGCGGGACCTGGGAGCCGATCGGCGACCCGCATGAGGAGCTGGAGAAAGGAAAAATCGCCTTCAACTTGCACGGCGAGAAGATGCGCGGCCGCTGGGCGCTGGTCCTCATGCGGAAGGCGAGCGAAAAGCGTGAGAACTGGCTCCTCATTAAGGAGCGGGACGAGGAAGCCTCAGAAACCCGCGACCTCATCGATGAAATGCCGGATAGCGTCGCCAGCGGCCGGGATCTGGCTGCGATCGCGGCCGAAGGCGGCATCTGGCGGAGTGCGCCTGAAGGTGGCGCAGACGCCAAGAAGGCCCGCGCCGCCAACCCGCACAAGCGCCCGGGCTTCGTTGCACCGGAACTCGCCACCCTCGTCGCGGCACCGCCGCAGGGGCAGGACTGGCTTTTCGAGGTTAAGTTCGACGGCTACCGCATTGAAATAGCGGCAAGCGGCGAGGATGTGCGCGCCTATAGCCGCTCTGGCCTGGACTGGACCGAACGCTTCCCGCGCCTTGTCGCCGCCGCCAAGTCGCTCGATCTCGACGGCGCGTTGATCGACGGCGAGGCCGTGGTCATGGATGCCGAAGGCCGCAGCGATTTCGGTTTGCTGCAGCACGCGCTCGAATCGGGCAAGGGCGAGATCGCCTACATGGCCTTCGACCTTTTGCACGAGGGCGGCAAGGATTGGCGTCCCCGCCCGCTTGCCGAGCGAAAGGCCCGGCTGCAGGCGCTTCTCGCCCCAGCCGAAAAAGATGGCGTTCTGCGCTACAGCGACCATATCGCGGCCGACGGCGGCGCCCTTCTCGCCATGGCGCGGGACAAGGAGCTGGAGGGCATCATGGCCAAGCGGGCCGACCGCCCCTACCGCTCCGGCCGCAGCGAGGCCTGGGTGAAAATCAAGGTGGCCCAGGCCCAGGAATTCGTCATTCTTGGCTACCGGCCATCGGAGAAGAAACGCGCTTTCTCTTCCCTGCTGCTTGGCCTGCAGGAGGAGGGCGGGCTGCGCTATGTCGGTCGCGTCGGCTCCGGCTTTTCGGCCGAGACACTGGACCGGCTGGCGGAGGAGTTTCGCCGCCTCGCGGCATCAAAACCCGCCGCTTTGGACATTCCGCACGACGTACTGCGCGAGGCCAAATGGGTGAAGCCCGAACTCGTGGTGGAAATTGCCTTCGGCGGCTGGACCCGGGACAAGCTGATCAGACAGGGGCGATTCATGGGAGTGCGCGAAGACAAGCCGGCCAAGGAGGTGACGCGGGAGGAGCCTGCGCCGAAAACTCGCCGGAGTAAACCCAAAGAACGCGAGGGGGATGACAGCGCGCTCGGCGTCATCCTCACTCATCCAGACAAAGTGCTGTTCCCCGATTGCGGGGTCACGAAACGCGATCTCGCCGCATACCTCGCCGCCGCCGCTCCGCATCTGATGCCCTACGCAGCGGATCGCTTCGTCAGCCTCGTCCGTTGCCCGGACGGAATTGAAGAGGACGCCTTTTTCCAGCGCCATCCCGGCCGAGGGATGGATCCTTCCTGGCATCATGCGCCGGTCCGGACGACTCACGGCTCGGAGGAGTATCTCTATTTCACCGAGGCACGGGCGCTTCCCGCCGCCGCGCAACTCAGTGTGATCGAATTCCATATCTGGGGCAGCGACCGGGCGCATCTCGAGCAGCCGGACCGGATCGTCTTCGATCTCGATCCGGACGAGGGATTGCCCTTCACCAGGGTCAAAGACGCTGCTTTTCTTATGCGTGACGTGCTGGAGGCTTTGGGCCTGCGTAGCCTGCCGCTGCTCAGCGGCGGCAAGGGCATCCATGTCGTAGTGCCCATCCAGCCGGATCACGATTGGCAATCCGTCAAGGAATTCGCGGGCGAACTCTCCCGCCGGGTCGCGGCGGACAAGCCCGATCTCTATGTCGCCACCATGAGCAAGGCGAAGCGCAAGGGGCGAATCTTCATCGACCATTTCCGTAATGAACGAGGTGCGACCGCGATCGCTCCTTTTTCGCCCCGCGCCCGTCCCGGCGCGCCGGTCGCCTGGCCGGTCTCCTGGGCGGAACTCTCCCGCATGAAGGCTGCCAACGTGGTCCGGCTTCAGGATGCTGCGGCAATGCTGAACGAGCCCTCGGCCTGGCGCGGCGAGGCAGGCGAACCGCAGCGGCTCACCGCCGCTGTGCTGGCCGCCGTCGGGATTGAGCCCTAACCCCGGTCCTGTGAGTTGTCCCTCGGGCGGATGGAATCGGGCGTGTCAGACGAGCTCCGGTTTCGGCAGGCTGATATGAAGTTCCCCCTGGGGCACATCCGAAATGCGCTCGGCATTCAGCTGCTTCAGATGTCCTTCCAGCAAACGCTCGCGCAGCGGGTCGAACAGGGGTGCGATCGGAACCGGTCCGACGATCGCGAGGCGGACACGGTCGGCTTCCTGCCGGGTCGAAATGGAGGCTGAGCCGCCGGCCTGATGCGTCGCATCCAGGATTGGCGGCAGAGCCACAGCAAGGGTGAGGCCGAAGGTGATGGCCTGGTCGAGATTGATCATCAGGCGCGCTTCGCAGCCGGCCGTCTCGACCTCATGTGTCCGCCCGCCCGCGACTTCGACAAGACCGGAGACGACCTCCCGGATGAGGTCGTCGATCGACACTTTGATCATTTCGCCCGAGGCATAGACGACGCGATAGGCCGCGGCCATGGACTGGACATGCTCTTCCAGGAAGCGAATTTCGCCCCGCCGGTCCAGCGGCAGCATCCTCTTTTGCACGTTCATCAGGCTCACGATAATTTGCAGGTTGTTCTTCACCCGGTGGTGAAGCTCCCGCACGAGGCCATCGCGGTCATCAGCGATCGCCTGTGCCTGACCTTGCGTGTCACCCATTCGCCTGCCCGCCCCGCCCATCGCTTGGCCACGACTCATAAGAGTTTTTTCGTCATCGCTGAACTTTGTCACTCTGTCCAACACTGCCCACCTTCTCCATATCGGCACGAGACGAGGAAGTGCCAGGGCTTAGGGGCTTCACCTCAGCTTTACCTTCAAATGATCCATTCAGCGCGTCGGTGCGACACGGAAGCTTGATGATGGCGCCCCAGGCAGGTACTGCAATGAGGGAGGCTCGGCCAGCCGGCCGACGGGTGCCTCCCCCGCCTGCCCGTCTTTTCTACGGATGATGCTCCTCGGATGACGCAGATGCACAACACGAACCAGATCGCCGCTCACCTTCCCTATCTTCGGCGCTTCGCCCGCGCGCTCACCGGCAGCCAGTCCGCCGGGGACGCTTATGCCGCCGCCGCACTGGAGACGATCTCGGTCGAACCCGATGCCCTGCCGGCCGATCTCGATCTCAACGCGGCGCTCTACAAGGTCTTCCTCACTATCTGGGGCTCGGTGCCGGCCAACCGGCGCCATCATGCGCCGGTGCTGGCCGATGCGACCGCGGCCGAAGGCCACGATATCGAGCAAATCACCCCGCTGCCGCGCGTCTGCTTCCTGCTGCATACGATGGAGGGCTTCTCGTCGGACGTGATCGCGAAGCTCGTGGATCGCCCGGTGACCGAGGTGCGCCGCCTGATCGACGAGGCGGAGAAGGAGATCGCGGCACAACTGCATGCCGATGTCCTCATCATCGAGGACGAGACCATCATCTCCATGGATCTCGAAGCCCTTGTCGGCGATCTCGGCCATCATGTCGTGGGCGTTGCGCGCACGCGGACAGAGGCCATGGCGCTCGCCAGTAAGACCCGGCCGGGCCTCATCATGGCCGATATCCAACTCGCCGACGGCAGTTCGGGCCTTGATGCGGTATCGGACATCCTGGCAGGCGCCGAAGTGCCCGTTGTCTTCATCACGGCCTATCCGCAGCGCCTGCTGACGGGCGACCGGCCGGAGCCGTCCTTCCTCATCACCAAGCCCTTCCAGCACGAGGCGGTAAAGGCGGTGATCAGCCAGGCGCTGTTCTTCGACCAGCGCGCCCGCCTCGGCCGCAAGACGGGCGCCGCGCGCCGCTCCGTCTCCGCCTGAGAACAAAAAAACCCGGGCGATCGCTCGCCCGGGTTCGTCTTCATCTAAAGGCCGCCTTTCGGCGGCCTTTTTTCGTCTCAGCCGCGCAGGATTGTGCGGCCGGCGTAGCGCGCGCTGGAGCCGAGCGCGTTCTCAATGCGGATGAGCTGGTTGTATTTCGCCACGCGGTCGGTGCGGGCGAGCGAGCCGGTCTTGATCTGCCCCGCATTGGTCGCAACCGCGAGATCGGCGATGGTGGTGTCCTCGGTCTCGCCCGAACGATGGCTGATGATGCTGGTGAAACCCGCGCGATGCGCGATTTCCACCGCTTCCAG
Organism: Acidisoma sp.; assembly: GCF_035492295.1. Classification (GTDB taxonomy): domain Bacteria; phylum Pseudomonadota; class Alphaproteobacteria; order Acetobacterales; family Acetobacteraceae; genus Acidisoma. The sequence goes on along the minus strand of NZ_DATJJK010000294.1, from coordinate 7,007 downwards.
CGTCTCGGTCAGCGTGCCGATCTGGTTGACCTTCACGAGGATGGAATTGCCGGTCTTTTCGGCGATGCCGCGGCGCAGACGGGCCGGGTTGGTCACGAAAAGATCGTCGCCCACCAGCTGCACGCGGCCCCCGAGCTTCTCGGTCAGCAGCTTCCAGCCAGCCCAGTCGTCCTCGGCCAGGCCGTCCTCGATCGAAAAGATGGGATATTTGGCAACCAGCGCCGCGAGGTAGTCCACCATGCCGGCGGAATCGAAGGTCTTGCCCTCACCTTCCATCTTGTAGGCGCCGTCCGCATAGAATTCCGTGGCGGCAGCGTCCAGCGCGAACATCACGTCCTCACCCGGACGATAGCCGGCCTTTTCGCAGGCCATCGTGATGAAATCGAGCGCCGCTTCGGCTGAGCCGATGTTGGGGGCGAAGCCGCCTTCGTCGCCCACGTTGGTATTGTGGCCGGCGTCGTGCAGCGCCTTCTTCAGGGTATGAAAGATCTCCGACCCGATGCGCACGGCATCGGAAATGCTCGCCGCGCCCACCGGCGCGATCATGAATTCCTGAATGTCGATCGGGTTGTCGGCATGCTGGCCGCCATTGATGATGTTCATCATCGGGACCGGCAGGGTCCGCGCATCGACACCGCCGAGATAGCGATAGAGCGGCAGGTCGTATTCAATCGCCGCCGCCTTGGAGACGGCGAGCGAGACCGCGAGCATGGCGTTGGCGCCGAGCCGGCTCTTGTTGGGCGTGCCGTCGAGGTCGATCATCAGGTTGTCGAGCTTCACCTGCTCCGAGGCTTCGAGCCCAGCCAGCGCCTCGAAAATTTCGCCTTCGACGAAGCCCACCGCCTGGCTCACGCCCTTGCCGCCGAAGCGGGTCTTGTCGCCATCGCGGAGTTCCACCGCCTCATGCGCGCCAGTCGAGGCGCCGGAGGGGACGGCGGCGCGACCCATGGCACCGCTCTCGAGAATGACGTCAACCTCGACGGTGGGATTGCCACGGCTGTCGAGGATCTGGCGGGCAACGATGTCGGCGATGGCGGACATGGCTTTTCCTTCCGGGGTGTCGTTCGGCCACGGCGTAGAACTGCCGTCAGAGGAAGGCAAGGGCTCTGAGTGGCACAAACGCTCTCATGTTAATCTTTTGTTCAAACAGTCACTTCGTTCCGAACAGCCGGTCCCCGGCATCGCCGAGACCGGGGCGGATATAGGCATGCTCGTCGAGCTCCCGGTCCAGCGCTGCGGTGAAGACCGGCACGTCCCCGTGTTCCTCCAGCATCACCTGCACGCCCTCAGGCGCGCTGAGAAGCGAGAGGAAGCGAATCTGCGCGGCGCCTGCCTTCTTGATGACGCGTACGGCGGCGGCGGCTGAATGACCGGTCGCGAGCATCGGATCGACCGCGATCACCAACCGATCCTGTACATCCTCGGGCAGCTTGGTGAAATATTCCACCGGCCGTTTCGTGACAGGGTCACGATAGAGGCCGATATGGCCGACGCGGGCCGAGGGCACGAGGTCGAGCAGACCGTCCAACAGCCCATCCCCCGCCCGCAACACGGAGACGAAGCAAAGCTTCTTGCCGGCAAGCAGCGGCGCCATCATCGGCTCCAGCGGCGTCTCGATCGGCACCATCTGCAGCGGCAGGTCCCGCATCACCTCGTAGCCAAGGAGCAGGCTGATCTCCTTCAGGAGATGGCGGAACTCCTTGGTCGACTTCTCCCTGCGGCGCATCAGCGTCAGCTTGTGCTGAACCAGGGGGTGATCGACGATGGTGAGGTTCGGAAAGGCGCGCATGTCGCCGGCACTCGCTTCTTGTTCGGAAATTCGGTCGCGCATGATGCCGTCCGCGCCGTCCATCGGCAACGGGTGGGCCATCGTCCCTTTGACCCCGCTGACTATGGCTGCTTCAGGCTCGACGGGGTCGGCGCGCCCTTCTTGTTGAAGAGGTCGCGCAGGAAGCCGGGGGCAACCATGGACAGCGCATTGACGTGTACCGCGGGGTTGTTGATGGGTCCGACCAGCTGGAAATCGGCGGCGAAGATCCCGCCGCCCTTCTCGGGGCTGAACAGCTTGCCGATCAGCGGAATGTGGCCGAGCAGGGAATTGAAGAAATAGGCCGGCACAATGGTGCCCTGGATGTTGAAGGCATTCTGCGGCAGGTCGACCGTGCCATGGGCAGTAAGGCCCAGGGACGCGCTATAGGCCCGCGCATCAGCCAGGGTCAGCTTGCGGCTCTCAAGCGTGAAGGGCGCAACCAGCTTGCTGAAGAAAAGACCCGACCCATGCATGAGGTCGACGACGCCGTAAAGCGTCATGCCCTGCAGCACTTTGGCGACAGTCGGTGCATTGCCGAGTGTGAACTTGTCCATTTCCACGGTGCCGCTCAGCGGATGGGTCGGCCGGCGATCGTCGTAGGACGCGTCGATTCTGAGCGCGCCGCCATTGATCACGTCATAGGCGTTGGTCGCCTTGAGGAGGCCGCCGAGATCGGCGCTCGTCAGCGTCACCCTCCGGCTGCCCGGGCCGTTTGGCACAATGCTGAGATGGGTGAGACCGCCGGACGGCGCCACGCGGACGGAGACATCGGCGCTTTGCACGACCGTCCCGTTGTTCACCACCTGCCCGCGGAGTCCTTCGATCACGCGCGCGCCCCCCGCGGCCATGCGCCCGAAAAGCACCCGGTCGAGCGAGACGGTCGCCCGCCAGGGCGGGTGGGGCGCGAATTCGTCCTTGGAGGAGATGGTCGACAGCGCGTCATTGGCGGGCTTGACGCTCGGGCTCGCCTTCTTGCCGAAGACGCCGGAGAGATCGAGCGCCTTGCCCTGGACGGCAATGACATAGGGGTCGCTCTTGGCGGCGGGCAGGCCGACACTGCCTGAAAGATCGGTGACGCCGAGCCGCAGGCGGTCGATGCCGATGGCTGAAAGCCGCCCGTCCGTGAAGCTCGGCCGGATCGCGACGTCGATGCCGGGCCCCTGGAGGTTTACCGGATCGAAGGCGATGATTCGGTCGCCCTGCAGGGCGAGATGCGCGGTCGCGGTGGCGCTGCCCTCGCCGCCCGCCCAGGCAATGGCATTGACGCGTAGATGCGATTCGGGAAGGGCCAGACGGGCGTTGATATCGGTCCGTCCACCCCGTTGAGCCTGGACCGCGACACTCGCATCGGCGGTGCCGTCCAGTATCCCGCCTGTCGGAATACCGGCGGCGGCAAGCTGGGACTGGTCGGCGGTGGCACTCGCCTGAAGGGAAGCCACGACCCCGCTTGGCGGGCCTTTGGTGAAGCTGGTGTCGAGCGCAAGGGTCACTGGAATGCCGGCGAGCGCCGCGCTGCCCGCCAGGTGCAGCTTTTCCATGGTGGCGTCGATGGTGAGCTGCCCGTGGGTCACGTCGCGGCCGAGCAGCAGGCCGGTGAGGCTGAGATCCTGCAACGCGGCATGGGTCGTCATGGTGATCTGATTGGTCGTCACATTTGCGTCGAGGGGCAGTGCCAGCTGCACCCGCGTCGTCACTGTCCCGCTCGTCACCTTCAGCGGCAGCGGCACGCCTTGCAGGAGATGGAGCCGCGGATGATTGACGAGTGCGACGGCTTCGGCGACCGGGCCCACAAGGTTCACCGTGATCGTGCCGATCTGGTCCCGCGCGGAAAGTCCGGTGATCACGATGCCGCTTTTGGAGAGAGTGAGGTCACCCTGCCGCGCATCGTCGACGCGAATGGCGATCGCATCCGGCCCCTGCAACACAATCGCCCCATTTACCTGTGTTAGCGGCGGAATGGGCGGCAGCCAAGTCACGGTCAGGCCCTGGGCCGGGACCGTCCCAGTTGCCGAAAAAACTTCAATATCAGAGAGATCTTGGTTGCTCTTCAGACCAAGGCTCACCGTGCCGTCATGCAGCTGCCCGTCCCGAACCTGGGCCTTGATCCAGTTGCGGGCGCCGTCCGCGAAGCCCGGCGGCCAATAGGCCGGCACGTCGTCCGATGCGACGTGATCGATGCCGAGGCCGAGGGACGCAATGATGGCTCCCGCCTCCCAGGTGGCGCCGCCAGTGAGCGTAACCGTGGGCGGCGGCGCGCTGCTTACGGCGCCGAAGACGATATGCGAATCGGAGTCGACGGCGAGATGGCTCTCGTCACCCGACAGGCTCACGTGGAGCGCGGAGACCGGAATGATCGCGCCGTCAATTCGCAGATGGCCGGCACCGCCGGTAACGCTCGCCCGCAGATCGGTGATCCGCGCATCCGGGCCCGCCGCGAGTCCTGCCTGGGCCTGCACAGCCATATCCGGCACCGGCAGATCGCCCCGGGCGCCGATGGCCGCGAGCATGGCCGCCGGATCGCCGAGGATCGCCGTCGCATCAAGCGTCACCATGCCCGCCGGGCTCACGGCACCGCGCAGGCTGAGGCTCGGCCGCGCGTCCGCCGTCGCTGCCGGCAGCGGGCCCGCGCGGGAGGCGAGCACACCGGAGGCCTGCAGGCTCAACCCGCCGCTGTCGCCGCGCGCCGCCACGAGCGAGAAATTGCCGAGCTGCAGCGCCTTGTCGGACAGATCCGCGCCCGTGGCCGGAGCAGCGGCGGCGGCGGCTGCCGGTTCAAGAACGAGGCTCGCCCCTGTCACCGTGATGCGGCGCAGTTCCGCGAGGCCCGCGAAACGCACCGGGGCGAGGTGGCGATCGTCTTGCGGCGGCTGCCGCAGCACGGCGATCGCATCCCGCGCCGTGGCTCGCACGTCCCATGGCCTGGCCGGACGGCCGCGCTCTGGCGGCCCCGCCTCGTTGCGCGGGGCCGCGCGCCGCGCCGAGACACGCAGCCCGTCCAACGTCACCACCCGGGGCGCGAAGGTGCCGCGCACCGCCCAGGCAGCGGACAGGTCCAGCGCCGCATGGTCGAGGCTCACACTGCGATCCCGCGCGCGGTCCACAACGGAAATGCCGTCACCGGTCACCTGTACCGGCTGGTCCGGCCCGCGGGTGAAGCCGCGCCAGGCGATGGCCAGGTGCTGCACGGAGATGCGATCGTCAGGCACCGCGGCATGCGCGATGCGACCGAGACGGGGCAGCATCCAGGAGAGATCGACCGGCCCCTGGGCAGCCCGCCAGGCGAGCATGCTGCCGCCGATGATCAGGATGAGCAGGATGCCTTCGACCAAAAGGATCGCGGCCTGCAGCGGCCAGCGCCACCATCGGCCGGGGCGATGCCTGCGCCGGGGGGCGGGCGCCGGCGCGGGCACGGGCGGTCCTGCTGGCACCGGCAGGGCAGCCTCGCGCAGCGGCTCTTGCCCCGGCTCTTGACCGTCCTGCCCGCTCATGGCCAGCCTCGGCCGCGATGAATCCCGAGGAACCTGCCATCCGCTGGCCGCAGCCGGCCGACCCCGACGCCGCGGAAGATTTCGCGGCCCGCTTCCGCGCGCAGGTGCCGGGGGCAGGAGGTCTGCCGCCCGGCATGCTGGCCGCGATCGGCGGCAACAGCCCCTATCTGTCCGAACTCGCTCTGAATGAGCCGGAGACACTTCTGACGGTCGCGCAAGCGGGCCCGGCCGCAGCCGTGGAGGCCGCCTTCCGCAGCCTGTCCGAAACCAGCCCGGCCGCGTCGCGCGCCGCTGTCGCCGCAAGCCTGCGGCGGGCGAAGCGCCAGGTGGCGCTGGCTGTGGCCCTCGCCGATATCGGCGGGCTTTGGGGCCTTTCGCTCGTCACCGGCGCGCTCTCCCGCCTCGCCGAGGCAACGCTGCAGCTCGGCCTCCGGCATCTGCTGCTCCAGGAACATGACCGCGGCCGGATCGCGCTGACCGACCCTGCGCGGGACCCCGTCGCGGGCAGCGGTCTCTTCGTCCTGGCGCTCGGCAAGCTGGGCGGCCGGGAGCTGAATTATTCGAGCGATATCGACCTCATCGTCTTCTATGACCCCGCGGCCATTGCCACTCCGCAAGAGACTATAGGCGCAACTTACACGCGCCTAGCCAGGGATCTCGTCAAGCTCATGGAAGCGCGGGAGGTGGGCGGCTACGTCTTTCGGGTCGATCTGCGGCTGCGGCCCGATCCCTCGGCCATGCCGTTGGCCATCTCCGTCGCCACCGGCATGACCTATTACGAAACCATGGGTCGCAACTGGGAACGCGCCGCCTTCATCAAGGCGCGGCCGGTGGCGGGCGATATCGCGCTCGGTCAGTCCTTCCTCGATGGGCTGCGCCCTTTCGTCTGGCGCCGGCATCTCGACTTCGCAGCCATCGCCGATATCCACGCCATGAAGCGGCTGATGGACGCGCATCGTGGCGGACCCATCCCGGAAGGGCCGGACCCGGTGGCCCGGCTCCTGGCCCACAATCTCAAGGTCGGGCGCGGCGGCATCCGCGAAATCGAGTTCCTGGCGCAGTCCCAGCAGCTGGTCTGGGGCGGGCGGCAGCCCATCCTGCGCGTCGGCGCCACGCTTCCCGCGCTGCGCCTGCTCACCCGCCTCCGCCACATCACGAGCGAAACAGCGGCCGCTCTCACCCGCGCCTACCGCCTGCTGCGCCAAGTGGAACATCGGCTGCAGATGGTGGCCGACCGCCAGACCCATGCCCTGCCGGGCAGCCGCGAGGGCATGGCCGCACTCGCGACCTTCATGGGCTTCGCCGCGCCCGAGGCCTTCGCCGAGGCGCTGCTCCGCGAACTCCTCGCCGTCCAACGCCTCTACGATTCCTTTTTCGAACTCGAGGACGAGGACCATTACGAGGCGGAAGCGATCACCGTCGGCCCCGGCGGCACTGCGATGCCGGAGGCGATGCTCGCCCGGCTGCGGAGCCTTGGCTATGCCGACGGGCCGCGTATCGTGGAGACGATCCGGCGCTGGCTTTCCGGCCGGCCACGCGCGCTGCGCTCGGAACGGGCGCGGAGCCTGCTCGAGCATCTCCTGCCGCATATGCTCCGCGCGATTGCGAAACAACCGCAGCCGGATCAGACCTTCGCCCGTTTTGACCATTTCGTCTCCGCCCTGCCCGCCGGCATCCAGCTCTTCTCGCTCTTCAGCCGCAATCCGGCG
>NZ_DATJJK010000293.1:0-3430 GCF_035492295.1 Acidisoma sp. | reverse complement strand
TCGCGGCCGCGCTCGCCGATCATGCCGACCACCACGACATCCGCCTCGGCATAACGCGCCATCATGCCGAGCAGCGTGGTCTTGCCCACGCCGGACCCCGCGAACAGGCCGATGCGCATGCCGCGCCCCATGGTCGCCAGTGCGTTGATGGCGCTGACGCCGACATCGAAGGGCTTCTCGATGCGCTCGCGCTCCATCGGATTCACCGGCACGCCCATCAGCGGCCACGGGTCGGTCACTTCCGGCGGCTTCCTGCCATCCAGCGCCGCGCCGCGCCCGTCGATCACGCGCCCGAGATGGCCCGGCCCCATCAGCGGCGTCGGCGCCCGGCTCTCGACATGCACGCGCGCGCCGCGCACCACGCCGCGCTTGCCCTGCTCGGGCATGATCAAAAGCGTGCCCGCATCGAAGCCGACCACTTCGGCCGGGAGCGGCATGCCCTCTTCGGTATCGATCAGGCAGCGCGAGCCGATCGGCGCGCGAATGCCGCTGGCGTGCAGCACATCGCCCTGGGACCGCACCACCCGTCCGTAGCGCAGGATGGTGTCCCCTGCCATCGCCAACCGCGCCCGCTCGGCGGCGAGCGCGCGGATCGCCTCGAGCGCGATCATGCCGCCGCCTCGTCGCGCAGTCCCAGAGCGGCGCGCACGGCGGCGATGCGTGCCTCAATGCGGGCATCCCATTCGATGCGGTTGAGCGGGTCGCCTTCGGGCGCACTCAGCTCCACCATCGCGCCGCCGCGGCTGACCGCGGCGTCGGAAATCAGTTTGCCATCCTCGAGCACCAGAAGCGGCGCCAACACCGCGTGGTCGGCGGGGTGGAGGCGCACGACGATGCGCTGTTGCGCCGTGCGTTCCGAGGCGGCCTCTTGCAGCAGCTGCGTCACCAGCGCGCGCAAGCCCTCGGCATTGGTCGTCACCTCGACGCCGACGATGTGCCGCGCCAGCTGGAAGGCCAGATCCGTTACCAGGCCCGCCAGATCATGCTCGCGCTGGCGCAGCGGCGCGCTGAGCTGGCTCCAGGCCGTCTCCAACGCCTTGATCGCAGGCGCGGCCTGAGACGCGGTCTGCGCCTGCGCCGCCGCATGGCCCGCCTGCTCGCCGGCTGCCCGCCCCTCGGCTTCCGCCGCCACGCGCAGCCGTGCCATCTCTTCGTTCACCCGGCGTTCGACCGTCTCCGCGAACACGTCGACTTCCGGCTCGGCCGGGACCGCGTTCTGGGCCTGACGGCGGGTGATCACGTAGCTCATGGCTCTTCCGCGGTGCCTTCGGCGCTGGGCCGCTGCCTCACCATGGCGAAAGCGAGCTTGACCAGCGGTTCGCCCACGGCGAGCGCCGCGCGCATCAGCACGCCGACCGTCACCGCACTCAACGCCCACAACAGCAACGTCACCAGCGTCAACGACCCCGGCTGATTCAGCCCCGCCCAGAACAGCGCAGCCGCAACGACCAAAAGCCTGGGCTTATACAGGCCGCTGCCCTGGTTTGCCTTGCGAGGGGGTTTGCGTTTTGCCACGGGTTCGGTTCCGTCAGGTTAAAGCGATAATGCCGGCAAGCGAAGCGCGCGATGCCGCGACCGCAGGGCGGCGGCACGCGAAACGAAGGGGAGAGGATGAGTGATCCATGATCGTCACGCTCTATTTTCCACCCGAGGCGTCATTCGCTGTATCACTCGGCGCGGGGGCGCGGATCACCACGACCACGCGGCGGTTCTGCGCGCGGCCGTCGGCCGTGGCGTTGCTGGCGGACGGGGCGAACTCGCCAAAGCCCTGCGCCGAAAGCCGCGTGCCGTCGATCCCCTGCGCCACGAACAACGTAACCACGCTGACCGCGCGCTCGACCGAAAGCGACCAGTTCGAAGGAAATTGCGGCGTGGCGATCGGCTGGTTGTCGGTGTAGCCCTGAATGACCATGCTGAACTGGTCCGGCAGGTCTTTCAGCTTGCCCGCAATGTTGGTGAGCAAAATCTTCGCCGGCGGAGACAACGTGGCCTGGCCGCTGTTATACAATGTCGAAGCGCTGAAGCTGATGGTCAGTGTTAGAGGCTGCGCCGACATCGTCACCTGCTTCTGCCCGATCAGCGGCTGCAGCACGCTTTGCAGACGCAGCTGCATCGCCTGCAACTGCGCCATTTCCTGCTGCAGCTGACGTGAGATTTGCTGCGGCACATGCGGCGGCGGCCGCGGCGCGGGATGTTCGACCGGCTTGGGGATCGGCGACGGCTGGTGCTGCAATACGCCGCTGTTGCCCGAATGCGACTGGATCGTGATCGGCGTGCCATGGAAGGCATGGATGATGCTTTGCTCTTCCTCCTGAATCTTCACCTTGTTCTGCGTCGAGGACGCATACAACACGACAAACAGCGCCAACAGCAGTGTCATCAGGTCGGCATAGCTAACCAGCCAGCGTTCGTGATTTGCCTTCTTCTTCACCTTCATGTTGGGCCGCATGTCCATGGATCAGACCGCCTCCGCCAGCGCGTCGCTTTCCGCCGCGTCGGTTTGGACCTCGTCAGGTTTCTTTCTGTTATCCTTCGCGAGCAGGTTCTGCATGGTCTGGCGGATAAGGATGCCCGACTTGCCCTGCTTCAGCAGCATCAGCCCCTGGATGATCAGGTGCCGTTCGCGCTCGCGCGCCTCGGCCAGGATGCCGAGCCGCGCGCCGAGCGGCAAGGCGATGAGATTGGCACTGCCCACGCCATAGACCGTGGCCACGAACGCGGTGGCGATGCCCACGCCGAGCTCGGCCGGATGGTCGAGCTCCATCATCACGTGAATCAGGCCGAGCACCGCGCCCATCACGCCGATGGTCGGCAGATAACCGCCCGCGGCTTCCCAGACTTCGGACGCGACGGTGTCTTCGCGCGCGGCATTCGCGGCCATCGCTTCGAGCGTCGGCAACATGTCCTCTTCGGCGGTGTTGTCGATGATCATTTGCAGCCCCTGCTTCTGGAACGGGTCTTCGACCGTCTCCAGCTCGCTCTCCAGCGCCAGCGCGCCCTGCGAGCGGGCGAGATTCGACCAGGCCGCCACCTGCTCGATGAAGGCGTGCATATCCACCGCCGGCGGCTTGACCAGCCACTTGAAGCGGGCGCCGGCGGTCAGCACCCCTTTGACGCCGAATTGCGTCGTCACCGCCGCGCCGGTGCCGCCAAACACGATCAGCACCGCCGTGACGCTGAACAGCGACGAGATCGGGTCGCCGTCGGTCACAGCCGCCAGAATGACCATCGCCAACGCGGCGACGATGCCTAGGATCGCTGACATTATAAAGGTTCTCCGTTCAATTGGTCCGCCATGTACGCGGCCAGAATCTGCAGTGCACGCTTGCGGATTCGCGAAGCGTAGCCTTCACTGATATCGAGGATGGCGGCGACCTCGCGATTGTTCATCTCGTTGTAGTAATGCAGGGCAAGCACCCGGTATTCGAGC
>NZ_DATJJK010000292.1:0-8671 GCF_035492295.1 Acidisoma sp. | reverse complement strand
GGGTGATGGGGATCGAAGAGGTATTGGTCGCGATGATCGCCCCGGGGCTGAGATGGGGGACGAGGCCTTTAAGGATCGCGATCTTGACGTCCTCCCGCTCGGTCGCCGCCTCGATGACCATGTCGCTGCCGGAGAGTGCGGCGGTCTCGGTGGCGGTCGTGATGCGGCCGAGCGCTGCGGCCCGAGCCTCCTGGGTAACCGCGCCCTTCTGCACCTGGCGGTCAAGGTTGCGGCCGATCGTCGCCATGGCGTCGGTTAAGGCCTCCTGCCGCACATCGATCAGGACGACGGCGAGACCGGACAGCGCCGCGACATGCGCGATGCCGTTGCCCATCTGCCCGGCCCCGATGATGCCCAGGCTCTCGATCGCATCGCCGCTCACCGTCATCTCTGGTCTCCCTGCCGTGCTGGATGGAAAGCTTTGTCCGCCGCCCCGACTATCGGCGGCTTTGGCCTTGCTGCCAACGGCGGGTCCGGCGCTGCCGCTCCCGGCAACGTGATGGCGGCCCCTGCCTCGCCTCGGCCCCTGGCCAGCCCTGCCCGGCGCGTCGCGATCTTCACCCTGCCCGGACTATCCGGTATGCGGTCGAAGGAGCGGCCCGTCAGCGAACCGTGCCGGGGGCACCCGTGCCGATCCGCCCTGCCTCGCCCCGACTTGTCGCGACCCGGCATGCCTCGAATTTGAACAAGGACAGAAAAGCGTCGATGTGGGTTCAGTCAAAGCTGGCGGCAATCGCACGCCTGAGCAGCCGCCATGCGCTGTGGGTCGTGCTCGTCGGTATTCTCCTCGCGGTCGGCAGCGCCTTCTATACGGCGCGCCATCTCGGAATCGATACGAATACCGATGACCTGTTCTCGCCCAAACTGCCCTGGCGGCAGGCGCAGACCGCGATGAACAACGACTTCCCGCAATTTAACGACCTGCTGGTGGGCGTGATCCAGGCCAAGACGCCGGAAGAGGCCGATGCGACGGCTGCGGCCATCGCGAAGGCGGTCGCTGCCGATAAGGCCCATTTCAAGACCGTGCGCCGGCCCGACGCCCTGCCCTTCTTCAAGACCGAAGGGCTGTTGTTCCTGAACCAGAAAGACCTCGAGGGGCTGCTGAACAGCTTCGTGCAGGCTCAGCCCTTCATCGGCCAGCTTGCGGCCGATCCCTCCATGCGCGGTCTGCTGACGGCGATCGGCCTTATCGGCCAGGGGGCGGCCCAAGGCCAGGTCGATCTGTCCGGCTACAAAACCGCGCTCGACGGGTTCGATCGGGGGCTGAAGCAGGCGGCAAGCGGGCATCCGGAGCCGGTTTCCTGGCAGAAACTGCTCGGCGGGTCGCTGAGTGACCGCGCCGGGCCGGACCGTTTCGTCCTCGTCCAACCCGTGCAGGATTACGGCGCGATTGAACCCGGTGCTGCCGCGACCGACGCGCTCCGCCGCATCGCGGCGGCCGTGCCGACGATCGCCGACGGCCGCGCCAACTTCCGCATCACCGGCCAGATCGCGCTCGCCGACCAGCAGTTCTCATCCCTGACCCAAGGGATCGTGACCGATACCGTCGTCTCGATCCTCTTCATCCTGCTCTGGCTCGTCCTTGCCGTGCGGCGCATCCGCTACATCGTCGCGATCATGCTGACGCTGGTGCTGGGCCTGCTGCTCACGACCTTCTTCGCGGCCGTCGCCATCGGCACGCTCAATCTGATCTCCGTCGCCTTCGCCGTGCTCTTCATCGGGCTTGCAGTCGATTTCGCGATTCAGATTTGCGTGCGTTACCGGGACGAGCGCCGAGAGGCGGCGGATACCGAGATGGCGCTGGTACAGACACTGCGGAAGGCAGGCAATTCCGTGCTCCTGGCCGCCGTCGCGATCGCCGCCGGCTTCTTTGCCTTCGTGCCTACGAGCTTCGCGGGCGTGGCCGAACTCGGCCTGATCGCCGGCTTCGGCATGCTCATCGCCTTCGCCTGCACGATCACCTTTCTCCCCGCCCTCATTACGCTTTTCCGCATGCCGGCTGAAAAGGGAGAGATCGGCTTCGCCGGCATGGCGCGGGCCGATATGTTCCTCTGGCATCGGCGGCGCACCGTCGTCGGTCTCTTCGCGGTCCTCGGGCTGATCGGGCTCATCCTCATTCCCCACATTGTCTTCGACAGCGATCCGCTCGACACCCAGGATCCGCATTCCGAAGCGATGCAGACGCTGCGCAGCCTGCTCGACAATCCGGTGACCGATCCCTACAGCATCGACGTTCTCGCCCCCTCGGTGGCTCAGGCGGCGACGCTGGCCGACCGGTTGGAAAAGCTGCCCTTGGTCGACCACGCCCTGACGCTCGCGAGCTTCGTGCCGGCCGACCAGAAGCCGAAACTCGACGCCATTTCCGATACCTCCGATCTGCTCGCGGCAACGCTCAATCCCGGCCCCTCGGCGCCGGTGACGGCGGGCGATATCCGCATCGCCCTTGCGACCACGCTGAAGGCCATCGACAGCGCCCGGCCGAAACTGCCCGCGGACAGTCCGCTGCTCGCCATCGGCCACGACCTCAAGACATTGGAAGGGCAGACGGATGCCCAGCTGATGGCGGCCAATGCGGCGCTCACCGCCTTCCTGCCGCAGCAGCTCGACAATCTCCGCGCCTCGCTTTCGGCCCAGCCGGTGACGCTGCAATCCCTGCCCCAGGCGCTGAAGGTCGATTGGCTGACCAAGGACGGGCGTGCCCGCATCCAGGTGCTGCCCAAAACGGCCGCGATGAACAGCCGTGGGCTGAAGGCCTTCGTGCAGCAAGTGACGGCGGTCGCCCCCGCGGCCGGCGGCTCAGCGGTGACCGTAATCAGAAGCGCCGAGACCATCATCGGGGCCTTCCGGGAGGCGGCGATCCTCGCCCTCGTCGCGATCGCCGCGATCCTCTTCCTCTTTCTGCGCCGCCCCGTGCCCGTGCTGATGATCCTGGCACCGCTCGTGCTCTCCTCCCTCATGACGGTACTCATCATCGTGCTGCTGCCGTTGCCGCTGAACTTCGCGAACGTCATCGCCTTGCCGCTGCTGCAGGGTGTGGGGGTGTCCTTCAACCTCTATTTCGTCATGAACTGGCGGGCGGGGGAGCGCAGCTTCCTCGCCTCCCCGACGGCGCGGGCCATTCTCTTCTCCGCGCTCACCACGGGGACGGCGTTCGGCTCTCTCGCCTTCTCGCATCATCCGGGCACGGCAAGCATGGGCCTGCTGTTGCTCTGCAGCCTTGCCTGCACGCTTGTCGCGACCTTCATCTTCGAACCGGCCCTGCTCTACATGGTGCGGGCGCCCATCTCGGCCGCCCCAGCCCAGGCTGCCGTTGCGCCGGCCCGCGGCGCGGTGGGCAGCGGGGAATGACGGTCCTGTGACGGAGCCGCAAAGGGGGTCGTGCATTTGATTCGAAATCGAATCATAATGACCCATGACCGCGCTGAAGACCCTCATGGGCCGGGAGCTGGGGCGGGCCGCGCACCTCGTGCTCGACTGCCTGCTGCCCCCGCGCTGCCCCTCCTGCGGCATGCTTGTCCATGGCCCGCAGAGACTTTGCCCTGACTGCTTCGGCAGCCTCACCTTCATCGCCGATCCGGCCTGCCTGCGCTGCGGCTTGCCCTTCGAGACGAAAGGCGAGGCCGGCCGCCTGCGGCTCTGCGCCACATGCCTGGCGCATCCGCCCAGCTTCGCCCGCGCCCGGGCCGCCCTGACCTATGACGAGCCGGCGCGGCGCCTGCTGCTACCATTCAAACATGCCGACCGGACCGAACTCGCGGGCCTGCTCGCGATGCTCATGCACCGCGCCGGCGCGCCGCTCCTCGCCGAGGCGGATCTCCTTGTGCCGGTGCCTTTGCATCGCCGCCGCCTGGTGCAGCGGCGCTACAATCAGGCGGCGTTGCTGGCAGGGCGGCTTGCGACCCTCGCGGCACGGCCCTGGGCGGCCGATGCCCTGCGGCGCTGCCGCGCGACCCAGCCGCTGGGCGAGCTGTCGGCCGCGGAGCGGCGCCGGGCCGTCGCCGGCGCTTTCACCGTCAGCCCCTCTTCCCTGGCGCGGCTGCGCGGCCGGCGCATTCTGCTGATCGACGACGTCCTGACTTCGGGTGCCACGGCCTCCGCCTGCGCCGAAGCCCTGGCGGCAGCCGGGGTCGCCCGCGTCGACGTACTGGTCGTAGCGCGGGTGCCGGACCCGCGCCGCCGGCAGGGGCGAATATCGTCGGAGGCTCTTGTCCACAGCGAAGACGCAGACGATTTTACAAGCGTCTGAAGGAGATGACCGTGGCCGAGATCGAAGTCTATACCCAGCCCTATTGCCCCTATTGCGCGCGCGCCAAGCAGCTGCTGGACAGCAAGGGCGCCAGCTACCGGGAGATCGACGCCCCGCACGGCACCCCGGCGCGGGCAGAATCCATGTCCCGGGCGGGGCGCAGTTCGGTGCCGCAGATCTTCATCGACGGCCGGCACATCGGCGGCTGTGACGATCTGGTCGCTTTGGACCGCAAGGGCGAGCTCGATCCCCTTCTCGCCTGATGGCCGTCGTGGAGCCGGCGCTGTCGGCTCTCCCGCGCCGTCAGGGCAGAAGAACCGTGCTGCCGGTGGTCTGTCGGGCCTCAAGGGCGCGATGAGCCTCGGCGGCGTCGCGAAGCGGAAAAGTCTGCTCGACCTCAATCCGCACAATGCCTTTTTCGACCACGGCGAACAGCGCCTCGGCGGCGGAAAGCAGCGCCTTGCGCTTGGCGGTATAGGTGACCAGGCTGGGCCGTGTGAGAAAGAGACTTCCCTTGGCCGCGAGTTGGGAGATGTCGACCGGCGGCACCGGGCCAGAGGCATTGCCGTAGCTCACCATCATGCCGAGGGGAGCAAGACAGTCGAGGCTCGCCTCGAAGGTGTCACGGCCGATACTGTCATAGACCACCGGCACCATGGCGCCGCTTGTGATGTCCCGCACGCGCGCGGGAATGTCCTCATGCGCGAGCAGCACATGGTCGGCGCCATGGCTGGCTGCCAGCGCGACCTTCGATTCCCGGGAGACCACACCGATGACGCTGGCGCCGAGATGCTTCGCCCATTGGCAGAGAACGAGGCCGACGCCGCCCGCCGCGGCGTAGATGAGGACGGTATCACCCGGCGCGACCTTGTAGGTCCGGTGGAGCAGAAACTGGGCGGTGAGGCCGGTCATCATCATACCGGCCGCGGTTTCGAAGCTGAGCCCGTCCGGCAGGTGCACGAGCCGGTCGGCGGGCATCACACGATGCTCGGCATAGGCGCCAAGCGGCATGGAGGCATAGGCGACACGATCGCCTTCGCGGAGATCCGCAACACCTGGGCCGAGGCGCAGGATGGTGCCGGCCGCCTCCATGCCAGGCGTCATCGGGAGCGGCGTTTTGTAAAGGCCGCTACGGAAATAGACGTCGATGAAATTGAGGCCGACCGCCGCCTGCTTGATGAGGACCTGGCCAGGACCGGGTTCCGGCGTCGGCACCTGCTCCCATTGCAGGACCTCCGGCCCGCCGGTCGCGAGCACCCGGATGGCGTGGCTCATAGCAGGACCTCTTGCAATCCCGCGGCCGCAGGACGGCCGGTCCAGCCGGACGCGAAACCCGCGATCCGGGCCTCATGATCGAGCAGGAAGCGCTTGGTTTCGATGCCTTCACCGCCGCTGTAGCCACCAATCACCAGTCTCCCCGACGCACCGCTGCCGACCACGCGATGACAAGGGATCAGAAGGGGGATGGGATTCGTCGCCATGGCCGTCCCGACCGAGCGCGGCGAGCCGCCGACCGTCTCGGCGACACGCCGGTAACTCCAGGCGGCACCGCAGGGGATCTCTCCGATCGCCTTCCAGACGCGGCGCCGGTAGGCTGTGCCGAAAGGGTCGAGCGGCAGGTCCATGGGCTTTACATCACCGTCGAAATAGGCGTGGAGCCAATCCTTCGTGCGCAGCAAGACCGGGGTCGCCTCCTGGTCGCGGCCCCAGCCCCAATCGACCGCGACGATGGTCTCGTCCTCCGCCGAAATCGTGACGGGACCGACCGGCGTGTGCAAAGAGAGTTGCGGCAAGGCTCCGTCCGACCAAATGACGCTGCATGCGACGCTCGTGCCCGCCGGTTGTCAAGCACTGCGCGCGGCGGCATGGGAACGACCGCCGGGCGAGTGGACGGACGCGCCGGGCTACGGCAGAAGAACGATGTCGTGCGGCCAGAAAAGCCGGCCGCACATGACCATAAAATTGTCTCATCAACTATAAACAGGATCGAGTGGATGGACGACCCCGAGCAGGATCAGGCTCAACGCGAGGACCGCAACGATCCGCCGCCCTATTTCGACGCCCATATCTTCGTCTGCTGCAACCGCCGGCCAGACGGCCATAAGCGCGGCTCCTGCGCGGCCCGCGGTTCGGAAGCGTTGCGCGACTATATGAAGGCGCGCGTGAAGGAAGCCGGCATTCCCCATGCGCGGGTCAATATGGCAGGTTGTCTTGACCGCTGCGAAGAAGGGCCTTGCCTCGTCATCTATCCGGCCGGAACCTGGTACCGGGTGGAGAACCGGGCGGATGTCGACCGGGTGATCGAGGAGCATCTCCGGCTGGGTGGCCGGACGGAGAGTTTACGGCTGCCACCCGAGCGTTCGGCCTGACGGGACCCCGGAGAACGGAGCCTGGGCATGAGTGAGCGGACGATCTTCGCCCCGATGACGGCCGCAGGCCGCGGCGCGGTAACCGCTGTGCGGCTGAGCGGCCCGGCCACTGCTGCGGCCATCATCGCCCTCGGCGGCTCTCTGCCGCGTCCCCGCACCGCAAGCCTCCGCCGTCTGCGCGATGGCACGGGAGAGGTGCTGGACGAGGCGCTGGTGCTGTGGTTTCCCGCGCCCCACTCCTATACCGGTGAGGATGCGGCCGAACTGCATCTGCATGGCGGGCGAGCGGTGCTGGAAGGCGTTACCGAAGCGCTGCTGGCGCTCGGCCTGCGCTTCGCCGAGCCCGGTGCGTTCAGCCGTCGTGCCTTCCTCAATGGCCGCATGGACCTCCTGCAGGCGGAGGCGATCGGCGATCTCGTCATGGCCGAGACGGCCGGGCAGCGGCGGCAGGCGCTGCGCCAGATGGAGGGCGCTCTGGGCCGGGTGTACGAGGATTGGTCGAACCGCCTCGCCGGTGTTCTCGCCCATCAGGAAGCGCTGATCGATTTCCCGGACGAGGATCTTCCCGCAGAGGTGGAGCAGGCCCTGATCCGCACGATCGATATCCTGTCAGCGGAGATTGCGACCCATCTCGCCGATGGTCGACGTGGCGAAAAGATGCGCGAGGGCCTTGTCTTCGTCATCCAGGGTCCTCCCAATGCCGGGAAGTCGACGCTTTTGAATGCGCTCGCGGGGCGCGAGGTGGCGATCGTCTCGCCTCTGCCCGGGACGACGCGCGACGCACTCGAAGTGCAGCTGGTTCTGGGCGACGCGCCGGTGACGCTGATCGACACGGCGGGACTGCGGGAGACAGATGACCCCGTGGAGGCGGAGGGTGTGCGGCGCGCCTGCGCGCGCGCCGCACAGGCCGATCTCGTGCTTGTTCTGCGGAGCCCGGACGCGCCCGATGAGCGCGCAAATGCGCCGGAATCGCAGGCAGGCGTGCATACGGAGGATGAACCGCCCCGGCTCACCATTATGACCAAGGCAGATCTCGGCGGGCAGCCCGACGGTGCCGAGATCGTCGTCAGCGCGCGCACCGGTCTTGGCATGGGGGAATTGGTCGAGCGGCTCAGTGCAATCGCGCGCGCGGCGACCGCGCGGGCTGGGCCGCCGGCCCTGACACGACAGCGCCACCGTTCCTTGCTCGCGGAAGCGCAGGAGAACCTGACCAGGGCAGTGGCATTGGATGAGCCCGAATTGCGCGCGGAAGAGTTGCGTCTGGCCCTCTCCGCCCTCGGCGGCATCACCGGTGCCATCGGCGTCGAAGCACTGCTGGACCGCATCTTTGGTGATTTCTGCATCGGAAAGTAGCGGTTCGATGCGCGCGGCTGTATGACCGCGCCATGGACAGGACAGCGACGAAGACGAGGCTTTTTCATCCCTCGAACCCGCACGACTTTGACGTGGTGGTTGTGGGCGGTGGTCATGCCGGATGCGAGGCCGCCGCCGCCGCCGCCCGGATGGGCGCGCGCACGCTGCTGCTGACCCATCGGATCGAGACTATCGGCGCGCTCTCATGCAACCCGGCGATTGGGGGCATCGGCAAAGGGCATCTGGTACGCGAGATCGACGCGCTGGACGGGGTGATGGGCCGCGCGGCCGATCGGGCGGGCATTCATTTCAAAGTACTGAATCGCAGCAAGGGCCCGGCGGTGCGCGGGCCGCGCGCCCAGATGGACCGTGGCCTGTATCGCCGGGTGATGCAGGAACTTCTCGCGGCCCAAGAGGGGCTGACCATTCGGGAGGGTGAAGCGGCGGATCTTGAGATCGATGCCGAGGGCCGGGTTGCCGCTGTGCTGGATGCCACCGGACAGCGCTTTGCCTGCGGCGCCGTCGTCATCACCACCGGCACCTTCCTCAACGGCACCATCCATGTCGGCGGTGACAAATCACCCGGCGGGCGCATCGGCGAAGCCCCGGCTTTGCCGCTGGCCGCCAGGCTGCGTGGCCTGGACCTGCCCGTGGCGCGCCTAAAAACCGGAACGCCGCCCCGTCTTGAAAAGGCCAGCATCGA
>NZ_DATJJK010000291.1:0-6815 GCF_035492295.1 Acidisoma sp. | reverse complement strand
TTCGACGGAGGAGGAGGTAAGGCCGGCGGCCCCCATGTCCTGGATGGCGACGATGGCGTCCGTCCCCATCAGTTCCAGGCAGGCCTCGATCAGAAGCTTCTCGGTAAAGGGGTCGCCGACCTGCACGGTCGGGCGCTTCTCTTCCGAATTTGCGTCGAATTCGGCCGAGGCCATGGTCGCGCCATGGATGCCGTCCCGGCCCGTCTTGGAGCCGACATAGACGACCTGATTGCCGATGCCGGCCGCGGCCGAGAGGAAGATGCGGTCCCGCGGGGCGATGCCGACCGTCATGGCATTGACGAGCGGGTTGCCGTCGTAGGCGGCATGGAAGTTCACCTCGCCGCCCACTGTCGGCACGCCGACGCAATTGCCATAGCCGCCGATGCCGCGCACGACGCCATCGACGATACGCTTGGTGCGGGGGTTCTCAGGCCGCCCGAAGCGCAGCGCGTTGAGGTTGGCGACCGGCCGCGCACCCATGGTGAAGACGTCGCGCAGGATGCCGCCGACACCCGTTGCGGCACCCTGGTAGGGCTCGATGAAGCTCGGGTGGTTGTGGCTCTCCATCTTGAAGATGGCGGTCAGCCCCTCGCCGATATCGACGACGCCGGCATTCTCGCCCGGACCGTGCACGACCCAGTCGGCCTTGGTGGGCAGTTCCTTCAGCCAGACCCGGGAGGATTTGTAGGAGCAGTGCTCCGACCACATGACGCTGAAGATGCCAAGCTCGGTGAAGGAGGGCTGGCGGCCCATGATGGTCAGGACGCGGCCATATTCCTCGGCATTGAGGCCGAATTCGCGGGCGAGTTTCTCGTCAACCGGGCGCTGGCTCATGCCGCAAGCCCTTCCACAATGCTTGCGAACATCGGCAGGCCATCCACCCCGCCCATCAGCGGGTCAACATAGTCTTCGGGATGGGGCATGAGCCCCAGGACACGGCGGTTCTCTGAAAAGATGCCGGCGATATTGCGCTGGCTGCCGTTCGGATTGGTCTCGTCAGAGACGACGCCCTCTGCATTGCAATAGCGGAAAGCGACGAGGCCATCGCCCTCCAGCCGGTCGAGGGTCGCGGTATCCGCGACATAGTTGCCGTCGCCATGGGCGAGAACGACACGGATGACGGAACCCTGGTCATAGCCGCTGGTGTAGAGGCTGTCCGTCTGTTCGACCTTGAGGTGATGATCCTGGCCGAGGAAGCGCAGGCCCGCATTGCGCAGCAGCGCGCCGGGCAGCATCCCGGCTTCGGTCAGGATCTGGAAGCCGTTGCAGACACCGAGCACAGCGCCGCCGGCGTCTGCGAAGTCGCGCACCGCCCGCATCACGGGGGACTGCGCCGCCATGGCGCCACAGCGCAAATAGTCGCCATGGCTGAAGCCACCGGGCAGGACGATGAGATCGAGCGGCGGGAGGCTGGTCTCCTTATGCCAGATCATGACGGGCTGGCGCCCGCCTGAGACCTTTGCCAGCGCGATCGCCATGTCGCGCTCGCGATTGGTGCCCGGAAAGAGAACGATGCCGGCCCGCACGCTCATCTCAGACAACCTCGACCCGGTAGCTTTCGATGACGGTATTGGCGAGCAGCTTGTCCGCCATCGCCTCGGCGGCGGCCTGCGCCTTCGCTGCATCGGTCTCGGCGAGTTCGAGTTCGATAATCTTGCCGGCGCGGACTTCGCCCACGCCGTCGAAGCCCAGGGTTTCCAGCGCATGGCCGATGGCGCGACCCTGCGGGTCCAGCACGCCGGGTTTCAGCATGACGGTGACGATCGCTTTCACTGCATGATCTCCGGGCCCTTCATGTCGCGCATGCCGGCTTCGGGCAGAATGCCGAGACGCTTGGCCACTTCCTGATAGGCTTCCTCGACCTTGCCGAGGTCGCGGCGGAAGCGGTCCTTGTCCATCTTCTCGTTGGTCTTGCTGTCCCAGAGACGGCAGTTGTCCGGGCTGATCTCGTCGGCGAGGACGATGCGCATCTCGTCCTCCTCCCACAGCCGGCCGAATTCGAGCTTGAAATCGACCAGGGTGATGCCGACGCCCAGAAAGAGACCGGACAGGAAATCATTCACGCGGAGGGTGAGGGAGACGATGTCGTCCATATCCGGGGGCGTCGCCCAGCCGAAGGCGGTGATGTGCTCTTCCGCCACCATCGGGTCGTTCAGGCCGTCGTTCTTGTAATAGTATTCGATGATCGAGCGGGGCAGGCGGGTGCCTTCCGGGATGCCGAGGCGGGTCGACAGGCTACCGGCCGCGACATTGCGCACAACGACCTCGAGCGGAATGATCTCGACCTCGCGGATGAGCTGCTCGCGCATGTTGAGACGACGGACGAAATGCGTCGGCACGCCAATTTCGCCGAGCCGCAGCATGAGGAATTCGCTGATCCGGTTGTTCAGCACGCCCTTGCCTGTGATGACGCCCTTCTTCTGCGCGTTGAAGGCAGTCGCGTCGTCCTTGAAATACTGGACGAGAGTGCCGGGCTCGGGGCCTTCGAAGAGGATCTTCGCTTTTCCCTCGTAGAGTTGTCGGCGACGGGCCATGGCGAGATCCTTGGGTCTTCTCCAAGACGGCGCGGGCAGGGCACGCACCGCCAGGATGGGGAACGAATTTGCGCTGGGCTATAGCAGCGTCATTTTGCAAGAGGTAGGGCGGATGTGCGTAGCATCATCCGCCGGAACGGGTGGCTCGCCCCGGATGGCCCTTGGGGCGGTCTCTCAGGCGGCCCGGATGATGGCAAGAAAATCCTCGGCCACCAGGCTCGCCCCTCCGACCAACCCCCCACCCACCTCTGGCAATGCCAGGATTTCCGCGGCGTTGCCCGGCTTCATCGAGCCACCATAGAGAATGCGCGCGTCGGCGGCCGTCGGCCGCGCGCGCTTCAGCTCCGCGCGGATGAAGGCGTGCATCGCGGTGATGTCGGCCGCGGTCGGGACCTTTCCAGTGCCAATGGCCCAGACCGGCTCATAGGCGACCACGCCGACGAAATCCTGTGGCAGGCTGCCTTCGAGCTGGTGGGCGACAACCTGCTGCTGCTGCCCGAGATCACGCTCCTCGGCGGTTTCGCCGACGCAGACGATGGGGACGAGCCCCGCTTCGAGGGCGGAACTCACCTTGCAGGCGATCAGCGCATTCGACTCTCCCTGGTCGGCGCGCCGCTCGGAATGGCCGAGGATGACGTGGGTCGCGCCGACGTCGCGCAGCATCAGCGCCGAGATCTCGCCGGTATGGGGGCCAAATTTCCCCGTGTGGCAGTGCTGGCCGCCAACGGCGATGCCGCTTCCTGCAAGGATCGCGGCGACGGCGGCGATTTGCGTTGCGGGCGGGCAGATCAATACTTCGGCCGCGGCATCGCCGAGCCCGTGGCGAATGCCCCGCGCGAGCGCGGCGCTCTCCTCCGTCAGCCCGTTCATTTTCCAGTTTCCGGCGATCAATGGCCGCATTCTTGTTCCTCCCATGGAGCCGTAAGGCTGGGGCGCAGTTAAAGCCAGGAGCGGGAACTGGCAAAGTGGCGACGCTCTGCCTATGGTGCGCCCCCTTCCATGTGAGGTCCCGTAGATTCCGATGCTCGCTGTTTTCCGCCGCTCGCTCAATACTTGGCCCGTCCGCGTCCTCTTCGTCCTGCTGATCGCGGCATTCGGCGTCTGGGGCATCGGTGACGTGCTGCGCAATCTCGGCAATGACGGCTCGGCCGCGAAGGTCGACGGCCAGGCGATCAGCCCACAGCAGGTCGCGGGTGCCTATCGCCAGCAGCTGGAACAAGCGACCCAGCAGATGGGCGGCCCGGACCATGTGACGGCCGAGATGCGCATGATGCTCGCCGAACAGGCGACCGCGCGCCTCGTTGCCCAGGCGGCGATCGACCATATGGCGAGAGGCATGGGCCTTGCCGCCCCGAACGCGACCGTGCAGCAGGCGGTCTTCGGGATGGACGCCTTCAAGGGCGCGGACGGCAAGTTCGACAAAACCCAGTTCGATCAGGTGCTGCAGGCCAACGGCCTCAGCGAGACGGAATTCCTGCACCTCATGCAGGGCCAGATCATCCGCAATCAGCTGCTGAATTCGATCAGGGCGGCGGTCACGGCGCCTCCGGTCATGGTGAAGACGGCCTATGCCTTCCAGAATCAGACCCGGACGGCCGATCTCGTGCAGCTTCCCTTCGCGGCTGCCCCGGCGCCGGCCGCGCCCTCGGATCAGGTGCTGCAGCGCTGGTACAAGAACCACCCGAGCGAGTTCAGCGCCCCCGAATACCGCCGCATCACTCTCGTCATCCTGAGCCCCGAGTTTCTTGCCCGGGACATCACGGTGCCCGATGCCGATGTTCAAGCCGCTTACCAGCGCATGGTGGCCGAAACGCCGCCCAAGCCCGAAACCCGGACGGTCGATGTCGTGCTCGCGCAGGATCAGAAGGCGGCGCAGGCGATCGCCGCGCAGTGGCAGGGCGGGGCGAGTTGGGACGCGGTTCAGGCGGCCGCGAAGGCTGCCGGCGCGACCTCGCTCGATCTGCCCAACATCACCCAGGCCCAGGTGCCGAGCGAGGCTCTGGGCGAGGCCGCCTTCAAGGCCAAGGCCGATACCGTGACGGGTCCGGTCTCGACCGGCGCCACCTCCTGGGCAGTCTTCAAGGTTTCCAACATTCAGTCGGGCGGCGCGGCCCAGAGTTATGCCGAGGCGGCCCCCGGCCTGCGCCAGACGATCGCCCGCCAGCGGGCGGTGGCACTCGTGAACAAGCGGGTGAATGCGCTGCAGGATGCGCTGGCCGGCCGCACGCCGCTGGAGAAGCTGCCCGCCAACCTTGGGCTTGCCGCGCTGCAGGGCTCGATTGACAGCAGCGGCCTGACGGAACAGGGAACCCCCGCCCCGATCCCCGGCACCGCGGCGGTCCGCCAGGCGGTCGTGGATCAGGCCTTCAAACAGAAGGTCCACGAGGCCGCCACCCTCATCAACGGGCCGGATAACAGCTACTTCGCGCTGACCGTGGACGGCATCACCCCCGCTACCACCAAGCCCTATGCCGCCGTGGAGCAGCAGGTCCTCCAGTCCTGGACGGAAGCGGAGCGGCGGCGGGAGCAGAATGTCGCGGCGACCGCGATGCTGCAGGCGATGAAGGGCGGGCGGACGCTGCAGGGCGTGGCCGATGCCAAGGGCCTCACCGTCACCACAACCCCGGCGCTGACCCGCCAGGGACAGGTGCCCGATGGCGTTCCGCAGAACCTCGTCGCGCCGCTCTTCTCCCTCGATCAGGGCGCCAGCACCATGATCGAGACGCCGGAGGGCTTCGTCGTTGCTCAGCTCAAAAGCGTCAACACGCCGGACCCGAAAGCCGATCCGGTGGGCTACGACCAGCTGCGCGCCTCACTTTCCAGCGCGCTGGCGGACGACATGCAGGCGGTTTTCGCCGGCGTCGTGACGGCCCGCGCCAATCCGCGCATCAATCAGGCCGTGATTCAGCAGATTGCCCAGCCCTGACCTTCCATAGAGAACGAAAGACAGTCGAGATGACCGCCTTAGGATCCGCTCAAGCCTTCCGCGCCGCCTATGAGGCAGGGAAGGGCGCGCTGGTCTGGCGCGAGAGCCCGGCGGATCTGGAAACTCCGGTCGGCGCCTTCCTCAAGATCGCCCATGGCAAGCCGCATTCCTTTCTGTTGGAAAGCGTGGAGGGCGGCGCCTCGCGCGGGCGCTATTCCGTCATCGGCATGGAGCCCGATCTGGTCTGGCGCTGCGAAAAGGGGCAGGCCGCCCTCAACCGCAGGGCGCTGACGGCAGCGGACGCTTTCGTTCCGGAGGAGCGGCCCGCGCTCGACAGTTTGCGGGCACTGCTCGCCGAAACCAGGCTCGATCTGCCGAACGGCATGCCGCCCATGGCGGGCGGTCTTTTCGGCTATCTCGGCTACGACATGGTGCGGCTGATGGAGCGGCTGCCCGAGAAGAATGCGGACGTGCTCGGCCTGCCCGAGGCGATTCTGATGCGGCCGACGGTCTTTGTGATCTTCGACAATGTGCGCGACGTGATGACCTTCGCGGCCCCGGCCTATCCCCGGGCCGGCGTTTCGGCCGAGCAGGCGCAGATGGAGGCGGAGGCGCGGCTCGACCGCGTGGAGCACGGGCTGCTGCAGGCGGTGCCGCTGCCCGCAGGCCCAGCGGGTGAGGTGACGCTCGGCGAACCGCAATCGAACATGACCCGGGACTATTTCGAGGACATGGTCGTGAAAATGAAGGACTACATCGCGGCCGGCGATGCCTTCCAGGTGGTGCCGAGCCAGCGCCTGTCACTCGCATTCCCGCTGCCGCCCTTCGCGCTTTACCGGGCGCTGCGGCGGATCAACCCGGCACCCTTCCTCTTTTTCCTCGATTTCGGCGACTTCTCGGTCGCCGGCAGCAGCCCGGAAATCCTGGTCCGGCTGCGGGACGGGTTGGTGACGATCCGCCCACTCGCCGGCACCCGGCCGCGTCATCCGGACCCTGTGGAGGATGCCCGGCTGGAGGCGGAATTGCTGGCCGACCCGAAGGAACTCGCCGAGCATTTGATGTTGCTCGATCTCGGGCGCAACGATGTCGGCCGCGTCTCCGAACTCGGTTCGGTTCGCGTCGTGGAGAGCTTCGTCATCGAACGCTTCAGCCATGTCATGCATATCTCGTCGATGGTGCAGGGCAGGATCCGGCCCGATCTCGATGCGCTGGACGCGCTGATGGCGGGCTTTCCCGCCGGCACGCTGTCTGGCGCGCCGAAAGTGCGGGCGATGGAGATCATCGAGGAGTTGGAGCCGGTGCGCCGCGGCATCTATGGCGGTTGCATCGGCTATTTCGCGCCCGACGGCACGATG
>NZ_DATJJK010000290.1:0-37348 GCF_035492295.1 Acidisoma sp. | reverse complement strand
GCTCCTATGTGCGGGACATGCAGGCCGCGATTCAGCTGCTGGACAAGCCCGAGGATGCGCCTGCCGCCGCCGCCGACCTCGCGATGCTCGCAAGCCAGCTTTTCGATTTCGCCATCGCCCTCGACGCGCCGCGCCAGGAGGAGCTGCAGCATTCGATGGAGACGGCGCGCCTGGTCGCCGATCTCGGCAGCGCGCTCGATGAACGGACCGAGGGCCAGCCGAAATCCATCGCTCTGAACATTGGCAAGGCCCGGGCGCTGCTCGACGTCACCATCCGCCAGCTTGAGATCGGCGGTCCGGTCGTGCATTAGGCGGGATTGGGGCCGGCATCCGCCGCCCCGGCTCGCTCGCCCAAGGATCTCCATGGCCCTCCTCCGCCGCGTAGCCACCGTCGGCGGCTATACGATGATCAGCCGCGTGCTCGGCTTCGCGCGCGAAATCCTTACCGCTTCGGCACTCGGCGCCGGGGCGACGAGCGACGCCTTCTTCGTGGCGCTGCGCCTGCCCAATCTCTTTCGCACCCTCTTCGCCGAAGGCGCCTTCTCGGCCGCCTTCGTGCCGCTCTTTTCCGGCATGATCGCGAAGGACGGGCATGATCCGGCCATGCGTTTCGCCCAGGATACGTTTTCGGCCCTGCTGGTGGCGCTCACCGGCTTCCTGATCCTGGGCGAGATCTTCACGCCCGCGATCCTGCATGTCGTGGCCCCGGGCTTCGATGCCGACCCCGAGCATTTCCGCCTGACGGTCGAACTCACTCGCATCACCTTTCCCTATCTCGCCTTTATCTCCCTCGCCTCCTTCCAGGGCGGGCTGCTCAATGCGGTGGACCGTTTCGCGGCGACCGCCGCAACCTCGATTCTGCTGAATCTGTTCCTGATCGCAGCCCTGCTGCACCATCCGGTCAGCGGCCAATCCCTGTCCTGGGCGGTGACCTTTGCCGGCATCGCGCAATGCCTCTGGCTCTCCTGGTCCTGCAGGCGCGCCGGGCTGAGGCTCAGCTGGCCGCGCCCCCATGTGTCTCCGGAACTCCGCCGGCTCATGCGCATCATGTTGCCCGGCGTTTTCGGGGCCGGGGCGACGCAGCTCAATCTGATGGTTTCCACCGCCATCGCCTCGCTGGCACCGGTGGGCTCGGTCTCCTACCTCGCCTATGCCGACCGGCTGAACCAACTGCCGCTCGGCGTGGTCGGCATCGCGGTCGCGACCGCCATTCTGCCCACTCTGTCGCGCCATATCCGCAAGGGCGAGGACAGCGCGGCACTCCATACCCAGAACCGCGGGCTGGAACTGGCCCTGCTTCTGACCCTGCCGGCCGCGGTCGCGCTGATGCTGGAGAGTCACGCCATTCTGCATGTGCTCTTCCAGCGCGGAAAGTTCGGTGCCCATCAGGTGGCTGAAGTCGCCCCCACCCTCTCGGCATACGCCTTCGGTCTGCCCGCCTTCGTGCTGATCAAAGTGGTGGTGACGGATTTCCTGGCACGGCAGGACACGCTGACACCGGTCAAGATCGCCGCCAGCGCCATGGCGCTCAACATTGTGCTCACGGTGAGCCTTGGCCTCTATTCCGGCCTCGCCCATGTCGGCATCGCACTCGCGACCTCGATCGCGGGCTGGGCGAATGCGCTCGGGCTGATGGCGCTTTCGGCACGCCGCGGGCAATTCTCTCTCGATACGCGAAGCCGGCGGAGCCTGCCGCGCATTCTCCTCGCCGCCATCGGCATGGGGGCCGCGCTCATCTTCGTTCAGGGCGCCCTGCAGCCGATGCTGAACGCGGCCCATCTGCCGATGCGCTTGATTGCACTTTCGTCACTTGTCGGCAGCGGTGTCGCAGTATTCGGCCTGCTATGCCTGATACTGGGGGTCGCCCGCCCGCGCGAGCTAAAGCGGATGCTGGTGCGGCGATAGTCCGCGCCTGGAGCGTGATCGCGCAGCACACGACAGCTAATTGATTAGGGTCTGATAAACGGTTCAGGTAATTCGCTTCCGCGAGTCACGATGAACCGATCAGACTCTAGGGTGCATGGGGCCTTCGACAGGTGCCTGGCGCCCGTCTGGAGAAGAGAAGCGATGTCGGATACCGGATCGAGCCCGAGCGTTTCGGACTCCCTGAACGCGGCGGACTGGGCCTATGCCCAGGCTGGCACGCCCTATGTCGACGGGAACACGACGCTGCCCAGCGGCTTCAGCTACTTCATGGTCAACGGCCAGACCCTGATCGATTATAATCCAGCCACCGGCTTCTACGGTGCGGCTCTCGTCAACGCCGCCGGTCAGGTCATCGTCACCTTCGAGGGGACGAACGTCTCCACCGGCAATGACATCTTCACCGCGGGCCAGACGCTGGACGACCTGGCCATCACCGCGGGCGTCGATGCCGCCTCCTACCAGACGGCGCTCAGCTTTACCGAGACCGTGCTCTCGGATGCCGAGGCGGCAGGCTACGCGGCGCAGGATGTGTTCCTCACCGGCCATTCTCTCGGTGCGGCGGATGTCGAATATGTCGCGGCCAAGACGGGACTATCGGGCGCAACCTTCGGAGCGCCGGGCATCCCCTCGGCCGATATCCCGGCGACCACGACCTCGATCCTCACGGATTATGTCGAGCGCGGCGATCCGGTCGGCAATTACGCGCAAGGGGGGAACGATTTCGCCCTGCTGCAGAACCAGAACGTCACCCATTTTGGAACCACCAACTATATCGGCTCCTATGACGGCACGGCCCTGCTGCTGAGCGCGGACGCGACCTATACGGCCGCGTTGCAGGCCCCAACCGCAGCCGAGCAGGCCGCAGGCATCGCGGCGACGGTCGCCATCCTGGGCGAGGCCGCCAAGGACTACCATGTGCTCGCGACCTATGCGTCCGATCTGGGCGTCACGCTGGAGGGTGGCGACAAAAGCGCGGCCGGCATGGGGCTCGGACTCCTCGGCAACAGCCCGGGCGGCGCGCAGGCGATGCCCGGCCTCGCCTTGTCTGCCCAGGGAACGGCCGACATTCCGGGCTTCGACGCGAGCGCCCCCGGGGCCGTTACAGTCTCGGACGGTCTTATCATCCTCAATACCGGTTCGGGCGCGAGCTACAGCCTCGCCGTTCCAGGCGCCACGGGCTCGACCTTCTCCCTGTCGGGCGATGGCGCGGGTGGCACGCAGGTGAGCGCCGGGGCCGCATCGGACGGCTTCGTTTTCGCGGGTGTGAACGGCGCCACCGTGTCAGGCGATGCCCAGCCGCTGTTCTTCGTCGGCGGCAGCGGCGCTGTCTCCGTGGTTGGCGGCAGCGGCGACACCACGATGTTCGGCGCGACGAGCAGCACCGCCACGACCTTCCTGATGGGCGGATCGGGCAGCAATTTCCTCCAGGGCGGCGCGGGCGCCACCACCATTTCTGCCGGCACCGGCGCCTCCACGCTCGTCGGCGGCACGGGGCCCACCCTGATGCTCGCCAATGGCACGGCGCCCGCCCTGATGGTGGCGGGCTCGGGCGCGACGACGGTCAACGGCACAACGGGCACGGGGCCGGAGCAGATATTTGCGGGGTCCGGGCCGGACCGCATCGCGCTCGGCTCCGGCGCGGACACGATGATCGGCGGCACGGGGGCCGCCCATGTCACCGGCGGCACGGGTTCGGATGTCTACGGCTTTATCGACGGCCATGCCGGCGGCCAGGATGTCATCAGTGGTCTCAAGGCGACCGATACCATCGTGTTCGGCGGCTATGGCGGGGATCCGATCGTCGCCGAGGGCGTGTTGGGCGGCGGAGACCTCATCACCCTGTCCGACGGCACGCTGATCCTGCTGCAGGGAATCGATCACAAAGTCTTCAGCTGAGGTCGACGCCGCGCGGGCGCAGAGCAGCCGCCCGAAACAGGCCTTGCTCCTCTTGTTGCAGCGCACCATGTTCGCTGTAACGAATAGATGGCCTCGGCGCCTTCTCCCCTCAGATCAAAGGCTCCCCGCATGGCCTCGCTGCTCAGCCAGGACGGTATTTTTGACCATTGGATGCGTTTGCTTCCCTTGCCCTTCGCTTTAGGCTTCGGGTCGGACGAGGGCGAGGATGACGGGGTGCTGACGGTCATACGCGATTTCGGGCCCAATCCAGGGAATCTCCGCCTGCGTGCCTTCCTTCCCATGGGGCTGCCGGCCGGTGCGCCCCTGGTCGTCGTGCTGCACGGCTGCAAGCAGTCCGCCGGGGAATACGATCGCGGTTCGGGCTGGTCGCGGCTCGCCGAGCGCTTCGGTTTTGCGTTGCTGATGCCGGAACAGAAACGTCTCAACAACCCGCATCTCTGCTTCGACTGGTTCCAGACCGAGGACGTGACGCGAGACGAAGGCGAAGTCGCCTCCATCGCCGCCATGATCCGCCACATGATCACGCAATATCGGCTCGATGCCTCCCAGGTCTTCATCACCGGGCTGTCGGCCGGCGGCGGAATGACTGCGGCGATGCTCGCAACCTATCCCGAGCTTTTCGCCGCCGGCGCCATCATTGCCGGTGTTCCCTATGGTAGCGCGACCAACGCGCATGAGGCCTTCGGCGTCATGGGCCAAGGCCGTGTGCGCACGCCCGA
Organism: Acidisoma sp.; assembly: GCF_035492295.1. Taxonomy (GTDB): domain Bacteria; phylum Pseudomonadota; class Alphaproteobacteria; order Acetobacterales; family Acetobacteraceae; genus Acidisoma. The sequence continues at coordinate 32,786 of NZ_DATJJK010000290.1, read as the reverse complement.
GGAACTCGGCGAGCGAGTGCGCGCCGCCTCCCCTCACGCCGGAACGCGGCCAGCCGTCTCCATCTGGCAAGGCGAGGAAGACCGCGTGGTGAACCCGGTCAATGCGCTGGAACTCGCTAAGCAATGGTCCGATGTGCTGGGTCTTGCGGGCGTCCGGCCAGAGCATGACCGGGTCGACAGCGCCGACCGCTCGACCTGGCGGGATGCAAGCGGCCGCATTGCGCTCTCGCTCTGGCGGATTGCGGGTCTCGGCCATGCAACACCCATCGACCCGATGGCGCCGCTGCCCGAGGCACGGATCGGCCTGATCGGCGCCAGCCCCTTTGTCCTGCCGGCCGGCATCTCCTCCACCTGGCGTATCGCGGAAAACTGGGGCCTGACCGCCCGCCGCCCGGCACGGCCGGATGGCGCGCGGATCGCAACCGGAGCCGAGGGCTTCTGGCAGCACCTGCTGCCCGGGGCCGACCGCCTGCAGGCCGCCGCCCGCGACGTCGCCCAGGAGGTGGCCGGGCCCGAGACCCCGCTCGGCAGGCTGCTGCGCTCGGCCGGAATCACGCCACCCGGCAGCAAGCGCGACTGATCAGGGAATGAGCCGAGCGGCCCGCAGCCTCGCAAAGAGCGCGAAGAAGGCGTCGTCCGTCGGCTGGTAGGCCGTGAAGCCCAGCCGCCGGCTCTTGGACATATCGGTCACCACCTCGATCGGGCGGCCGAGATCGGCGTCCGTATGCCAGGGCGAGGCGAGTTTGCCGAGATCGGGCTCCGCCAGCCCATGCCGAGCCGCAATCTCCGCCCAGACCGGCCCGTCTTCCGCCATCTGCCGCTCCAGCGGCCAGATTTCGCCGTCGAAGGGCGCGGGCTCCAGCCCGAACCAAGAGGCGATGCGCGTCCACATCCATTTCCAGCGGAAGATATCGCCGTCGACGACGTTGAAGGCCTCGTTCGCCGCGGCGGGCGTGGTTGCTGCCCACAGCAGCTGGCGGCCAAGAAGGTGGGCATCCGTCATGTCGGTAAGGCCGTTCCACTGCGCGGATGAGCCCGGGAAGCGGAAGGGCCGGCCCGTTTCGCGGCAAATGGTGGCGTAGGCCGCGAGCGTCGTGCCCATGTTCATGGCATTGCCGACCGCCATGCCGATGACGGTATGCGGGCGATGGACCGACCAGGAGAAGCCGTCCCGCGCGGCGGCGGCGAAAACCTCGTCCTCCTGCGCGTAATAGAAATTCTCGATGTCGAGCCGGCCTTGGTCCTCGCGGAAGGGCGTCGCGGGCAGCTGGCCTTTGCCATAGGCTTCGAACGGCCCCAGGTAGTGCTTCAGCCCGGTGACGAGCGCGACATGCCGGACGGAACCCTTCGGCCGCAGCGCGTCCAGCAAGTTGCGCACCATGGTCCCGTTGACGCGGATGTTCTCCGCTTCCGTTGCCTGACGCAGCCAGGTCGTGATGAAGACATGGCTCGGCGCCAGCCCTTCAAGCGCCGATGCGAGCGAACCCGGGTCCAGAAGATCAGCGGCCACCGGCGTGACGCCCGGCATTGCACCGGGCCGGCGGGCGAGGCCCGCCACGGCGAATCCGCCCTCGTCCCGCAATATTTCAGCCGCAGCCGCGCCGGTGATGCCGCTGATGCCCACAACGAGCGCATTTCTGGTCATGCCGTGTCTCCCCGATTGGTTTCATCGAAATAGGCTCGGGCCGGAAACCGGTCTAGAAGGCACCCGAACGGGACATAGCCACCAACAGGTAACCATGGCCGACGATGATTGGCGCGAAGATTGCGCCCCCCGCCGCGTGCTGGACCTCTTTTCCAGCAAGTGGACGAGTATGATCCTGCACGTCCTGGATGCCCAGCATGGCGGCACCGCACGCACCGGCGTCCTGCAGCGCAGCCTGCCTGGTATCTCCAAGAAGATGCTGACCCAGACGCTCAGGGAAATGGAGGCATCCGGCCTCGTCGCCCGCCGCGTTCATGGCACGGTGCCCCCGGCGGTGGATTACACGCTGACGCCGCTCGGTCATCGTTTCGTCGAACCGCTGGAACTGCTCTACGGTTGGGCGCGAGACAATGCCGATGCCTTGGATGCTTTTGCCGCCCGGCGCGGGAAGGGTTGAATGCGCATGACGACACCGGTGACACAGACCGATCGGCCCGCCCGCCTACGCGGCCGGTGCACTTGCGGCGCGGTGCGTTTCACCGTCGCCGATGCCTTCCTCTATGCCGTGAATTGTCATTGTTCCGGCTGCCGCCGCACCACGGGCGCCGCCTTCAAGCCGCTCGCCGGCATTGCCCGCGAAGAACTCACTCTCACGCAGGGCGCAGACTCTCTGATGATCTTCGGCGAGGAGACGGCGCATGACACGCGCTGTGCGCGCTGCGGTTCGTTTCTTTTCGCCGTGGTGCGGGACGGCGCCTTCGTCCACGTCGCCCTCGGCGTGCTGGAGGATTGCCCGACGATTCGCCCCTCGGCCCATATCTTCGTCGGCTCCAAGGCACCGTGGTTCACGATTACCGATGCGCTTCCCCAGTATGAGGGCCACATCCCAGGGACGGCAGAGGCATAAGGGGAGGAGAAAGACCATGGCATCGGGAAAACACGCGAAGGCTGACCGTGAATCCGAGATCGCGCCGACGGGTGATGACGCGGAGGCACCCGGAACGGAGAGCGAAGTGCCGGCGATGACCCATCCGGAGGAGATGCGGACAACGATCGAGATCGACATCGCCGGGCGAGTGCGCTTCCGGGCGACCGCGCGGGCGACGCCCGCGGGGCTCGTCTCGGTTGCCCTTCTGCTTGCGGCGATCATGGTCCCGCTCGCCTGGGCGAGCCGCGGCCACGCGCCCGCGCGCCGCCGCCCCTGAATCCGGCGCCGGGTCAGAAGCCCCAGGCAACCTCGCGCGAATTGCCCTGGGACAGGTTGCGGTACCGCGCCATGGCAAGGAGCGGGAAAAACAGCCGGTAGCCATGGTAGCGCAGGTAGAAGACCTTCGGGAAACCGACGGCGTTATAGGGCAGCTCGTCCCATTCTCCATTCTCCTTCTGCGCCGACGCGAGCCAGGCGATGCCGCGGGCGACGGCCGGATTCTCCGCCTCTCCCGCCGCCATCAGGCCGAGCAGCGCCCAGGCGGTCTGAGACGGCAGGCTTTGGTCGTATTCGCCGGCCGGCGCGCCCTCGAAGCTCGCGCAATCCTCACCCCAGCCGCCTTCCGGCCTCTGCTTATCGAGCAGCCAGGCGACGGCGCGACGCACCATGAGGTCGTCCCTCGGCACGCCCGCCGCGTTCAGCGCACAAAGTACTGACCAGGTGCCGTAGATGTAGTTCGTGCCCCAACGGCCGAACCAGCACCCTTCCGCCTCCTGGTCGCTCCTGAGATAAGTGAGCGCCCGGGCGATGACCGGCGCATCCTCAGCATGGCCGAGCTGGGCCAGGAAGGAGACGCAGCGGGCCGTGACATCCGCCGTCGGCGGATCGAGCAGCGCGCCATGATCGGCAAAGGGAATATGGTTCAGGAAGTCGTGGCTATTGTCGGCATCGAAGGCGCCCCAGCCTCCGTTCTTGCTCTGCATGCCCACGACCCATTGCCGGGCGCGCTCGATGCCCTCGGCATGCGCCGGATCGCCGTTGCGATGCAGCAACATACCGACGACCGCCGTATCATCCACATCCGGATAGAAATCGTTGTTGTACTGAAAGGCCCAGCCGCCGGGCGGCGCATCGGGGCGGGTCTCGGCCCAGTCGCCGCGAACATGCGTGATCTGCTTGGCGAGAAGCCAATTGGCCGCAGCCCCCACCCCAGCCGCACCATGGCCCTGCACTTCCGCCATGGCATGAGCGGCGAGGCCGGTGTCCCAGATGGGCGAGAGGCAAGGCTGGCAATAGGCTTCCTCGCCCTTGACCGTCACCAGCTTGCGCACGGAATCCCAGGCCGTCGCCGCGTCCGGATGATCCGGGGCGTAGCCCAGCACATCGAACATCATCACGGAATTGGCCATGGCCGGGTAGATGGCGCCGAGACCATCCTCACCGTTCAGGCGCTCATGGACCCAGGCGACGGCGGCATCGATGTGCTTCTGGCGGCGGGCGCGGGGAATGCGCGGATCGACCTTCTGCAGCACGCCGTCCACGGCTTTGAAGAAATGCCCCCAATTGCTGCGGTAGGGACCGCGAATCCAGTCGTCGATGCGCTCCGGCTTGGCCGCGAAGAGTTCCTGGACATGAATATTCTTGGGATTCCGCGCCCGCGGCTTCAGCGCCATCAGCACCAGCAGCGGCACGATGACGGTGCGCGACCAATAGCTGACCTTGAGCAGGTGGAAGGGGAACCAGCGCGGCAGGCCCATGATCTCGATGGGCATCACCGGCACGGCACTCCACGGCACCTCTCCGAACAGGGCCAGTTGGATTCGGGTGAAGACATTGGTGCGCTCGGCACCGCCGGCGGCCAGGATGGCGCGGCGGGCCGCGGCCATATGGGGGGCTGCCGGATCGTCGCCGATCGCCTTGAGCGCGAAATAGGCCTTTACGCTCGCCGAAATGTTGAAGGCGCCGCCATGGTAAAGCGGCCAGCCGCCGTGCTCGCCCTGGATACGGCGCAGATAGACGCCGATCTTCTGCTGCAGCGCGGGGTCGATCCGGTCGAGATAGTGTTCAAGCAGGACATATTCGGCCGGGATGGTGGCATCCGCCTCCAGCTCGAACACCCAATGCCCGTCGGTCTTCTGGCGCGAGCCGAGCGCGGTCTCGGCGCGTTCGATCGCCGTTGCGAGATCCTCGGTCGCGATTGAGGAGTCCAAATTGATATCGTGCGGCATCGTCGCCTTATACATGCCTCAATAGATAGCGCGCGGCAGTTTCGCCGGACAGGATGCTCCCCTCGATGGTGGATGGCAGACCCGTGTCCGTCCAGTCACCCGCGAGAGCCGCGTTGGCAAGTCCCGCACCCCCGACCGCTGGCCTGCGTTTTTGCTGCAGCGCGGTAGCGGCGAAGGTGGCCCGCTTTTCCCGTACCACCCGGTGCGCCGGCATCGCCTCGGGCAGGGTTGGATAGGCGGCGCGGACATCGGCCCAGGAGCGCGCCGTCAGGTCCTCAATCGGCAGGTCGGCCCAGCGATTCGCAGCACTGATCGTGACAGAAACGATGCCGGGCTTCACAAAAACCCATTCCGCGAGACCGCCGACGACGCCGGTGAACGGCACCGCGCCGGCCGGCACCTCGGCCCGGAAGTGGATATTTGCGATCGCCTCGAAAGCGTCCGGCACGGTGAGACCGGGCAGAAGCTGTCCGGCCATGGGCGCCGGCACGGCCAGAACCACAGCCTCGCCAGGGCCGATCTCCAAGGGACCGTCACCGAACTGTAACACGGAAATGTGATCGCCCTGAATCGCCAGGGATTGCAGCCGCCGCCCGAATTCCACGCTGCCACCGCGCCCGCCCAGCCAGGCGATGGCCGGGTCGACGAAGCTCTCCGAAAGCCCCTCGGCGGGCACCAGGGGCCGGCAGGCCGCCCCACCCGCCCCCAGCGTCTGCGCTACGACCGCCTGCATCAGCGGCGCGTAGGCCTCTTCCGGCATGGTGTTGAGCGCCGCGATGGTGAGTGGTTCCAGCAGTCGCCGATAGACCAGGCCGGCATTGCCGATTGCCTCGGCGACGGTCCCCGGCGCCCGCCGCAGGCGAAGCAGGCACAGATAATCGCGCCAAGACGTGCCCGGCACGCGGCGCCGAGAATCGAAAATCCAGAAGGGAATGCGCCCGGCATCGAGGCGCAGCGTCCAGCGTCTGCCATCCACCCGGTCGATGAAGGGAAAGACCGGCGTTTTCGGCCCCACCATCGTCTGGCCCGCGCCGATCCTGGCCAGATAGCGGTGTGCCGCCGCGTTGCCCGAAAGCAGCAGGTGATTGCCGTTGTCGATCCGGCAGCCGAGTTCACGGTCGAAATAGGATCGGCAGCGCCCGCCCGCCTGCGGCCCGGCCTCATGGACCACGACTCGCACGTCTTGTGCCGCCAGTTCCATGGCGGCGGAGAGACCTGAGAGACCGGCACCGATGACGTGAACGCGCGAGAGAGCCTGGCTCAAGCGGTCAGCATCCTGATGCCGAACCACGCCTTCTGCCATTTCGGCAGGCTCACCCGCTCGGCCGGCCGCGCGAAGCCCGTCCGCTCCATGCGGCCGAGCAACGCGCGATAGGGGGCGGCCATCATCCGCGCCGGCTTCATGGCGCGGGGGTCGCACAAGGCCATCGCCTCCTCGGCGCCGCGGTAATAATCCCGGGCAAGGTCGGCAACCCGCGCGCAGACGGCGGGCAGACCGGGGGACGCCACCGCCGCCTGCGGGTTCAGCGGCACGCCCGCCTGCCCCAGCCATTCGCGCGGCAGATAGAGGCGAGAGCGCGCCGCATCCTCGCCGATGTCGCGCAGGATATTGGTGAGTTGCAGCGCGCGCCCCAGGCACCAGGCGACGCGATCGGCGGCTGGCGAACTATCGCCAAAAGCGCGGACCGACAGCCGCCCCACCGCGCTCGCCACGCGGTCGCAATAAAGGTCGAGCGTTGCCATGGTGGGAGCGACGATCTCACGCTCGGCATCCATCTGCATGCCGTCAATGATGGCCAGGAAATCGACGCTGCGGAGGTCGAACTTCCGCGTGGCCAGCAGCATCATGCGGGTCAGCGCGCTGTCCGTGCGGCCTTCCAGCAGGGCGTGCACGCGGTCGCGCCAGCCGTCCAGCATTTCCCGTTTCGCGACCAGCGCGCCGGGCTCGTCGGCGATGTCATCGACGACGCGGCAGAAGGCATAGATCGTGTAGACCGCGGCGCGGCGCTCGGGCTCCAGCATACGCATGCCGTAATAGAAGGAGGAGCCGGAGCGGCGGACCAGCAGCTCGATCTCGGCGATGTCGTCAGGCCGGGCGCCGAGCGGCGGTTTGGGCAGTTTCGTGAGGCTGCTCATAGCGCATATCCCAAGGCGCCGAGGAGGGCCGCCACTGCATCAAACTTCGAGAGCTTCACCCGCCCCGCCACCGGATCGCCCTTGCGGAGACGCCGCGTGAGACGGCGGGAGAGGCCGAGGATCACCCCGGTCTCGAGCCGCAAGCGCCGGTCCCGGCAGGTGCGTGGCAGCGCGGCCGCCTCGGCATTCAATCGCGCGCAACGGTTCAGCAGATCGTCGAAAACCCGGCGCAGGCCGGGCGTCTCGCGCGCGCCTTCGAGGTCGCCGGGCGCGGTGCCGTAGGCGCTCATGAGATCCTCGGGCAGGTAGCAGCGGTCGAGAGCGGCCAGGTCCTTCTGGCCGTCCTGAAGGTGGTTCAGCACCTGCAGCGCCGCGCAGAGCGCATCCGAAGGCGGGAAGGTCGCAGCCTCGTCCTCGCCATGCACGGCGAGGACGTAGCGGCCGACCGGCATCGCGGAATAGCGACAGTAATCGTAGAGCTCGTCCCAACTCGCGTAGCGCGTCTTGGTCGCGTCCTGGCGGAAGGCGACGAGGAGATCCGTGGCATGGCGCGGATCGACTCCGGTCTCAGTGAGCGAGGCGCGCAGCGCCGCGGCACTCGGCGCCCCGCCCTCCGCGCGGCCGAGCAAGACATGCTCCATATGGTTGAGACGGCCGATCTTCTCGCCGGGCGGCAGCACGGGGCTATCCCCGATGTCATCGGCATTGCGGGCGAAGGCGTAATAGGCATGGACATGGCGGCGCAGATCGGGGCGGATGAGAACGCCCACGGGAAAGTTCTCGTCGCCGCGATCCTTGCCGGACCAGGTCTCGACATTGGGCGGGGCCGCAGATGCCAGTTCAGCGCTCACGACGCTTCATTCCCATAGACCCGGTTCTTCCACATCACGCTGCGGCCCCGCATGTGATTGACGGCGGAGCCAACCGTCGCCGCCATGTAGAACAAGGCGACGAGCGGGAGGAAGGGGGCCCAGAGCACGGACAGTTCGTAACGCTTGAGGCTCGGGATATAGCTGCCGGCCATCAGCCCCCAGGCGAGCAGCCCGAACGTCCGGGGCGTGCCATGGGCGAACAGCGCGGCCGCGGGCGGCAAGAGCCAGACCAGCAGCATGCCGATGATGGTGCCGAGCAGATTGAGCGGCGAGAATTTCAACTGCACGTAGGCCGTGCGCGCGATCATCGCCCAGATGTCCGAGAAATGCGGATAGAGGCGGATGGAGCGCGCCCGCTTGGTATGGCCAAGCCAGAGGCGCCCGCCCGATTCCTTGATGGCACGGCCGAGCGTCACGTCGTCGATCAGCGCGCCGCGCACCGCCGCGATTCCGCCAGCGCGGTCCAGCGCCTTGCGGCGCAGCAGCACCGTGCCGCCGGCGGCCCCGGCCATCCGCCGGCGCGGGTCAGCGACCTGCGCGAAGGGATAGAGGAGCTGGAAGAAATAGACGAAGGCCGGCACCAGCGCGCGCTCGGGGAAGCTCTGGCAGTTGAGCAGAACCATCTCGGAGACGAGGTCGAGCCCTTCGGCCTCGGCGCGGGCAACGAGGCGGGCAAGATGATCCGGCTCATGCGCGATGTCGGCATCCGTCAGCAGAACGAGTTCGGCCCTGCTCTCCGCCACGCCCTGAGAAACCGCCCAGAGCTTGCCGCTCCATCCCGGCGGTTTCGCCGCACCGGTAAGGATGGTCAGCGGATTGGGCGCGCCCTCGGCCGCCTTCCGAGCGATCTCGGCCGTGCCGTCCGTGCTGCCGTCATCAACCAGGATGACGCGCGGCGCGGCCCCGCCCGGCAGCAACTGCCGGGTGAGCGAGCCGATGGCCTGCGCGATATAGGGCGCCTCGTCCCGCGCCGGGACCACGATATCGACCGAAGGCAGCACGAGGTCCCCGGGCGCGGGCGGCAGGATCGGCCCCGCCTGCCAGTAGCGCCCGTGGCAAAAGATCATGCCGAGCCAGATAACGAGGGCGAGAAGGGTCAGCGCGGCGAGGAGGGTCATGCTTTCAAATAGCCGTGTCGGTCGAACCAGGAAATGGCGTCCCGCACCGCGTCGAGCGCCGGGCGGTACGTATAGCCGAGTGCGTTTTCGGCCTTCGCGGAAGAGAAATACATCATCTTCTTCGCCATCTTGAGATGGTCGCGGGTCAGGCGCGGCTCCTTTCCCGTCATCCGCGCCATCTGCTCGGCCGCGACGGCCACCGGCATCAGCGGCGCGATTGGCAGACGCATGCGGCGGGAAGGCTTGCCCACCACCTCGTCCACCAGGCGCAGAACCTCGCTCATCGGGATGTTTTGGCCGCCAAGAATATAACGCTCGCCGATCTCGCCATGGTCGAGCGCGAGGAGATGCCCCGCCGCGCAGTCCTCCACATGCACGACCGAAAGGCCGGTATCGACATAGGCCGGCATGCGGCCGACGGCGGCGTCGCGAATCATCACGCCGGTCGGCGTCGGCTTCACGTCTCCCGGCCCTACGGGGGCGGCGGGATTGACGATGACCACGGGAATGCCCTCGTCCGACAGCTTCAGCGCCATCTGCTCCGCAAGGAATTTCGATTTCTTGTAGGTGCCGACGACCTTGTCATAGGTGATGGGCGTATTCTCGTCGGCCGGCGGGCCGCCCTTCGGGTGCAGCCCGAGGGCAGCGACGCTACTGGTATAGACGATGCGCTCCACCCCCGCCGCGTAGGCGAGGCGCAGCAGGTTTTCGGTCGCCATGACATTGGTCGCGATCATCGCCTCGGGGTCGGGCACCCAGATACGATAATCTGCTGCAACATGAAAGACATAGCGGCAGTCTTTCACAGCGTGCGTGAGACTGTCCAAATCGTTCAGATCGCCGACCACGAACTCCGCAGGCAGTTCGGCCAAATGCTTGCGGGAGGTGCCCTGGCGCACCAGCAGCCGCAAGGGATAGCCGCGGGCGGCGAGCGCGCGGGCTACGGCTGCACCCACAAAGCCCGTGGCCCCGGTGACCAGGGTCAGATTCTCTTGGCTCATGGCTCGCTCCTCAAGGCTGGGTCCCGGGGCGCAGGTTTGGCGCACCGCCCGGGCGCCGGTATAGAAACGCGATCAGCCATGGGCGCAAGCGCGTATGCGGGGCAATCTCATCTTGACGACAAAACCATCTTCCCGTCGGCCGGGTATAGTCAGCCACTCATGAAACGGCTCTCCTTCGCCTTCATGCTGGGCGGGGTGCTCCTCGCCATCGGCCTCGTCTTTCTCTTCGGCGCCCGTCACGTGCTGGACGCGCTGCTCTCGGTCGGCTGGTGGGGTTTCCTCGCCCTCATCGGTGCCCAGCTCGGCCTGACGCTGTTTCTGGCGCTGGCTTGGTTCCTCGTGGTTCCGAAACGCACGGCGGGCCTGTTCGGGATACTCTACTGGGGACGCCTGGTGCGCGAGGCGGGCGGGCGCTTCCTGCCCTTCCTGCCGGTCGGCGGTTTCGTCATCGGCGCACGCGCGGTCTCTCTCACTGGCATGCCCATGGCGCTCTCGGCCGCCTCGACGCTGGTGGATGTCGCTTCCGAGTTCACCGCCGAGGTGATGTTCGCTGCCCTCGGCCTCGGCATCCTGCTCGTGTGGCAGCCGCATTCGGATCTCATTCTGCCGCTCGGCGCCGGAATCGTGATCGCGGCGCTCGCCGCCGGCACCTTCATCGCACTCCCCGGCCGGGGCACGCGGGTGGTGCAGAAGCTCGCGGCCCGGATCGGCGCGGGGGAGAGCCGGGCGCTTGGCTCTCTCGACCATATGAGCAGCCAGTTCGATGCCATCTATGCCCGCAAGGGCGCGATCATCGCCGCGGTGCTCTGCCATTTCTGCGGCTGGGTGGCCTCGGCCAGCGTCTCCTGGCTCGCCTATCATCTGCTCGGCGCGCCGATCACCATGAGCCAGGCGCTGGCGATCGAAGCGCTGCTGCGCGCGGCCCTGACGATAACCTTTTTCGTTCCCGGCAATGCCGGGGTGCAGGAGGCGGCCTATGCCGCGCTCGGCGCGATCTTCGGCCTGCCCGTGCAAATCTCGGTCGCGGTTTCGCTGATCAGCCGCGCGCGTGACCTCGTCGTCGGCGTGCCCCCGTTGCTGCTCTGGCAGTGGCTGGAATACCGCAGCCTGCGCCGCCGGTCGGGTCAGGCCCTCGCCACTTCCGAAGCGCAGAACTGAGGCGCCTCAGTCCCGCCGGGCCGGCATCCGCACCCGCGCGTTCAGCCGGTCGGCGAGCCAGACCAGGCTGCCGCGCCAGAAGCCGAAGAGCATGGCCTGATGGCTGCGATAGAGCATCTCGTGACCGAACTGTGCGAGCCGCCCGCGGAAGGTCATCCCCTTGAAGAGACCGAACCGGCCGAGCGAGCCATAAGCGGCATAGTCGGCGAGAGAGACCAACATGCCGCGGTCGTGAAACACGAAATCCGGCACTGCCCTGCCCTCGCTGATCGCCGCCGGCAAATGGCGGACGAGATGCCCTGCCTCTTGGCTCGCGACCTGCGCCGTGGCCGGCAGGGGATGAGCCGCCCCCTCGGGCTGCAGACACGCACAGTCGCCGATCGCATAGATCGCGGCATCCGCCGTCGTCCGCAGGTTAGGTCGGATGCGGAGCTGATGGCTGCGTGCAGTCTCCAACCCGTCGAGCCCGCTCAGCAGGGCGGGCGCCCGGATGCCGGCCGCCCACACCTTGAGCGATGACCGGACGGTCGACCCATCGGCCAGGGTGAAGCCATCCGCCGTCGCCCCCGTAACCCGCGCGCCGACGAGGACGGTGATGCCGAGACCGCGCAACCGCGCGAGGGTTGCGGCCGAGATATCCTCGGGAAAGCCCGACAGCAGACGCTCCCCACTCTCGATCAGGGTGACGGTCATCCGGCCACGGAGCCCCTCGGCGCCGAGACCGGCCGAGATCTCCCTGAGTTGAACGAGTTCGGCGGCGAGTTCCACCCCGGTTGCCCCGCCGCCGACGATGGCGATGGGCAGATCCTCCCCCAGCGCCAGCGACTGCAGCATGCGGATCCGGATCTCCTGATGGAAGGCAAGCGCCTGGCGCCGCTCGTCAATCGTCCGGCAATGCTCGGCGACCCCCGGCGTGCCGAAATCGTTCGACTCGCTGCCCACGGCAAGCACCAAGGTGTCGTAGGGGACGCGCCGTTCGGGAATGACAAGCCGGCCGTCCGGTGCCTGGAGAGGCGCCAGGGTGATCTGACGCGCCGCCCGGTCGAGGCCGGTCAGCGCCCCGGGCAGATAGCGGAAACCGGCGTCCCGCGCCTGGGTGATGAAGGAAACGTCCTGCTGGGAGACGTCACGCGTGCCGGCGGCGATGGTATGCAGGATCGGCTTCCAGACATGGGCCCCATCGGCGTCGACCAGGGTGATTTCGGGCACCGCCGCGCCGCGCCGCCGCTCCTTCGTCCACCGGCGCCCCAGGCGCGTCGCGATCTCGATGTCGGCGACGCCGCCGCCCACGATCACCAGCTGATGGGCCTTGCTGTCCTGCATCCTGTTCTCCCGCTCCGATCTGCAGGAGATGTGGGCCCGACGCGCCGCGCGTCGAGCCGCAGGCTCGGCGATGGCTGCGGCCCAGGTCTGCTAGTGCAGTCTGCTGCGCAGCCGGCGCATCGCAGCGCGCGCCCGCTCGGCATCCTCGCCCGGCGGGATGAGCGCCACCACCCGCTCCATGCTGCGCACGGCGGAGGCGATCTGGCCGAGCTTCTGGTGCAGCACCGCCGCTTGTTGCCAGAGCGTGATATCGGCCGGCGCGATGCGCAGCATGTCCTCAAGACAGGCCAGCGCGCCGGGCAAATCCCCCGCCCCCTCGCGGCGATAGGCGATGTTGCGTTGCAGGCGGACCAGGACATCGCGCTTGCCCATGCGGTCGGCAAGCGCCAGGCCGCGGGCGGGTTTGCGGGCCTGGTCCAGCCGCTCCAGCATCGCGTCCAGATCCTCGGCCTCCATGATCCGGCCGCCCGAGAAGACGTCCAGCACGGCCTGGCTATCCTCCCCGGTGATGCCGAGAATGAAATGGCTAGGGAAGTTGATGCCGTAACAGTCCCAGCCGGCGACCTCGGCGCAATGCAGCCAGACGATGCCGAGGCCGATCGGCATGCCGCGCCGGCGCTCGGTGACATGGATCAGGTTGACGTTGCGGAGATCGTCATAGGTCTCGTAGTCCCCGCTGTAGTCGTGACGGCAGGCCAGCATGCCGGCCAGCGCCTCGGCCTGTTCCTGCGCGTCCGATCCCACCCAGTCGCGCAGCTCCGCCGCCTCGCGCGCCAGGACCGAGAGATGGCTCTGGGCCCGCCGCCAATCCGCCCAAGGCGCGTCCAGCCGCGCCAGAAGCAGGGCCGTTTCGGCGAGCGCGATTTCATCGTCCGGCAGGGTGCCCACGGCGTCGAGTGCCGCGCGGATGGTGGCGGCCTCGTCGGGCTTCTGCTCGCGGCGTTCGGTATCGTCAGGCAGGATCCGTCTCCTCGACAGGCGCCGGTCCGTGGGCGGACGGGCTATAGCGGCAGCGGCGCCGCCTTGATGCGCTCCATGGCGAAGCGGCTCGTCACGTTGCGCAGCGGCACGGCGGCGATCATGCGCCGGTAGAAGGCATCATAGGCGCTGATGTCCGATACTACGACATGCAGTACGTAATCGACATCGCCGCCCATGCGCCAAGCATCGACGATCTCGGGCGTCTGTTCCACAAGGGAGGCGAAGCGGGCAAGCCACTCGGCAGAATGGTCCGGGGTTTCGACCGAGACGAAGACGGAGACAGGCAGGCCCAGCGCCTGCTGATCCAGAATGGCGACGCGCCCGCGGATCACCCCCTCTTTCTCCAGCCGCCGGATGCGCTTCCAGCAGGGCGTCGGTGTGAGGTGTACCTCTGCCGCGATCTCGGCGAGGGAGAGGGACGCATCCCGGGCGATCAGGCGCAGGATCGCCCGGTCGGTGTCATCCATCGACACGGCGGCTGTCATCGCGACTGAAAGATCCCTGTGCAGAAAATGCGCCGAACGGCGCCGGGAGGATATATTCCACCAGAGCGGCGCAGGGTGAATGAAATTCTCGGGGGGTGCGCCGCGCGCGTCAGCGCGCCGGGGTCTCGCCCGTGTCAGCCTCGGACGGCGCGCGGAGGGACAGCGAGAGCGCATGCAGGCCGGAGCCGAATTCCTCCGCCAGCGCTTCGTTCACCGCGCGGGCGCGGTCGACACGCTTCATGTCCGCGAAACACTCCGCCACCATGGCGACGTTGAAATGCGTCTCGCCCTGCTGGCCGGCGCCCCCCGGATGACCGGGATGCCCGGCATGCCGGGCGCTGTCGTCCTGCACAGTGAGAGACAGCGGCACGAAGGCGCGCGTCAGTGTGTCAATGATGCGTGTCTTGCGGCTCATGCCGGCGATTTTCTCCGAAAACAGGCGTGGACTTCAAGCTCTGACGGCGCCGTCCTGTCCTGCGCGGACGGGATTGCCAAGCGGGCAGCCGGACGACCATATAGCGCCCATGACAACGCGACGCGTCCCCCGTGCCAGGGCCTACGCGCCCGACCCGGATGCGCCGGGCCGGCTTTGTGACACGCCTGGCTGCGAAGAATTGGGCTGCTACCGAGCGCCGAAATCCCGCTTCGCCCTCAATCAGTATTTCTGGTTCTGCCTGGACCATGTTCGCGCCTACAACGCGAAGTGGGACTACTACAAGGACATGACGCCGGGGCAGATCGAGATGGAGCTGCGGGCCGACGCCTCCTGGCAGCGGCCGACCTGGCGGCTGGGTTCGAACGGCACCGCCCACAGCGTGCAGGAGGAACTCCTGCGCGATCCGCTCCTGCATATGGACGGAAGACGGCCGCATGTGGCCCCCTTTGAAACGATCGAAGCGCCGGCCGAGTTGCGCCAGCCGCTCGGCGTGCTCGGCCTGACCTGGCCGGTCAGCATGGATACCGTCAAGGCACGCTACAAGGCGCTCGCCAAGAAGCACCATCCGGACGCCAATGGCGGCGATGTGGCGGGCGAGGAGATCAAGGCGATCAACAGCGCCTATACGGCGCTCAAGCTGCACTGGCCGGCCGAGGAACGGCAGGCCGCCCGCGGCTGAGGCAAGAGCCCGGCCCGCCTGCGACCCACCCTCCGCCATGAGCCCGGCGCAGACGCCACGTCTTGCGGTGGGCCCCCACTCGGCTAATCTTAAGGCAGCATGACAGGACAGTCTTTTCGATGATGAATGCCGCGACTTCCGGATCCGATTATGTGACGACCGTCGGCGATCTCGGCATGCCCGACATCAAGGTGAACGTGCGCGAGGTCTTCGGCATCGAGTCCGACATGATCGTTCCCGGCTACAGCCTGCACACCGAGCACGTGCCGGACATCGATCCCACCTACAAGTTCGACCGCGATACGACGCTCGCGATTCTCGCCGGCTTTGCCTACAACCGCCGGGTGATGGTCCAGGGCTATCACGGCACCGGCAAGTCGACGCATATCGAACAGGTCGCGGCGCGCCTCAACTGGCCCTGCATCCGCATCAATCTGGACAGTCACATCAGCCGCATCGACCTTATCGGCAAGGACGCGATCGTGCTGCGCGAAGGCCAGCAGGTGACTGAGTTCCGCGAGGGCATCCTGCCCTGGGCGCTGCAGCACCCCTGCGCGCTGGTCTTCGACGAATACGATGCCGGCCGGCCGGACGTAATGTTCGTGATTCAGCGCGTGCTGGAAGTTGCGGGCCGCCTGACACTGCTCGACCAGAACCGCGTGATCCACCCGCATCCGGCCTTCCGCCTCTTTTCGACCGCGAACACTGTGGGTCTGGGTGACACGACGGGCCTCTATCATGGCACCCAGCAGATCAATCAGGGCCAGATGGACCGCTGGAGCATCGTCGCCAGCCTCAATTATCTGCCGCATGCGCAGGAGACGGCGATCGTGCTCGCGAAGCTCGAGGTCGATCCGAACGACGGCCCGGCTCGCCGCCAGATCGAAAGCATGGTGGCGCTGGCGGACCTTACCCGCGCCGGTTTCATCGCCGGTGACATCTCGACCGTCATGTCGCCACGCACCGTCATCACCTGGGCCGAGAACACGCGCATCTTCGGCGATCTCTCCTATGCTTTCCGTGTCACCTTCCTCAACAAATGCGACGAGGCGGAGCGGGCGACGGTCGCGGAATACTATCAGCGCTGCTTCAACCAGGAGCTGACGACCGGCCTGCGCCGCGCAAGCTGAGGCGCGCCGCGACCGAGGCAGGGCAGTGACGGCGCCCGGTAACCTTTGAAGATACGTCCTTCAGGGTGACGGGCTGGATATTCGCGAGAGGCAGGCTGTGAGCGGCACCAAGGACGGCAACGAACGCACGGAGGCGTTCAAGCGCGCGACGGCAGGCACGATCCGGGCGATGTCCGGCCAGCCGGAGGTGGAGGTCGCCTTCCAGGCGGGGCCGGCCAATATCACCGGCAAGCGCGCCCGCATCCCCTCCCCCACGCGCGGCCTGCCGCCAGCCGAGATGACGCGGGTTCGCGGAGCGGCCGACGCGGTGGCGCTCCGCCTCCGCCATCATGACAGCGCCATCCATGCCGCGCGTTCGCCCGCCAGCCGCGAGGCACGCGAGGTCTATGACGCGCTGGAACAGGTTCGCGTGGAGACCGTCGGCAGCCGCCACATGTCGGGTGTCGCCGCCAATCTGCGGCAGAAGCTCGTCGAACAATGCGAGGCCGAGGGCTGGGATCGTTTCACGAAGAAGGAGCAGCTGCCGATGGCGGCTGCCCTGTCGCTGATCGCGCGCGAGCGGATGTCAGGCGAGGCCGCGCCCAAGGAAGCCAATCGGGTCTTGCAGCAATGGCGGGAGGCGATGGGGCCGGAGGCAGAGGTGGCCCTCGCTGAGATGGCGGCCGCCGCCGAGGATCAGCAGGAATTCACCCGCGCTGCCCGCCGGCTGCTCAAGGCCTATGATCTGGCCGAGGCGGAAGCCGAGGCCGAGCCCGACCAGGAACCCGAAGGCGGGGACGAGGCGCCCGAGCAGAGCCCGCAGCAGGATGCCTCTTCCGAGGGCGAGAGCCAGGCGCAGTCCGAGGCGGATGCAAGCCTCAGCTCCGATCCACAGGATATGGAAGGCGACGCCACCGCCGAGGAAGCGGCCGAGGGCGAGGAGGAGGATGCCGCCGAGGCCGATGGCGAGGAGCGGCCGGGCGGGCAACAGACCCCGCGCGACCGCGGCCAGGACGAAGCCGCCTATCGTGCCTATAGCCGCGCCTTCGACGAGGAGATCGACGCCGCCGAATTGTGCGACGCGGAAGAGCTGTCCCGGCTTCGCCAGCAGCTCGATCATCAACTGCAGCATCTGCAGGGCGTGGTGTCCAAACTTGCCAACCGCCTGCAGCGCAAGCTGCTTGCCCAGCAGACCAGGGCCTGGGATTTCGACCTTGAGGACGGGCTGCTCGATGTCAGCCGCCTCGCCCGCGTGGTCACCACACCCACTGCCTCGCTGTCCTACAAGCGCGAGCGGGACACCGATTTCCGCGACACCGTGGTGACCCTGCTGATCGACAATTCAGGCAGCATGCGTGGCCGGCCCATCACCGTCGCCGCCATGTGCGGGGACATCCTCGCGCGCACGCTGGAACGCTGCGCGGTCAAGGTCGAGGTGCTCGGCTTCACGACGCGCGCTTGGAAGGGCGGGCAGAGCCGCGAACGCTGGGTGCAGGACGGCAAGCCCCGCAACCCGGGCCGGCTCAACGACCTGCGCCACATCATCTACAAGGCGGCGGATACCCCCTGGCGCCGCGCCCGCCGCAATCTCGGCCTCATGCTGCGTGAGGGCCTGCTCAAGGAGAATATCGACGGCGAGGCGCTGGCCTGGGCCTATCGCCGCCTGCTGACGCGGCCCGAGCATCGCCGCATCCTGATGGTCATCAGCGACGGCGCGCCGGTCGATGACTCCACCCTCTCGGTCAATCCCGGGAATTACCTGGAGCGGCATCTGCGCCATATGATCCATGACATCGAGACGCGCGGTCTGGTGGAACTCGTCGCCATCGGCATCGGCCATGACGTGACGCGCTACTACCGTCGTGCAGTCACCATCGTGGATGCGGAGGAACTGGGCGGCACGATGATGCGTCAGTTGACGTCTCTGTTCGACGAATCGGGCGAGGACGCCTGGGGGCGCGCCGCCTCTGAACGGGCGCCCGCGGTCATCTGACCGCTATGGCGACGGCCAACGGGGCGGCGGCCTTCGGCGCGATCCAGCCCGCGCATGTGACCGCCACCACCGGCGTCAGCCTGGGATTGCCCTGCCAGACCAGCAGGATGAGACCACAAAAAAACGTTTCGTAATAAACGGATCGATGACACTCTCAAGCATCGAAACAACGTCCGTGGCGGCGATGGCTCGAGCCGTTCGGTCGTCTCGGTCCCCTCCCCGCGCAAGCGCCCGATAGCTCGCAGAGTCCTCAATCCACCTGCACCAGCATAGGGCTTGCCATGACCACCATCACCGTTGCGAGCGGCGTCACCTCAACCGGTCTCGTGATTTCAAGCGGCGATGTGCTGGATATCCTGGCGGGGGGCACCGCGCTCTCCACCACCATCTCCAGCGGCGGCACCGAAAACGTCACCGCCGACGGTCCCGGCCTCTCCCGGGGCGTGACCAGCGACACCATCGTGTCGAGCGGCGGTTCGCTGGTCCTGGCCAATGGTCTTGCCAGCGGCACGGTCATTTCCGACGGCGGCTACGAGGTGATTTCGCAAAGCGGTGTCGGACAAAACGAAACCGTTGCAAGCGGCGGCACCGAAATCGTCACCGAGGGCGGAGGCACCTATGACGCCACGATCGCGGGCGGTGGCACGCTGGTGCTCGAAAGCGGCGGTGTCGCGAGCGGCACCGTCGTCGATGCCCGCGGCCGGCTGATCGTTTCCGCCGGATCGACCGACGAAAATACCATCGTCAGCAGCGGCGGGCTCGAAATCGTCGACTCGGGCGGTTTCACCAGCGACACGACCGTCGATAGCGGCGGCGTGCTGGTGGTGGTGCCGGGCGGCAGCGCCATGACGGTGACCAGCGAACCCGGCGCCATCGTTGTCTCGACCGGCGTAGTTGCGGAAAAGCTCGGCATCGGCGTGCTCACCTATGCGAACACGACCGGCACCATTCTGGGCCGCGGTGACATCGAATACGTTCTCACTTCCGGCGTCGCCAGCGGCAGCACAGTGGGTGGCGGCGGCTTCCAGGCTGTCTATTCCGGCGGTACCACCAGCGATTCGGTGATCAGCGGCGGTGTCGAGGTCGTGCTTGCCGGCGGCACCTCCCTCGGCACGACGGTACTGAGCGGCGGCGAAGAGCTGCTGAGTTACGGCGGTGTCGCGAGCGGCACGGTGGCGAGTTCAGGCGGCACACTCCTGCTCTCCGGCGGCACCACTTTCGGCGCCAGCATCGGCGGCGGCGGCTTCGAGATCATCAGCGGCGGCACCAGCCTCGACACGCGGATCACGAGCGGTGGCACAGAGCAGATGTACGGCGGCAGTGTCGGCACCGGCAGCGTCATTTCCGCCGGCGGCACCGCCATCATCTTCAATGGCGGCAACGAGCACGACAGCATCATCAGCGCGGGCGGCATGATGGTGCTGAGCAACGGCGGCGGCGCCTGGAATGCGACCGTCCTGTCCGGCGGCATGATGAGCGTATCGGGCGGCTCGGTCGATGTCAGCGCGACCGTCAGCAGCGGCGGCACGGAGACGGTCCTGTCCGCCGGCACCACGCAAGGGGTCATCATCGACGGCGGCACGCTGGTTCTGTCGGCCGGCGCCGCGGCGACGGACCGCATCAGCTTCGCGGGCAGCGGCGGCGTGCTGGACATCAAGGATGCGAGCGCGGTGCCGACGAGTACCGTCATCTCCGGTTTTACGACCGGCGACAGCATCGACTTCGATTTCCTGACCTTCTCGGCCGGCGACACCTATACCGTCTCGGGCGATGTGGTGACGGTCTCGGCCGGAGTGGAGACCTACGACCTCACCATCGTCGGCGCGACCGCCGAGGGCTATGAACTGACCAAGGCGGAAGACGGCTCACTGACCTTCGCCGTCTGCTACTATCCCGGCACAATGATTCGCGGACCGCGTGGCGATATCGCCGTCGAAACCCTTGGCATCGGTGATCTTGTGATGACGGCCGATGGCCGTGCCCTGCCGGTGCGCTGGATCGGCCGCAACACGGTCTCCACGCGCTTCGCGGATCCCCTGCAGGTGCTGCCTATCCGCATCCGCGCCGGCGCCCTGGCCGAAAACCTGCCCGAGCGCGACCTGCTGGTCTCCCCGGAACATGCCGTGCTGGTGGAGGATGTGCTGGTCCAGTCCGGCGCCCTGGTCAACGGCTGTTCCGTGCTGCGGGAAAGGAATGTCCCCGAAACTTTCGTCTATTACCATGTCGAGCTCAGCGAGCATGCGCTGATCCTGGCCGAAGGCGCACCGGCCGAGACCTTCGTCGACAATATCAGCCGACGCGCCTTCGACAATTGGGCGGAGCATGAATCGCTCTACGGCGACGCGCCGATCGAGGAAATGCCCTATCCCCGCGCGCAATCGCATCGCCAGGTGCCGGCCTCCGTCCGCGCCAGGGTGATGGCGCGAGCGGAGGCTCTTGGCCTCACGAAAGTCGCGCGGGTCGCCTGACCCGCGGCCCCGGGACAAACGGGCGGGGCTTCCCTCGCCCGCCGGTCGGTCACTCGGGCTTGGTCTTGCGCTCCACCGCGCCCTTCACCTCGTCCATAGCTTCAAGGAAGCGGCCATGGATGAGATCCAGCGCCTCGCCGCTCGACTTGCGCAGCAGGTCCTCGATCTCGCGGAGGTCGGCGACGCTCTTTTCATAGGCGGTCTTGACCATTTCGGTCTGGCGTACGGTGCGCTCCTTCGGGTCGGTGACGGTGGTCAGCGAACGCGTTGCCTCCGCCACATCCGTCATCTGGCGGCGCATGACCTCCATCTGCCGCTGGGTGATGGCCTGCGCGCCCTCGAAGAGCAGCTTATTGGCGGCGGCGAGCGCGGCAAGGTTGCGCTTCTGGGTCTCCATCAGCGCCGTCATCTCGGGGCCGGCGGGAAAGGAGAAGGACGAGAAGAACTTGGTGAAATCGGTCGGGGTCTGCGGCAGTTCGGACATGGCTTTACCTCCTACCTAGAGCCCGATGACTGTCGATCGCTTCGACTCAAAGTCTGATCGGTCTCTACATTGTTGATAAAGCGAGATTCAGATTTCAGCTTCAAGCAAGCTGAAAACATCTCGCTTTAGGCTTTACGCTCTTGTTACGCGCCAACTGGCTCGCCGCACGGTCCGGACGGCCCGTGCCAGGCCATTTCGCATCCTTGAGACGGGTTCTGGCAAGCCTTCCCGCAGGATGGACACCAAAGCGTCAACTACTTACGTGGAAACTGCGAAAAACGGCCGCCACCTCGCCTCAGATCGAGGGATCGTCCGTGGGCGGCCGAGCTCCGCCATCGAAGGGCGGCTCGGCCCCGCTCGGCTCAGCGCCTCCAGCCTCGGATCGCGCGTCCCGCCCGTCTCCGATCGTGCGGGCAAGCTCGCCCGCGCGGTCCAGCGCCTTATCCGTCGCCGTCATGGTCGCGGCAAGATCGGTGCTGTCATCCGCCCGCCAGGCCCGCACGGACCAGAGCCAGACGCCGAGCAGGCCCTTGACCCGCAGTCGGCCGCGCAGGCCGCCCGCTGAAATTCCGGCCCCTTCCAGCAGCCATTCCATGCTGCGAGCCGAAAGCCGCGCGAGAAAAAGACCCAGCAGTGGGTCCATGACGGCCGCGTCCAGCACGGCAATCACGCCGGCGCGATTCGCCTGCAGCACATCGAAGCGGCGCATGAGCATGTCGAAAAGCCGGTCCTTCACCGGCCCCTCTGTGGCAGCGCCGGTGAGCGCTGCCTGATCCGCGATGCTGCCGAAGCGCATCAACACGAAGAGCTTGGAGGGGAAGCGCTGCCGCGTGCGGACAAGATCAAGACCGGCGATGCGGGCCGCCTCCACGATGCTAGCCCGACGCCAGCCGCGCAGTCCGGCCTCGGTGAAAACCGCCGACACCAATGCCGCGTCGAATTCCTGGTCGGTCATGCTCATTTTGTCCCTCCCTCCGGACGGACCTGGGGGCGAGGCGCCGATGCCCCCGCGCCCCCAGGCGACGGTCCTCAGTCTATCGCCGTCACGCTTCGCCGACGCATTCCAGCATGGCGGCGCGCAGCGCCTCGTCCGGCGATTTGCCGCCACTCAGGACGAACTGGAAAGCCGGGAAGAAACGCTCACACTCGGTAATCGCGATGTCGACCATATCCTCCATGCTTTCGAGCGAGGCGCCCGGCGCGCCGCGCAGCAGCACGGCGTGACGGAAGACGGGCATGCCGTCATCCGCATCCATGCCGAAATGCCCGATCCAGAGATGGGTGTTGGCGAGTGCCAGCAGCTTGTAGAATTCCGCCCGGCGCTTTTCCGGCACCTTCATGTCAAAGGTGCAGGTGAAATGCATCGCCGAGATTTCCCGCGACCAGTTGAAATAGAGGCCGTAATCCGACCATTGGCCCGGTGCTTCGGCCGCCATCTCGGCGTCGTTGCGGCGTTCGAAGGCCCATTCGTTGGTGGAAACGATCTGCTCGATCACATCGAGCGGATTCTTCACGTTCGCTGAAGCGGCAATGCTGGTGGCAGACATCGAAGGTCTCCTCAATTCTGGGAGGAAGGCCGGATCGGCGGCGTCCGTTGCCGCTGCCGGATGATGGGCGCCCCGATGGCCCCCAGTTCCGACGTCGCGAATCGCCGCCCCCGAAGAAACACTAGGGGCTGGCTTGCACAAATCGCAAGCAAAGCCTTCCAGTGCAAAGGCTTATTGGCATGACTGCCACAAAAATCTCATCAAGCCAGGGGGCTCGCCGGTGCTGTTCCCCCGGCCGCACCGGGCGGCAGGTCCCGCGGCGTGCCGGGCATCGGGTCGCTCGGCGCGCCGGGCGGCACATCCGCAGGCACTCCGGTCAGGGGGTCGATTCCAGGGGTGGCACCGGGCATGGCAGGCGTCAGGCCCAGCTTGGCCTCCAGCGCCGCAACGCGGGCCTTGAGCGCCGCGATCTCCACATCGGCTGCCTCCTGCCCCATGCGGGCATTGGCGGCCAGCTCCTGCACCGCGGCCAACTGCTCGCCGCGCGCGATGTCGAGCTTGTGAATGACGGCTTCGACGCGGGCGGTGAAGACCGCTTCCGCCTCGTCCTTGAGACCGGTGAAGGCAGAAAGCGCTCCCTGCGCCACACCCGCCAGATCGTCCATGAAGCGGCCGCGCTCTGTCATTGCCTTCTCCTGCCTTCCACCCTGCGGGTGGGTTGCGTATAAGCCGCCGCCATGAATCCCAACTTGACGCCCCGGCGTGTCGCTGCGGCTGATCCCGTCCATATCAGACTTGCATGCCGGAGGGCACTACACATGGGTTCACCCAGGCTCCTGGCCAAGGACCGGCGGCGAAGCCGCGGTCTTGACAGGGCAGGCATGCAATGAAGCCGTTGGTGTTTCCGGATTTCGATCCGGTTTTGGTCAAACTCGGCCCCTTCGCCATCCATTGGTACGCCATCGCCTATATCGCCGGCCTCGTCATCGGCTGGCGGCTGGTGCGCCGCTTCGTCGGCTGGACGCCGAAGGCGGCGACGGCGCTGCAAGTGGACGATTTCCTCTCCTGGGCAACGCTCGGCGTCGTCCTCGGCGGCCGGATCGGCTACGTCCTGTTCTACCAGCCGGGCGCCTTCTTCCACCATCCGCTGGACATCATCGCCGTCTGGCAGGGCGGCATGAGCTTCCATGGTGGCATGCTGGGTGTCGCCATCGCCATCATCTGGTTCTGCCGCCGGCACCGCATCAATGTCCTCGCCTTCGCCGACCGCATTGCCATGGTCGCACCGATCGGCCTCGGCTTCGGGCGGATCGCCAATTTCATCAATGGCGAGCTCTGGGGTCGCCCGGCGCCGAAGGGCTGGCCGGGAGCGATGATCTTCCCCCGTGTCGACATGGTGCCGCGCTTTCCGAGCGAACTTTACGAGGCCTTCCTCGAAGGACTTTGCCTCTTTCTCGTCATGCTGACGCTCGGCCGGTCGGAGCGGCGCCGACTGCATCCCGGCCTGCTGACGGGCTGGTTCCTGATCGGCTACGGCATCGCCCGCAGCACCGGGGAATGCTTCCGCGAACCCGATGCCTTCCTGGGTTTCCTGTTCGATGGGCTGACGATGGGCCAGCTGCTCTGCGTGCCGATGATCCTGACCGGCATCGGCCTCGTGCTCTATGCGCGGTCGCGCCCCGCCCTGACGGTGGCCGAGGCTTGACCGAGCCCGCCGCCCCCGAGCGGCTCGACCGCTTCATGGGCCGGGCAAACGCCGCCTACTACGCGGCACAGGATCCCTTTTCGGATTTCACGACGGCGCCGGAGATCAGCCAGATCTTCGGCGAAATTCTGGGCGCCTGGGCGGCCGTCGCCTGGGACATGCTGGGCCGGCCCACGCCCGTGCTGCTGGCCGAAGCCGGGCCTGGGCGCGGCACGCTGATGGCGGATGCGCGGCGCCTCACGGCCCGCCTCGCGCCGGCTTTCCATGCCGCGGCCGCGGTCCATTTCATCGAGACCTCGCCCCGGCTGCGCGCCGAACAGGCCAAGCGGGTGCCGGACGCCACCTGGCATGACGATCTCTCAACACTGCCGGGCGGCCCCGTTCTTCTGATCGCCAACGAATTTCTCGACGCGCTGCCCATCCGGCAATTCCGGGTGGACGAGGGCAACTGGACCGAACGCTTCGTGCAGGACGGCGCCTTCCTGAACCTCCCCTGCCCCGCCCCTGCGGGCCTCGACCTGGCCGAAACCGACGGCATTCTGGAAGTGAACGAACCGGCCGAGGCCTTCGTCGAGGCGCTCGCGGCGCGCATCGCGCGGCAGAGTGGCGTCGCCCTGCTGCTCGACTACGGGTCCGAGACCAATCCCGGAGACAGCCTGCAGGCCATCCGTGCCCGAGGCTTCGCCGATCCGCTGGAAGCGGCCGGGCATGCCGACCTCACCGCCCTGGTCGATTTCGGGGCCGTGGGCCGGGCCGCCCGGCGCGGCGGGGCGGCGGTGCAGGGACCTGCCACCCAGGGCGCCTTCCTCTCCGCCCTTGGCCTCTTCCAGCGCGCCGAACGTCTCGCCCGCGATCGCCCGCCCGAGGAGGCAGGTGTTGTGATGGCGGGCGCCCGTCGGCTTGCCGACCCCATGGCCATGGGCCGGCTGTTCAAGGTCATGGCCGTCACGCCGCCCGATTTTCCGCTGCTGCCAGGATTTCCCGCATGACCCTGCCTTCAGTGACCGACCCGGCCCTCGCCGGCCTCCCTCATGGCTTCTTCACCCGGGCGGGCGGTGTGTCCACCGGTCCCTATGCGAGCCTCAACGCCAGCCTTTCGGGCGGGGACGACCGCGCGGCCGTGATGGAGAACCGCGCCCGCGTGGCCCGGGCATTGGGCGCGCAGGCGGAGCATCTCCTCGGCCTCACCCAGGTCCATAGCGCCGATGTCGTGACCGTCACGGAACCCTGGGCACCGGGCGAAGGACCGCGCGCCGATGCCTTGGTCACCCGCGTGCGGGGCCTCGCCCTCGGCGTGATCACCGCCGATTGCAGCCCCATCCTCTTCGCGGATCACGCTGCCGGAATCGTCGGCGCCGCCCATGCCGGCTGGCGCGGCGCGGTCGCCGGCATCCTGGAGGCAACCGTGGATGCCATGGCGGCTCTCGGCGCCGATCGCGCCCGCATCGTCGCTGTCGTCGGCCCCTGCATCCGCCAGCCCTCCTACGAAGTCGCGGCCGATCTGCGCGATGCCGTGCTGGCGCGGGATGCGGCGGACAGCCGTTTCTTCGCGGCCGGACGGCCCGAACGGTGGCAGTTCGATCTCGCCGGCTATTGCGCGGCGCGGTTGCGCAGCGCCAGCATCGGCGCCGTCGCGGTGACGGAGGGCGATACCGCCGCAGAGCCCGATCGTTTCTTCAGCCACCGCCGGCGCACGCTCGCCGGCGGCGGTTCCATTGGCCACCAGATTTCGGGAATCCGATGCGACGCCTGACCCCCTTCTTCCGCTACGGACTTCTCGCTTTGCCGCTGGCGCTTGCCGCCTGCGGCGATTTTCCCCAGCCGATGCAGGGCCATCCGGGCCGGATGGGCGCGATCCTCGCCCATCCGCCGCCGCAGCGCCTCGTCGTGCCGGTGCCCGGTGCCGCTCTGCTGGCCGACCCCTCGGCCAAGCTCTTCGCGGACAACCTCGCCCAGGCGTTGGTGGCCCAGACCGTTCCGGCCTTTGCCCAGAAGCCGCAACGCGGAGACTGGGTGCTCGGCGTCTCGGCCACGATGGCGGGTGGGCAGGTCACGCCGAGCTATACGATCACCGATCCGCGTGGCCATGTGCAGGGGAAGGAGGCCGGCGCGCCCGTCCCGAGCCGGGCCTGGGCGGATGGCGACCCGGCGACGCTCGAGGCGGAGGCCACTGCCGTCAGCCCCAAGATCGCGGCCCTGCTTTCCAACATCGACGCGGCATTGAAGCAGAGCGATCCGAACAGTCTCTACAATCGCCCGCCACGGCTTGATTTCTCCGGGGTCGACGGCGCGCCCGGCGATGGCGACACCTCGCTCGCGCGCGAGATGAGCAAGGACATCACGGCGACCGGCATCGTCCTCGTCGACCACAAGGCGGAGTCCGACTATCTGATGCATGCCGTGGTGCGGAAAACGACGGTGAACCCGAAGACCGATCATATCGAGATCACCTGGATCGTCGATTATGCCAACGGCAAGGAAGTCGGGCGCGTGACCCAGCTGCACGACATCCCGAAAGGCTCGCTCGACAGTTTTTGGGGCGATGTGGCCGTTGTCGCGGCGCAGGAGGCGGCCCAGGGCGTGAAGGAAGTGATCGACAACAACATCGGCAAGAAGGCGCCAGCACCGGCTCCGGGCACCGGCAAGGCCGCGCGGACGGCGGGAGCCAAGCCGCCAGCGTCATGAAATCGTGCCTTGACATGCGTGGCGCAGGTGGGACCCGGTCCGCAACTGCGTGGACAGGGGCCGGTGCGGTTGCTAGAAGCCGCGCACCGATGCCTTCCCGCCGCTGCTGACGGAATTTGCCGCATGAAAATCGTTGCCTGCAACAGCAACCGCCCTCTTGCGGAAGCGGTGGCCGCCGCGCTCAATCTGCCGCTCACCAAGGCATCCGTCCGGCGCTTCGCCGATATGGAAATCTTTGTGGAAATCCATGAGAACGTGCGCGGCGAGGATGTCTTCGTGGTCCAGTCCACCGCCTATCCCGCGAACGACCATCTGATGGAGTTGTTGATCACGCTGGACGCGCTGCGCCGCGGCTCGGCCAAGCGGGTGACGGCGGTCATCCCCTATTTTGGTTATGCCCGGCAGGATCGCAAATCCGGCCCCCGCACGCCAATCAGCGCCAAGCTCGTCGCCAATCTCATCACCGAGGCGGGCGCCCACCGGGTGTTGACGATGGATCTCCATGCCGGGCAGATCCAGGGCTTCTTCGATATCCCGGTCGACAATCTCTATGCCGCGCCGCTTTTCGCGCGCGACATCCAGGAGCGCTATGCCGGCCGCAATCTGATGATCGTCTCGCCGGATGTCGGTGGCGTGGTTCGCGCCCGGGCGCTGGCCAAGCGGCTCGACGTTGACCTCGCCATCATCGACAAGCGGCGTGAGCGCGCCGGCGTGTCCGAAGTCATGAACGTGATCGGCGACGTCGACGGGCGGGACTGCATTCTGGTCGACGATATCGTCGATTCCGGCGGCACACTCTGCAATGCGGCCGCGGCCCTCATCAAGGAAGGCGCGCGCTCGGCCAGCGTCTATACGACGCATGGCGTGCTCTCCGGCGGGGCAGTTGCCCGCATCTCCTCCTCGCCCATCGAAATGATGACGATTACCGACAGCATTCTGGCGACGGAAGCCGTCCGGCTCGCAAGCAATGTCCGTCAGGTCACGATCGCACCGCTGCTCGCGGAAGCGATCCGCCGCATCTCCGACGAAAGCTCGGTAAGCTCTCTCTTCGACTGAAGGATTTCCGACCGATGGACAGGCTCACTCACGTCCCCTTCTGGTTCCTGCGCCACGGCGAGACGGACTGGAACCTGCAAAACCTGTCTCAAGGCGATGTCGACATTCCGCTCAATGCCACGGGCCGCGCCCAGGCGCGGCAGGCAGCCGAACTCATGCGTGGCCATACGGTCGTCACCATCGTCTCCTCCACCCTCTCCCGCGCCATGGACACGGCCGCCGCCGTCTCCGCCGTGACCGGCGTGCCCTTCACGACCGATGACGGGCTGCGGGAGACGAAATTCGGCGAGCAGGAAGGCAAGCCGATGGGCGATTGGTACGACGACTGGATCGCCGGCACCTATACGCCCGAAGGAGCCGAGACCTTTGCCGGCCTGCGCGCGCGGGTCGTGGGTGCGATCAACCGCGCCCTGGAAAACCCCGCCCCGGTGCTGATCGTGGCCCATGGTGCGCTGTTTCGCGCCGTCCGCTCGGCCATGGGGCTCGAGCCCAATGTCCGCACGCCGAATGCCGTGCCGATCTTCTGCGAGCCGCCCGCCGCGGAGGGCGCGGCCTGGACGCTGACGCCGGCCGAAATCCCGGCCGTCGCCGGCTGAGGGCCGCTGGCTCAGCCTGCGGGCTGGGCCCTCCTGATCTGGTACAGGCCGACATCGAGGGCGCCGGCGCGGAACCCCGCCTCGCAATAGGCGAGGTAGTAGTCCCACCGGCGGCCGAAAACCTCCCCCATTCCCCTGGCCCGTAGCGCGGGCAAAGCGGCATGGAAACGCGCGCGCCATTCGGCCAGCGTCTCGGCATAGCTCTGTCCGAAGGTCTCGACCCGTTCGAGCAGGAGCCCGGCGCGCTCGATCTCTTCCCGCATGATGCGAAGGGTGGGCAGCATGCCGCCGGGAAAGACGTAGAGCTGAATGAAATCCGGCGTGCGGCGATAGGCCTCGAACTTTTCCTCGGCAATGGAGATCACCTGCAGCACCGCAGTGCCATCGGGCCTGAGGCGGTCGGCAAGTTTGCGAAAATAGACCGGCCAGAATGCCGCGCCGACGGCTTCCAGCATTTCGATGGAGACGACGCGATCATAGCGGCCCGGGACATCCCGGTAATCCTGGAGGCGCAGATCGGCACGCCCTTCAGCGATGGCGGGCGCCAGCTGGGCTTGTGCGTACTCGAGCTGCGCCGGGGACAGGGTGAGGCCAGTGACCTTTGCACCGCGTTCCAGCAAGCGCGCCGCGAGGCCACCCCAGCCGCAGCCGATCTCCAGCACCGCCTCGCCGGGCGCCGGGTCGAGCAGCGTCAGGATGCGATCCTGTTTCGCCGTCTGCGCCGCCTCCAGGCTCATGCCCGGCCGCGTGTAGAGGCCTGACGAGTAGCTCATCCCGGCATCGAGCCAAGCGGCGTAGAAATCATTCCCGACGTCGTAATGCGCCAAAATATTGCGCCGCGCCCGCGCGCGGGTATTGGCGTGCCGGCCATGCGCCAGCCGGTTCATGATGCGCGCAGGCAGAGAGCCATCCAGCGTGGAGCCCAGGGCCGACTGATTGCGGGCGCCGAGTTCGATGAGGCGCGGCAGATCCGGGCTGCTCCAATCGCCCTCCATATAGGATTCGGCAAAACCCACGTCGCCGCGCAGCAGAAGCGCCATCAAAGGACGCCAGTTGTGCAGCACAAGCGTCGCCTCCGGCCCGGCTGCCGGACCCTCGCCAATGAGTTCGGCACCCCCCGGCAGCCGCACGGCCAGCCTGCCAAATGCGAGGCGGCCGAGCAGCCTGCCGAGCACGAAACGGCCAAGCAACGCGCCCGGTGCGAAGGACCTGGAGGAGGCGGCCAGCGACAGCGACATGATCAGCCTTGCACGATGGTAACGGGGTTTTCCGGCACGGCCGGGCGCGGTTGCAGCCGCAACTTCTTGCGCCAGAGCTTCCAGGCCTCCCAATGGATCCCGGCGAGGACCCTGAGTCCCTGCGCCGGCGCGCCGAGCACGGCGCGGAACAGCGCGCCATCGGTCAGTGCCCTTCTGCGGCCGGAGAGGCTGGCGGTGATCAGCGGCCCGGCCGCGCCGTGACCCTCGATGACGACCGAGATTCGCGCAGCCGGTGGCAGGACGTGGAAGCGGTATTCCACCTCCATCGGCATGAAGGGCGAGACATAGAAGCGCTTGCCGGCTCTCTGGTGGATCGTGCCGGTGACGCCGTCCGCGACCGGAATGAGGTAGGAGTGGCGCTGCCCGAAGGTGTTGTTGACCTGGTACAGAACGGCGCTGAGCGCACCCGCCGCGTCATGACAGAAGAAGACACTCAGCGGGTTGAAGGCGTGACCCAGCACGCGCGGCATGCAGAGCAGCAGCACCGGTCCCGCCGCCGGAATTCCCGCCGTTTCGCATTGACCACGCACCCAGGCAAGCAGCCCGCCCGGCTCGCCCGCGCCATGGTCGTGCTCATGAAAGCTCACGAGATTGAAACGGTCCGTGGAAAAAAGACGGAGTTGCCGCGCCAGCCTGGGCAGCTCTTCGAGATCGAGAAGGAGCGAGAAGATCCGGTACCGCAAGCGATGCCGCACCGGCTGAAACCGCTGATGCATGACGATGCCGGGATAAAGTCCCGAGCGGAAGGCCTGCCCCGTCATGCTGCCGCGGCCCGCAGCGGCCGGGCGTGGGCCTGCGGCAGGTGAATGCGGCCCGATGGGTTGGCA
Source organism: Acidisoma sp. (assembly GCF_035492295.1). Taxonomy (GTDB): domain Bacteria; phylum Pseudomonadota; class Alphaproteobacteria; order Acetobacterales; family Acetobacteraceae; genus Acidisoma. The sequence continues at coordinate 2,127 of NZ_DATJJK010000290.1, read as the reverse complement.
ACCTGCCAGGGACGGCGAACACCGCCCAGAGCCTCAGCCACCGCGAGCCCCGCCTGCAATCCATCCTCATGAAAGCCGGCACCGAACCAGGCCCCACAGAACCAGGTGCGCCGCTGGCCCTGGATTTCCCAGAGCCGCTTTTGCGCCGCGATGCTGGCCGCTTTGAAGAGTGGGTGAGAATAGTGATCCGTGTGGAGCAACGTGCCGGGTGCGGGTGGGCGCGGCGGGTTGATGGTCACGAAATAATTCCGGGCAGAGGGCAGGTTCTGCAGCCGGTTCATCCAATAGGTGAGGAAGGGTGCGCCCTCCCCCCTTCCCGGTTGATCGCAGAAATTCCAGGCGGCCCAGGCCCGCCTGCGGCGCGGCATCAGGCTCTCGTCGGTGTGCAATACGGCGGTGTTGGAGGTCGTGCCGAAGGCTCCGAGCAATGCCGATTCCTGCCCGTCCGTGTCCGCCAGCATCGCCCGCGCCTGGTGCGCATGGGTTGCTATAACAACGTGATCGTGCCTTGCCTCTTCTCCGCTCTCGTCCAGAAGGCGCACCCCGTCTGGGCAGCGTGTGACCCGGCAGATCCGGCGGTCGTTGTGGATGCGCCCCGAAACCTCGCCCAGCATGCGGTAAACATAGGTGGAGGATCCGCCCGTAACCGTGCGCCAGACCGGCCGCCCGGTAATCTGCAAAAGCCCATGATTGGTGCAGAAGCGTAGAAAGGCACCAGCCGGATACTCGCCGATTTGCGCGGTCGGGGTGGACCAGATGGCAGAAGCCATGGGCAGGAGGTGATCCTCCCGGAAGGCCGCGCCGTAGCCGCGCTCGGTCAGATAAGAGCCGACGCTGGTGCCCTCTGCCTCCAGCTGTTCCATCTCGCGCGGGGCCTGCGCGTAGAAGCGCAGCAGATCACGCAACATCGACCAGAAGCGCGGGCGCAGCAGATTTTGGGGCTGTGCGAGCAGTCCCTTCAAATCTCCGCCGGAATATTCGAACTTGCCGCCATCCCGCGACACCGAGAACGACATCTCGGATGGCTGCGTCTCGACTTTGAGATGACGGAACAGTGCGGTGAGATTGGGGTAGGTCTTTTCGTTGAAAACGATGAAACCAGTGTCGATGGCCATTCGCCCCGCCACTTCGGGAACGGCCACGGTATTGGAATGGCCGCCAAAGCGGGACGCGCCCTCATAAAGGGTCACACGATGGCCGCGGCTCAACAGCCAGGCCGCCGACAGCCCGGCAATCCCGGAGCCGACCACGGCAATGTCGAGAGGCGGGCGATCAAGGTTCTGCGAGGCGCGTGTCATTCAGCCTTCCCGTAACGGTCTCTCATCACAACCCTACGGTGCACCTGTCGTTTCGGATGCAGGCGGCAGACCCGACGGAAAGGGCCCTGCCCGCTGCCGGGCGGGCGGGCTTAATGACTTTGAACGGAGAGATGGCGAAGCCGAATGCCGAGGGACCTGCCGGACGTGGAGCGCGGGGTGGCGCGCCGTGCGCTGTCGATCGCGAGCCTGGGGCTGTTAAGCCTCACGGCCGCCGCCTGCTCGCCGCTCGGCTTGCTCAACGGCATGGCCCCGCGCCGGCGGGCCGCGCACGACATCGCCTATGGCACCGCATCGCGCCAGCGGCTCGACATCTATGTGCCGGAACGGCTGGCCGCTCCCGCGCCGGTTGTGGTTTTCCTCTACGGCGGCGGCTGGGACAGCGGATCGAAGGAGATGTATCGCTTCGTGGGTGGCGCCCTCGCCGCACAAGGCTTCGTGACCGTCATTCCCGACTACCGGCTGTATCCCGCCGTTCGCTACCCCACTTTCATCGAGGATTGCGCCGCCGCCTTTGCCTGGACCACGGCGCATGCGGCCGCGTGGGGCGGCAGCGACCGCTTCGTCCTTATGGGCCATTCGGCCGGCGCCTATAACGCCGCGATGCTGGCGCTGGAAAGCCGCTATCTCGCCCGGGCCGGCGCGCGTGCGGCGCCGCGCGCCACCATCGGCCTCGCTGGTCCTTACGATTTTCTGCCGGTGGGGACCGCAGAACTGCGCGCCATCTTCGGCTATCCCACATCGCCTGAGACGCAGCCGGTTGACCATGTGGACGGGCGGAACGCGCCCATGCTGCTGTTGGCGGGCACCA
>NZ_DATJJK010000289.1:0-4307 GCF_035492295.1 Acidisoma sp. | reverse complement strand
GGCATTGATCCAACTCTCGCAGGCTGCTTGTGCGGGCATGGCGCCGATTGATCTCACCATCCGTCGCGGCGAGGTGCTGGGTGTCGCCGGTGCGGTCGGCTCCGGCAGCGCCGCGCTTGGCGAGCTTCTCGGCGGATTGCGGCGCCTCACCGCGGGAACCATCACCTTTTCCGGCCGCAGCATCGCGCCGCGCAATCCGGCCGAGGCCTTGAAGGCAGGAATTGCCTTCGTTCCGGAAGACCGGCGCACCGATGCTCTGCTGCTCGATCTTTCTATTTCGAGCAACTTTACTCTGCCGCTCATCGGGGCGGCCGGGAGCCGCCTGGTGAAACGCGGCGGCTTTCTCGATCTCGCACAGGAACGCGCGCTCGTGCGGCAGGAAATCGGGCACATGCAGGTGCGGCCGCCGCATCCGCGATTGCCGGCCCGCAGCCTCTCGGGCGGAAACCAGCAGAAGGTCGTGCTCGGCCGCTGGTTCCTGCATGACCGGCCCTGCCTGATCCTCAACAACCCGACCAAAGGCGTCGATGTCGGATCGAAGGCAGAAATCTACCGGCTGATCGGCGATCTTGCCGACAGTGGCCACTCCATCGTGCTGATCTCGAACTATAACCCGGAACTTCTGGGAACCGCAGACCGCATCATCGCATTCCGCGAGGGACAGCTGGTTGCGCATTACAACAAAGGGGAAGTCAGCGAAACCGAACTGTTGAAGACGACACTCGGCGGTAGCGAAATCATCCCCAGTCAAGAGGAGCTAGTCTAATGCGGAGCGCGTCAGACCGGGCCGGCTTTGCCAATGGCCTGGTGGCATTGCTGAATTCCTCCCTTGTGGCGGCGGTTCTGCTGGTGCTCGTCATTGGCTTCGCCATTGCCGCACCCGCTTTCATCAGCAGCAACAACGTTTTGACGCTGCTGCAGTCGGTCGCCGTGATCGCGGTGCTCGCGATCGGCCAGACCTTCGTCATCATCACGGCCGGGATTGATCTCTCCCAGGGGGCGGTCATCGGTCTCACCGGCATTCTCGGCGCGGGCATGATGGGCACCGGCGGCCTGGGCGGCATTCTGCTCGGCATCGTCGTGGCTCTGCTGGTCGGCGCCGGCGTCGGACTCGTCAACGGGTTACTGACCGCCTACACGAAGGTGCCGGCCTTCATCGTAACGCTCGGCACGCTCAGCATCGCGAGCGGCGCCGCTTTGCTGGTGACCGGCGGCCAGCCGATCTACCAGCTTCCGCCGATCTTCAATGCCTTCGGCACGGGCGCTCTGGGCATTTTCCCGGATATCATTCTCGTCAGCATCGTCCTCGCGATTATCGGACAGATCGTGCTCGGCCGAACGCGCTTCGGGCGCAGCATCTATGCAATCGGGAGCAATCCGCGCGCGGCTACCCTTTCCGGCCTTCCCGTTCGTCGCAACATCGTCCTGGTCTATACCATGTCCGGATTTCTCTCGGCGATCGGCGGTGTGCTGTTGACGGCTTACGTCAATTCGGCGTTGCCGACAGCGGGCGAAAATTATGAACTCGATTCGATTGCGGCTGTGGTCATCGGCGGTGGCAGCCTGTTCGGCGGCCAGGGCACGGTCTGGGCTTCGATGTTCGGTGTTCTTCTGATCGGCGTGCTCGCGAACGGCACGGACCTGATCGGCCTCTCCAACTATGCACAAACCGTGATCTTGGGATGTGTGGTCATTGGTGCGGTCTATGTTGACTCATTCAGAAAGAGAGTCGCAGTCTAGGACTCGAGGAAGCCAAGGCCGCATCCTCAACCATTCAAAGACAAGACAAGTAAAAAAATCAAAACAGGAGGAATGGACATGAAGACAATCAAGGGCTTGATCTGTGGCGGCATCTGCGCAACCGCTCTGGCGGTGGCGATCGGCCATGCCGCCCCGGCGCGCGCCGGGACCGCAAAGACGATCGAATTCATTCCCTCGGAGAGCACCACTCCCTATTTCCTGCGGGAATATGACGGCATCAAGCAGGAAGCGAGCAAATTCGGCTACCAGACCATCATGCGCGCGCCCTTCGCGATATCGGACGTCAGTTCGCAGATCAACATGACGGATACGGCGATCACGCGTGATGTCTCCGGCATCATCCTGGTTCCGTCGAGCCCGACTGCACTGCTGCCGCCGGTCCGCAAGGCGATGACCAAGAAGATCTACGTCATCGCGACCGACTCGACGTTGACGCCGATGGATGCCGCGACCTTCATCGCAGTACCGAATGCGAAAGCGGCGGCTGCGGCGGCGGATTATGCCGCCAAGATGGTCCACGGCCAGGGCCAGTATGCGATCATCGACTACAGTCTGAGCACAAGCTCCGGGCGGCAGCGCAATGACGGGTTTCATGCCGGCATGGCCAGTTACCCCGGGATGAAGTTCGCCGGCCTTGAGCTTAGCAATGGCGTGCCGCAGACAGCACTGCAGGAAACGACGACGCTGCTCGAGCGCAATCCGAAGATCAACGTCATCTTCGGCGCGAATGACCGCTCGGCCCTCGGTGTTGCGCAAGCGGTGGCGCGGATGCACTTGCAGAACAAGGTCGTGGTGGTCGGCTTCGATGCCGACCTCGGCGAGATCGGCTATATCAAGTCCGGGGTCATCAAAGCTTCCGTCTTGCAAAGCCCGGTGTTGATGGGTGAGCAGGCGGTAGACGCTCTGCACACGCTCTTCACCAATGGCGGTCAGCCAATGGCCAAGGATACGCCGGTTCCGTTCACGCTCGTAACCTCCAAGAATGTGCAGGACCCGGCTTCGGTCTCGGCGATCCAGCAGTATATCGGCGATTACAAGGGCTAGAGCGTGATCATGTGAATCACGCTGTCACTGATTGATGAGGGTCTGATTCACGGTTCAGATGAATCGCACGTGCGACTTCATCTGAACCGATCAGGCCCGAGGCAGAGTTCGCAATGGGAGACCCGGTCGATGACACCAAGAGAAGTGGCGGAAAACTACTGGCAGATTGAATGCACGCGTGATGTCGCGGCGATCCTCACCTGCTACGCGGAGGATGCCGAGCTTGTCGTGCCCGGCCTCGGCCGGCTTGTAGGGCACGACGAGATCAGGCGGTTCTATCAGACGAGTGTCGACCGGTTTCCGAGCCTGCAGGTTGATATCGTGGGCGCGGTTGAGCTTGGCGATGTCGGTGCCTTCGAGTGGCGGTCGGTCTTCAAGGACCATGGCGGGGCGCTGTTCCGATCGAAGGGCGCCAATGTCATCCGCATTGCCGGAAGCCGCTTCCAGTCGGTGCACGTCTACTTCGACCCGACGGAACTGGATGCGCCGGCGGGGAGTAACTGATGACCGGGCGCATCGGCGTGATCGGCAGCAACATGACCGACCTCATCACCTATGGCCCCCGCCTGCCCCGTGCGGGCGAAACGCTGGAAGCGGCGCGCTTCGCGGTCGGACGTGGCGGCAAAGGGGCCAACCAGGCGGTGGCCGCCGCCCGGCTGGGGGCGAGGGTCGCGATGGTCGGGCGGGTAGGGGCGGATGATTTCGGCCGCGAGACGCTGCGCAGCCTTCAATCCGATGGTGTCGACGTAACCCATGTCCTGGCCACGCCCGGCGCCACCACCGGCGTCGCTCCCATCTTCGTCGCGGCCAATGGCGAGAACAGCATCCTCATCGTCAAGGGTGCCAACGGGCTCGTGTCGCCGAAGGATGTGGAGGCGGCGGCGGATCTCCTGTTGAGTTGCGACCTCATTCTGCTGCAACTGGAAATTCCTCTCGAAACAGTCTATGCGACCATCGACTGGGCGCATCGGTGCGGCCGCCGCGTGCTGCTGAACCCGGCGCCGGCAACCGAAGCGCTTGCTGTCGAGCGCATCGCGAGTGTCGACTATTTCGTGCCCAACCAGAGCGAACTGGCGATCCTCACGAATCTGCCGACAGAGACTGCGGCAGAGGCGGAGGCGGCGGCACGCCATCTGCTGGATCGCGGCATGAAGGAAATCATCGTGACGCTCGGGGGAGATGGCGTGCTCCTCGTCCAGCCGGACCGCACGCTGCATATTCCAGCGGTTCCGGTCGAGGCGACGGACACGACCGGCGCCGGAGATGCCTTCATCGGCGCCTTCGCCTTTCACCTGACCTCTGGCCACGCGCTCGAAGCGGCGCTGTGCAGGGCCGCCGCCTATGCGGCTCTTTCCGTCACCCGTCCCGGCACGCAAACCTCGTTCGCGGGCGCGGATGAATTTCGCGGCTATCTCAACGCCACCGTCGAAAACTAGGGCGATAGCGGCCCCGCGTCAGCCTCGCACATGTCTTTCAATGGCCTCGGCCAATCCGCGCGGCTG
>NZ_DATJJK010000288.1:0-6180 GCF_035492295.1 Acidisoma sp. | reverse complement strand
CGGCGAGGCCGGGCTGCACCCCTCCAACATCCATGACAATGCCTATGCCGTCGGCGCGATCGACTTCACCGGCGACATGCCGATCATCCTGGGGCCGGACGGGCCGAGCCTGGGTGGCTTCGTCTGCCCCGCCGTGGTGACCCAGGGCGAGCTCTGGAAGCTGGGCCAGCTGCGCCCGGGCGACAAAATCCTCTTCCGCCGTGTGCCGCAGCGAAGCGTCTTCCTGGCAAAGCCCGGAGACGGCGCCGGGGAAAGCCCGATCCTGGCGCGCAGCGAAGGACCAGTGCCGGTCACCTACCGGATCGCGGGGGATTCCTATCTTCTCATCGAATTCGGCCCGCTGATGCTGGATATTGAGCTACGCTTGCTGGTACAGCTGCTTTTCGAAGCGCTGGCGGCCGAGAAGCGGGACGGCATCATCGATCTCACCCCGGGCATCCGCTCGCTGCAGATTCATTACGATCCGGCGGTCATCACCCTCCCCCGCCTCCTCGACTGGGTGCGGTGCGTGGAGCCTGACCTGCCGGATGGCGGCGATGTGGTGCTGCCGAGCCGCATCCTGCATTTGCCCCTGAGCTGGAACGATGATCAGGCTCAGCTTGCCATGCGCCGCTACCAGGAGCTTGTGCGGCCAGATGCCCCGTGGTGCCCAAGCAACATCGAGTTCATCCGCCGTATCAACGGGCTTGAGAGCATCGAGGCAGTGCAGCGGGTCATTTTCGACGCAAGCTACCTTGTGATGGGCTTGGGGGACGTCTATCTCGGCGCACCGGTGGCGACCCCACTCGACCCCCGCCACCGGCTGGTGACGACGAAGTACAACCCGGCCCGGCCTTGGACGCCGGAAAATGCGGTGGGTATCGGCGGCGCCTATCTCTGCATCTACGGCATGGAGGGTCCGGGCGGTTACCAGCTTTTTGGCCGCACCATCCAGGTCTGGAACAGCTGGCAGCGGACGGCGGAATTTCAGAACAACAACCTGCTGCGCTTCTTCGACCAGATCCGCTTCCACTCTGTTTCGGCTGACGACCTTCTGGACGCCCGCGCCGCCTTCCCGCATGGGCGCTATCCGGTGCACATCGAGGAAACGCAGTTCTCTCTGAAGGAGTATCGCGCGCAGCTCGCCGCCCATGCGCCGGAGATCGCAGCCGCCCGTGCGCGCCAGCAGGCGGCCTTCGAAACCGAGCGGCAGGCCTGGGTAGCGCAGGGCCTCGACAGTTTCGTGGCCGCCGATCAGGGGCCCGAGGCCGTGGCCGGCGCCGTGCAGGAAGGCTGCGTGCTGGTAGAATCTCCGGCCCCCGGCAATGTCTGGAAGGTGGTGGCGGAGGAAGGCAGCATCGTCGATGCGGGCGAGACCATCGCCATCATCGAATCCATGAAGATGGAGATGCGCGTCGTCTCGCCCGCTCGCGGGCGCGTCGTGGAACTCCGTTGCAAGCCCGGCCGCGAGGTGCGGCAGGGCCAAGGGGTGGCTGTGGTGAGGGTGGGTTGACAGGTCGCGTAAGGCCGTCAGAACAGGACTCCCGGGCGAGCAAACGACGCAGTATTCCGGCTTTCGAGGTATCAATTCCCCTCGGTGATGCGCGTCCGCATCGCCCAAAAGAAAGAACGATCATGCTGGAGATCATTCGAATCGGCGGCCTGGAACTGCGCTTTCTGCAGAGCCAGGAGGATGGCCACGGCAGTCTCGATCTCTTCGAGATGACGGTGCAGCCGAATGCTCGCGTCCCGGTCCCGCATCATCATGAGAGCTGGGACGAAACCATCTATGGGCTCGGCGGGGTCTCCATTTGGCGGATCGATGGCCAGGATATCGCGCTCGCGCCCGGCCAGACGGTGTTCATCCGGCGCGGCGTCGTCCACGGGTTTCGCAATGACAGCCAGGAGGCAGCGCGCTGCCTGTGCATGCTGACGCCCGGCGTGCTCGGACCCGCCTATTTCCGGGAGATGGCGGCTTTGCTTGCCAGCGGCGCCCCCGATCCGGCCGCCATGGAGGCCACGATGCTGCGCTACGGCCTGGTGCCCGCGCCGGGTGGCTAAAGCTGCGATGTTCGCAGGGACGCGGCCGGCGCATGACCCGGCCGGTTACCGCCTCGACAGCGGGCGAATAACAACGATGTGCAACTACTCCGCCATCATCTCGCCTGAACCACCCAACTCGGCCGGGAAGTCCTTCATTTTCGGCAAGCCATCCTTCATCGGCAGCACGGATTCCGCATAGTTAACGTGAACGCCGGGGACGAAGGCCAAGGTCGGGATCGTCGCCGCAAACACGTCGATGAGGCCAAACGTCGGGTGAACAGTCATCAGATGGCCCCCGCAGGACGAGCAGTACTGCCGCTGGCTGAGTGGCGTCTTCTGGAACGTCGCGACATTGTCGGCGCCCGCGGTGACCCGCACGGCATCCGGTTTCCAGAGAGTAAACGCGTTCACCGGCCCGCCGGACCAAGACCGGCAGGATCGGCAGTGGCAATAGCCCATGGCTGCCGGATCGCCGGTCGCCTCCAACGTGACGGTGCCACAAAAGCAGCTTCCAACATATGGCATGACGTGTTCCCCAAATTTGTTATGTTCAGTCTTGCGAAACTATTCAGACCGATTTGATTTCAATTCCGACTTCTGCGGCATTCTTGCTACTGTCGAGGTTTTGGACGTTCTCGTAACCGACGTCCTTCGGCGCCTTGCCGACCAGGGCAGAGTGGCTGCCAAACAGACTTCGTTCGCGTCGCACAGGTCGACGATCAGCGCGTCGCCCGCAGCCATGCATTTCTTCACTTGGTCCAGCGGGATCCGCGGCACCGCCGCGTTCGCAGCGACGGCCAAATCCTCTGTAGAAATCGCCATCACACTCATCCGATCTTGGTCCCATCTTGCAAAGGTGGAAGCAGAGATGGCTTGTGACATCGCGCGCGAGCCTGCTCTTAATGGAAGATATCGTAAAGATTGGCCAAAGGAGTGTGGTGATTTTGACAATCGTACTCGTTCGCGGCAGCTGTTGGAAATTTTTGGAATCAGACGCTTGGCACGCACGAAGGCTGCACGCCGCGACAAATGCATGATTATTGCGTCGAGGAGCCGGCAAAGCCGGCAACTGCGACTTTGCAAGGAGAGCGTGAACGCGCCCATCGGGGCACGAAGAACGGGAGATGGTCGCTACCGGGGTCCAACTCCGGGGCTGTCTTAAGCACCCGCCCACGGCCTGATCCCTCTGCGAGGCGCTTAGGTCACCCTTTCAATCGACGTCATCCCCTACCTGCACCAGGCGAGGAAGATCGAGCGTAAGCCCGTCATCCTCGGCATCCGATGCCGGATGGATGAGCTCCTCCAGTCGTGCTTTGGTGGCCAAAAATTCGGGACTGAGATGCAGTCCGGGCCCGCGCGGGCGGGGCACCGGCACCTCGATCATCTCCTGCACCTCCCCCGGGTGGGGCTTGAGCACGAGAATACGGTCCGCCAGCAGCACCGCCTCGTCCAAATCATGGGTTATGAAGACGATGGTAATGTCGATCTTGCGCCAAATCTCGATCAGATAGGTCTGCATACGGGCGCGGGTCTGCGCATCCAACGCGCCGAAGGGCTCATCCATCAGCAAGATGCGTGGCTGATTGGCAAGTGCCCGGGCAATCGCCACGCGCTGCTTCATGCCGCCCGACAGCTGATGCGGATAGGCATTCGCGAACTTGCCAAGACCGATGAGATCGAGCCATTGCAGCGCCTCGCGCTCGGCCTCATTCTTGCCGTGGCCGTTCATCTCCAGCCCAAACATGACGTTGCGTTTCACTGTCAGCCAGGGGAAGAGCGTATAGCCCTGAAACACCATGCCACGATCGGCGCCGGGGCCGCGCACGGGCTTGCCCGAGAGGAGAACATCGCCGCCTGTCTGCTCATCGAGACCCGCGAGGATGCGCAGCAACGTCGATTTGCCGCAGCCCGAGGCGCCAACGACGCAGAGGAATTCACGCCGGTGCGCGTCGAAGGAAATGCCGCGCAGCGCCTCCGTCTCGCGCTCCCGGCTACGAAAGGTCTTGCCCAGATCCCGAACGGACAGGATCACGTCCCGCGCATGAAGCCGCCGAAAGCGCGCGCGCACCGCCTCGCTTTGCTCAAGATAGGATGGCAGTGCATCGCTCATGCGGCAGCCTTGTCCCAGGGAAAGAGCCTTCGGGCGATCAGCGCCAGCACGATATCGGTGCCAAGACCGATGATGCCGATCATGGCGATGCCTGCATAGACATTGGCAAAGTGCTGATAGCGCGCTTGTTGGGTGATGAACCAGGTGATGCCCGACGTCGTGCCGATCAGCTCGGCGACGATCAGATAGGTCCAGGCCCAGCCGAGCAGGATACGCTGGTCGCGATACAAGTCGGGCAGGATCGCGGGAATGACCACGCGGGTCAGCATTTTGAGCCGTCTGGTGCCCAGCGTCATCGCGGCTTCCACGAGGCTGAAATCGAGCTTGCGCGTGGTATTGGCGATGATCAGCACCTGTTGGAAGAAGGTGCCTATGACAATGATGGCGATCTTCGGTCCGTCATAGATGCCGAGGATGGAAACGGCCAGCGCGCCGAAGGCCGGAGCCGGCAGATAGCGGAAGAATTCGACGAAAGGCTCCGACAGGCGGGCCATGGGCGGATAGGCGCCACAGAGAATGCCTAAGGGCACGCCGAAGATCGAGGAGATGATGAATCCCCAGAAGATGATCTGGATGGAATGCCACAGCGCCTCATGCAGCCATTCGCCGTCCCGCGTCGGCGGCGGCGTGGTGAAAGCCTCATAGAAGGCAGTGAGCACCTGATCCGGTGCCGGTAGATAGACCGGATTGGAGGGCACGCCGTGCGGGATTGGCTTGCGGGCCTTCTCTGCATTCTGCACCTCATCTCGGAAGGTCGTATGGTCCACCAGCATGCCGGGCTGAAAATAATCCACGCTGCCGGGATCGGTCACGCTGACATAGGGGTGCCAGACCGCCGGCACATAGCTCACCACGCACCAGAGGCCCAGCGGCAGAATGAACGAAAGAATGCCAAGCCAGAGGCGGGCACGGGCAGAAAGCCGCGCGCCCACCGTCAGCCAATCGGAGAGACGCATCCCGGAATGCTTAGGGTTGTGCCTCGGTCAGTGAGGGATCGATCTCACCATCGATATCCTGCGGCGACTTGTAAACGCTGTTTTTGACGTTGAAATCATCAGAAATCTTGGAAGAACCGTACAGGGAGTTCAGCCCCGAGCCCTTCTGGAAGACCTTCTTGGCCTCGGCGACATCGATCAGATGCGTGCCCTTGAGCAGCGGCAGATACTGTTCCGGCGTCAGGCCCACGCGCCGCGCCATGATGGCGACCGCATCGGCCTGCGTCTTGGGATCATTGATGTAGGCGACGGTTTTGTTCCAGACCTCGATCACTTTCATCCAATCGGCACGCCGGTCCTTCAGGCTGACCGGGCTGACAGCAAGCACGTCATAGATCAGCCCTGGCGCATTGGCCGAGGTGTACACGGGCCGGGCGCCGGGCACCATCTTCATCGCCATGCCGGCATTGGGCTGCCAGGCACCGATGGCCGCGACCGCTCCGGAGGCGAGCACCTGCGGCGTCTCATTGGTCTTGGCATTCACCAGCGTCACGTCCTGCTCCGACATGCCATCCTGCTTGAGCCCGTAGAGCAGCAGCAAATGCTCGACCAGCCCGACCTCGATGCCGATCTTCTGACCCTTAAGAGATTGCAGCGTGCGATAGGGCGGCTTGGCCACGATCATGTCATTACCGTCCGAGTAGTCGGTCAGCATGATCATGATGCTCTTGATGCCGCTGGACGCATTGACCAGCGTATCGCCATTGGTCATGCAGTCGGCATCGAGCTTGCCGGCATTGAAGGCATCCATCGAGGCCGAATAGTCAAACCACTGGAAATCGACGTCGACACCGGCCTGCTTAAACCAGCCCTTGTCGATGGCGACCTGCCAGGCGATCCAGCCCGGCCAATCGCTATAGCCGATGCGCAATGGCGTTGCCGCCTGTGCGCCAGCAAGCCCCGCCAGCATCGTCAATCCAAGGCCAAGCACGCCACCCAGAAAACGCTTACGCATCATGGTCGGGGTCCCTCGCGGCTGATTATGCCCAGCAACGCAGCAAGAGGCATGCCAGAGGATTTGGGCGGCCGGCCGGCCGGCCAAGCGCATAATTT
>NZ_DATJJK010000287.1:0-10144 GCF_035492295.1 Acidisoma sp. | reverse complement strand
CCCCTTCCCCGAGGTCGAAGCCATCGCAACCGCCGACTGGCCGACACCCGCGAAGCGCCCGGCCGATTCCCGCCTGGACAACACCAAGCTGCGCGAGACCTTTGGCGTGACGCTGCCCGATTGGCGCGCGAGCCTGGCCCGGACCGTCGACCGGCTGCTGGGGCCGCAGGGCTGAGGCGCCTTGGCTCTGTACAGGATGCCGCGCTGCGCCATCCTGCTCTCGACCTTTAACGGCGCGCCCTACCTCCCGCCCTTCCTGGAAAGCCTGCTCGCCCAAACCGAACGGGACTGGCTTCTGCTGTGGCGGGACGACGGATCCTCGGACAGGACAGTTCCCCTCATGACCGCATGGGGTGCCGCCCATCCCACGCACTTCCGGGCGGTGGCCGAGCCCGCCGGCAATCAGGGCGTTGTCAGCAGCTTCATGGCCCTGCTCCGCGCGGCGGAAAATCTGGGCGCGGCGACCATCGCCTTCGCCGATCAGGATGATGTCTGGCTGCCAGAAAAACTCGCCCGCGCGCTGGCGGCGCTGAACGAGACACCGCTGGACAAGCCCGCCCTGTACTGCGCCCGCCAGCGCCTGGTGGATGACGACCTGCGCCAGATCGGCCTCTCCGCCTCCCTCGCCGGGCCTGCAGGCTTCCCCGCCTGCCTCACCCAAAACATCGCGACCGGCTGCACCGTGGCCCTGAACCGGCCGGCGATCCGGCTGGTCGCGGCAAGCCTGCCGCCGCGCGAGGGCTGGCACGACTGGTGGTGCTACATCCTGGTCTCGGCCGCGGGCGGGGCGATCCTGCGCGATGAACAGCCGGTCATCCTGTATCGCCAGCATGCGGCGAACGTTGTCGGCGCTCCCTCCTCCGCGCCGCGCCGCGCCCTCGCTGCAATGCAAAGAGGACCGTCCGCATTTATGTCTGTGTTCCGGAAAAATGTAGCAGCACTGCAGGAGAATGCCGAAAGCTTCGCCCCTGACGTGCGCGCGCAACTCGACACCATCGCCCGCGGCCTCGCCGGCGGCGCCATCCTCCGCCTACGGGCGCTGGCGATTCCCGGTTTCCTTCGCAACACCTTCATGCAGACCGTGCTTTTTCGCCTCTGGTTTCTAATCGGGTGATGACAGTCCCGCACTCCCGGCAGTGCAGACCCGCAGGAAAATCCAGGACCGAGGCGGGCAAACCCTGCTTGCCGCACTGCAACACTTGAGCTAGCACGGGCGGACTTCCTGGCCTTTGCCCCGATTTCGAGGGGCTTCGGCTGTTCTCCGTCCGCCTCCCGTACTCATCCGTGGAAGGACCCTCATGGCCCGGAACAAGATCGCCCTGATCGGCGCCGGCAATATCGGTGGAACCCTCGCCCATCTGATCGGCCTGAAGGAACTGGGCGATGTCGCGCTGTTCGACGTCTTCGGCGGGGTCGCGGTGGGCAAGGCGCTTGACATCATGCAGTCCAGCCCGGTGGACGGTTTCGACGCGACGCTGGTGGGCGGCTCAGACTACGCAATGATCGCCGGCGCGGATGTGGTGATCGTCACCGCCGGATATCCGCGCATGCCGGGCATGTCCCGCGACGATCTGGTGGCCCGGAATGCCGGTGTCATCGCCCAGGTGGCGGAGGGTATCCGACAGCACGCTCCAGACGCTTTCGTGATCGTCATCACCAACCCGCTCGACGCGATGGTATGGGTGATGCAGCAGAAATCCGGCCTGCCCCCCGAGCGCGTGGTCGGCATGGCGGGGGTGCTGGACAGCGCCCGTTTCCGCCTCTTCCTGGCTCAGGAATTCGACGTCTCGGTGGAAGATGTGACCGCCTTCGTGCTCGGCGGGCACGGCGACGCCATGGTGCCGCTGGTGCGTTACTCCACCGTCGCTGGCATTCCAGTTCCCGATCTCATCGAGATGGGATGGACGACCCAGGAACGGATCGACGCCATCGTGAGCCGCACCGCGCATGGCGGCGGTGAAATCGTGAAACTCCTGGAACGCGGCAGCGCCTTCTATGCGCCCGCCGCTTCCGCCGTCGCCATGGTGGAGAGTTATCTCCGCGATAAGAAGCGCGTGCTACCCTGTGCCGCTTACTTGACCGGGCAATATGGCATCCATGACCTCTATGTCGGCGTTCCCGTGGTGATCGGGGCGCGCGGCGTGGAGCGCATCGTCGAGATCAAGCTGAATGACGCCGAGAGGACCGCCTTCGCGCGATCCTGCAGCGCCGTCCGCAGCGTGATCGAAGCATCCAAGCAACTGGTGGGCTGAACCTCATGAACATCCATGAATACCAGGCCAAAGAGCTCCTGAAGGCCGCAGGCGTGGCCGTGCTCGATGGCTACGTGGCCTGGACCCCTGATGAGGCGGCCTCGGCCGCCGATAAGCTTCCGGGGCCGATCTACGTCGTTAAGTCGCAGATCCATGCCGGTGGCCGCGGCGCCGGCCGCTTCGCCGATGATCCGAACGGCAAGGGGGGTGTCCGCCTCGCGAAGTCCATCGAGGAAGTCCGTGAAGCAGCGGCCGCCATGCTGGGCCACACGCTGGTGACGAAGCAGACCGGCCCGGCCGGCAAGACCGTCAACCGCGTCTATATCGAGGCCGGCTGCGATATCGCCCGCGAGCTCTACCTCTCGCTCCTCGTCGACCGCGCCACCTCGCGCATCGTGGTCATGGCCTCCACCGAAGGCGGCATGGAGATCGAGGAGGTTGCCGAGCACAACCCCGAGAAGATCCTGCGCACGGCGATCGACCCGGCGACCGGCATCTCGCCCTTCCATGCGCGCGGCCTTGCCTTCGGCCTCGGCCTTTCCGGCAAGCAGGTGGGCGCCTTCACGAAATTTGTGCTGGCGATGTACAAAGCCTTCGTCGATCTCGACTGCGCCATCGTCGAAATCAACCCGCTGGTCGTGACCAAGGCCGGCGAGGTCGTGGCGCTCGACGCCAAGGTGAGCTTCGACGACAACGCCCTCTTCCGCCATCCCGACCTGGAAGGCCTGCGCGACGAGGCCGAGGAAGACCCGAAGGAGCTGGAGGCGAACAAGTACAGCCTCTCCTACGTGGCGCTGGACGGCACCATCGGCTGCATGGTGAACGGCGCCGGCCTTGCCATGGCGACGATGGACATCATCAAGCTCTATGGCGGCGAGCCTGCAAACTTCCTCGACGTCGGCGGCGGCGCCACCAAGGAGCGCGTGACCGCCGCCTTCAAGATTATCCTCTCCGACCCGAATGTGGAGGGGATTCTGGTGAACATCTTCGGCGGCATCATGCGCTGCGACGTCATCGCCGAAGGCGTGATCGCGGCGGCCCGCGAGGTGTCGCTCACCGTTCCGCTCGTCGTGCGGCTCGAGGGCACGAACGTCGCCCTGGGCAAGGAAATCATGGCGAAGTCCGGCCTGCCGATCATCGCGGCCGACAATCTTGCGGATGCCGCCGAGAAGGTGGTCCGCGCCGTTAAGGAAGCCGCATAACATGGCCATCCTCGTCGACAGCAACACCCGCGTCATCACCCAGGGCTTCACCGGGGCGCAGGGCACCTTCCATTCCGAGCAGGCGATCGCCTACGGCACCAAGGTCATGGGTGGCGTGACGCCTGGCAAGGGCGGCTCCGTCCATATCGACCTGCCGGTCTTCGACACGGTGCGCGAAGCGCGGGAAAAGACCGGCGCGACGGCCAGCGCGATCTATGTGCCGCCGCCGTTTGCGGCCGATTCGATCCTGGAAGCGATCGACGCCGAGATGCCGCTCATCGTCTGCATTACCGAAGGCATTCCGGTGCTGGACATGATTAAGGTGCACCGCGCGCTCGAAGGCTCCAAGTCGATCCTGGTGGGGCCGAACTGCCCCGGCGTCATCACCCCCGATGCCTGCAAGATCGGCATCATGCCGGGCCATATTCACCGGCGGGGCAAGATCGGCATCGTCAGCCGTTCCGGCACATTGACCTACGAGGCGGTGGCCCAGACCACGGCGGCCGGCCTCGGCCAGAGCACCTGCGTCGGCATCGGCGGCGACCCGGTGAAGGGCCTCGACTTCCTCGAAGTCATCGAGATGTTCCTCAAGGACGACGAAACCGAGGCGCTGATCATGATCGGCGAGATCGGCGGCCAGAGCGAAGTGGTGGCAGCCGACTTCATCAAGCACAGCGGCACCAGGAAGCCGGTGGTGGGCTTCATCGCCGGTGCGACCGCCCCTCCGGGCCGGCGTATGGGCCATGCGGGCGCCGTCATTTCCGGCGGCCGCGACACCGCCGCCGCCAAGACCGAGGCGATGCGGGATGCCGGTATTCACGTCGCCGATAGCCCGGCCTCGCTCGGCAGCACGATGATCAAGGCGCTCGGTGGTTAGTTGAGGTGAACAAATGTCCTGCTCTGCGAAATACGGCTGGAGCAGGGCATCACCATGCGCGAGAGGCAACCCAGGAGTTTGACTGTGATGTCTCCTAATCAACGTGCGCACACTATTTTTGAAGGGCGCCGCGGCTTATAGCACTTGCCAGACAGCGGCGGCCCCGCCCGGTCCGGGCGGGACTGTATTCAACGGAGCCCCCATGCCAGGCGTCGATATTCTCGCAACGGCCTTCAACGGTGCCAATGCAGCCTTCATCGCCGATCTCTATGCCCGCTGGGTGCGCGACCCGGCATCGGTTGATCCAAGCTTCGCAACCCTCTTCGAAGCGCTGAATGACGAAGCGCGGTCGGTCCTGACGGACGCTTCGGGCGCCTCCTGGGCGCCCAGGCAGTGGGAGATCGAGCCTGAGGCCGCTGCGCCCAAGAAGGCACCCGCCGATGGCAAGGCCGGCGCCGTCCCCTCCGCCCAAACCGGCCCGGGCGTTCCCATGGCGCGGGCGGCGGCCGCCACCCACGCCCATGAAGACACAATCAATTCGATCCGCGCCTTGATGTTGATCCGCGCCTATCGCGTGCGCGGTCATCTCAGCGCGAAGCTCGACCCGCTCCGCCAGCAGGCGCCGCGCCACCATCCCGAGCTTGATCCCGCGACCTACGGCTTCACCGCCGCCGACTACGACAAGCCGATCTTCATCGACAATATGCTCGGCCGCGAGACCGCGACGCTGCGCGAAATCATGACGGTGCTCGAGGAGACCTATTGCGGCACCATCGGCATCGAGTTCATGCATATCCAGGACGTGCGCCAGAAGGACTGGTTGCAACGCCGGATCGAGGGCGTCGCCTGGCGCGATCAGCTGGAGGGCGGCTGCAAGACGCAGCTGCTGCTGGAACTGACCGAGGCTGAGGCTTTCGAGGTTTTCTGCCAGAAGCGTTTTGTCGGCACCAAGCGCTTCGGCCTGGAAGGCGGTGAATCGACCATCCCCGCGCTGCACACGATCATCCGCACCGCGGCCCAGGCGGGCGTGGGCGAGGTGGCGATCGGCATGGCCCATCGCGGACGCCTGAACACCCTCGTCAACATCGTCAAGAAGCCCTTCACTGCGGTCTTCAGCGAATTCGGCGGCATGAGCCCGAAGCCGGACGACGTTCAGGGGTCGGGCGACGTTAAATACCATCTCGGCACCTCCACCGACGTCGAGATCGCGGGCCGTAAGGTGCATCTCTCGCTGCAGCCCAACCCCTCGCATCTAGAGGTTGTGGACCCGGTCGTCGTCGGCAAGGTGCGCGCCCGCCAGGACGAGGCCGGGGACACCCGCGGCCGCCACTCCGTCATGGGCATTCTGCTGCATGGCGACGCCGCCTTCGCCGGTCAGGGCATCGTCTATGAGACACTCGCCATGAGCCAGCTCATCGGCTACCGCACCGGCGGCACGGTGCATGTTATCACCAACAACCAGATCGGCTTCACGACGGTGCCGGCCCATGCCTATTCGGGCCTCTACTGCACGGACGTCGCGAAGTCGGTGCAGTCCCCCATCGTCCATGTGAATGGCGACGATCCGGAGGCGGTCTATTTCGCGTCCAAGCTGCTCACCGAGTTCCGCCAGGAATTCGGCTGCGACGTGGTGATCGACATCGTCTGCTACCGCCGCCACGGCCATAACGAATCCGACGAGCCCGCCTTCACCCAGCCGATCATGTATCGCGCGATCGGCCAGTTGAAGACGACCCGCACCCTCTATGCCGAAAAGCTGGTGGCCGAGGGCGTGATGGACGCCGAAGCGGCCCAGGACGTCTGGGACCAATTCACCGCCCGCCTTGAGGAGTCCTTCCAGGCCGCGAAATCCTATCGCCCGAACAAGGCCGACTGGCTGGAAGGCAAGTGGGCCGGCCTCAACCGCGGCGAGGATGACGAAACCCGGCAGGAAGAAAAGACCGGCGTACCGCTCGAGACGCTGCGCGAAGTTGGCGCCGCAATCTCCCGCGTGCCGACGGACTTCAACGTCAATCCGAAGATCGCCCGCCAGCTCGAAGCCAAGAAGGTCGCCATCGACAGCGGCGAGGGGATCGACTGGGCAACCGGCGAGGCACTCGGCTACGGCACGCTCCTGCTCGATGGCCATCGCGTGCGTCTGTCGGGTGAGGATTGCCAGCGCGGCACCTTCAGCCAGCGCCATGCGGTGCTGATCGACCAGAGCAACCAGAACGAATACACGCCGCTCAACAACATCCGCAGCGGCCAGGCAAAGATCGAGGTCTACAACTCGCTGCTTTCCGAGGTCGGCGTGCTTGGCTTCGAATACGGCTACAGCGTCGCCGATCCGCGCACGCTGGTGCTGTGGGAAGCCCAGTTCGGCGATTTCGCAAACGGCGCGCAAGCGGTGATCGACCAATTCATCTCCAGCGGCGAAACCAAGTGGCTGCGCATGTCTGGCCTGACACTGCTGCTGCCGCATGGCCAGGAAGGCCAGGGTCCGGAGCATTCCTCCGCCCGCCTGGAACGCTATCTGCAGCTCTGCGCCGAGAACAACATGCAGGTCTGCAACATCACGACGCCGGGCAACTACTTCCATTCCCTGCGGCGTCAGCTGAAGCGGAACTACCGCAAGCCGCTCGTCATCATGACGCCGAAGAGCCTGCTGCGACACAAGCTGGCAGTGTCTCCGCTGAGCGAAATGGCCGAAGGCACGAGCTTCCGCAAGGTCATCGGCGAGATCGACGAGTTGGTGGCGCACGAGCGTGTCCGCCGCGTCGTCATCTCTTCCGGCAAGGTCTATTACGATCTTCTGGCAGCCCGGCGCGAACAGAACATCCAGGACGTGGCGCTGGTCCGCCTTGAGCAGATCTACCCCTTCCCGGCCATGGGTCTGCGCACCGTGCTGCAGTCCTATCCGAATGCCGAGGTCGTGTGGTGCCAGGAAGAGCCCGAAAACATGGGCGCCTGGACCTTCGTCGATCGCCGGCTGGAGCGGGTTCTGGTCGCCATCGACGCAGCGTCCAAGCGTCCGCGCTATATCGGGCGCGGGGAAGCGGCAAGCCCTGCCACGGGTTCCGCCAAGACCTACGCCCAGGAGCAGGCGGCGCTCGTCTCCGCCGCTCTGCAATAGCCTAATCCGATACCTTAGTCAGTCCGATCAGGAGCGACGATGCCGACCGAGATCAAGGTTCCTACGCTTGGTGAGAGCGTGACCTCCGCCACCATTGCCCGGTGGCTCAAGCAGGAGGGCGACACGGTCGCCGCGGATGAGCCCCTGGTCGAGCTCGAGACCGACAAGGTGACCGTGGAGGTCAATGCACCTTCCGCCGGCACGCTTGGGCCGATCCTGCAGAAGGACGGGGCCGAGGTTGAAGTCGGCGCCGTGCTGGGCGAAATCGCCGAAGCCGGGGGCGCCCGCAAGGCCGCCTCACCCAAGGCGCCGAAGGCGGCCGCCTCCTCCCCCGAGCCGGCGACGGCTCCCGCCGCCGCTGGCACTTCGATCAACATCGTCGTGCCGACGCTCGGCGAGAGCGTGACGAGTGCCACCGTGTCCCGCTGGCTGAAGCAGGAAGGCGAGGCCGTCGCCGCCGACGAGCCACTGCTCGAACTCGAGACGGACAAGGTCTCGGTCGAGGTGAACGCCCCGGCCGCCGGCAGGCTGTCCACCATCACGGTGAAAGACGGCAGCGAGGTCGAGGTCGGTGCCGTGCTCGGCGTCATCGCGACCGGCGCTGGTGCCGCCCCGGCACCCAAGCCCGCAGCCAAGCCCGATGCCGGCGTGAACCCGCCGCCGCCGGCCTCCGGCCCCGTCGCCCGACCAGCTTCGGTGGCGCTGGAAGCCTTCCCCGCCGCCCAGAAGCGCATGGCCGAGGCCGGCCTCTCCGGCTCCGACATCGGCGCCGGGACCGGCAAGGACGGCCGCATCACCAAGGGGGACGTTTTGGACTTTCTCTCCAAGCCTCAGCCGGCCGCGCCGGCCAAGGCGGCCCCTGCGGTTGCGGCCAAGTCCTCCCGCCAGGACGAACCGCGCGACGAGCGCGTGAAGATGACGCGGCTGCGCCGCACCATCGCCAACCGGCTGAAGGAAGCGCAGAACACCGCCGCCATGCTCACCACCTTCAACGAGGTGGACATGTCGGCGGCGATGGCGCTGCGGTCTCAGTACAAGGAAGTCTTCGAGAAGAAGAATGGCGGCGTCCGCCTCGGCTTCATGTCCTTCTTCGTCCGCGCCTGCGTCGCCGGGCTGAAGGAATTCCCCGCCGTCAATGCCGAGATCGACGGCGATGACATCGTCTACAAAAACTACGTCCATATGGGCATCGCGGTGGGCGGCCCGAACGGCCTCGTGGTTCCCGTGGTGCGCGATGTCGACCAGATGGGTTTCGCCGAAATCGAGGGCGCGATTGCGAGCTTCGGCAGACGTGCCCGTGACGGGCAGCTGAAGTTGGAAGAGCTGACCGGCGGCACTTTCAGCATCACCAATGGCGGCGTCTATGGTTCACTGATGTCGACGCCGATCATCAACCCCCCGCAGGCCGCCATTCTGGGCATGCACAAGATCCAGGAGCGGCCGGTCGCGATCGCTGGCAAGGTCGAAATCCGGCCGATGATGTACATCGCGCTGACCTACGACCACCGCATTATCGACGGCAAGGAAGCGGTTTCATTCCTCGTGCGCGTCAAGGAATCGATCGAAGACCCGCGCCGCCTGCTCCTCGGCCTCTGATCACCCGACAACGGGGCGGCGGCATCGCCGCCCCGCTTGCTTTTGCGCGGCTGCCTGCCGCGCCCCGTCCGACTGCGGATGTGCCGCGCAATCCCCTTCCCCGCCGGCACCCTGGAGAAAGAACATGAGCGAAGCTTTCGACCTGATCGTCATTGGCTCCGGCCCTGGCGGCTATGTCTGCGCCATCCGCGCCGCCCAACTCGGCCTGAAGGTCGCCTGTGTCGAAAAGCGCGAAACCCTGGGCGGCACCTGTCTCAATATCGGCTGCATCCCCTCCAAGGCGCTGCTGCAATCCTCCGAGAATTTTCATGAGGCGGCCGAAAGCTTCAAGGACCACGGCATCCTGATCGACAGCGTGAAGCTCGATCTCGACCGCATGATGGCGCGCAAGCTCGAAGTGGTTGAGGCCAATACCAAGGGCGTCGAATTCCTCTTCCGCAAGAACAAGGTCACCTGGCTGAAGGGCGAAGGCAAAATTCTTGGGCAGGGCCGCGTCTCCGTCGCCGGCAAGGAATACGGAACGAAGGCCATCGTCATCGCGACGGGCAGCGAGAGCATGCCGCTGCCGGGTGTCACGGTGGACGAAAAGCGGGTCGTGACCTCGACCGGCGCGTTGGAACTCGGCGAAGTGCCGAAGCACATGGTCGTGATCGGCGCCGGGGTGATCGGGCTCGAGCTCGGCAGCGTCTGGCGCCGGCTCGGTGCCGAGGTGACGGTGATTGAATTCCTCGACCGCATCGTGCCGACGCTGGACGCCGATGTCGCGCGCGATTTCCAGCGCATCCTCGAGAAGCAAGGTTTCACCTTCAAGCTTGGCTCCAAGGTCACCAAGGCGGAAACAACCGACCGCGGCGTGGCGCTGACGATGGAGCCTGCGAAGGGCGGCGCGGCTGAGACGGTGGAGGCGGATGTCGTGCTGCTCGCCATCGGACGGCGAGTCTTCGTGGACGGGCTGGGCCTGGCGGACGCCGGCGTCGCGCTCGACGAGCGCGGCCGCGTCGCAACCGACGCGCATTACGCGACAAACGTGCCCGGCATCTATGCCATCGGAGACGTGCGCGTGGGCCCGATGCTGGCGCACAAGGCCGAGGACGAAGGCATGGCC
>NZ_DATJJK010000286.1:0-7711 GCF_035492295.1 Acidisoma sp. | reverse complement strand
CCGGCTTGCCCTGGAGCAGCACCTTCACCAGCGCTTCCGCATGATCTTCGACGAAGAGCCAGTCCCGCTTGTTCGACCCGTCGCCATAGACCGGCAGGGTCTTCCCTTCGAGGGCGTTGAGGATGACGAGCGGGATCAGCTTCTCGGGGAAATGCCAGATGCCGTAATTGTTCGTCGTGTTGGAGACGAAGGTCGGCAGGCCGTAGGTATGGTTCCAGGAACGGACCAGATGGTCGGAAGCGGCCTTGGACGCCGAATAGGGGCTGCGCGGATCATAGGGCGTGGTCTCGCTGAAGGGCGGATCATTCTCTTCCAGAGCGCCGAAGACCTCATCGGTCGAGACATGATGGAAGCGAAAACCATCCTTCTTCTCGCCCGTCAGCGTACCGTAATAGCCGCGCACGGCCTCCAGCAGGGTGAACGTGCCCATGATATTGGTGCGCATGAAGTCGCCCGGTCCGTCGATCGAACGGTCGACATGGCTTTCAGCGGCAAGATGCATCACCGCATCAGGCTGGCGGCTCTCAAAAATCTCCTTCATGGCCGCGGCATCCGCGATGTCGGCGCGGATCAGCTCATGGCGCGGGTCCGTGCGCGCCTCTTCCAGCGCTTCTTCCGACGCCGCATAGGTCATGGCGTCGACATTGATGACGGAATGATCCGTGTTGCGGATCACGTGGCGGACCACCGCAGACCCGATAAAGCCACAGCCACCCGTAATCAGCAGACGCATCACAATCCTACCTTAGAATGAAGGAACCTGTCTGAACTGGCATGTTTGCCGCCCCTGGGCAAGCGAATCTCCCGGGTCCGACGGGGCCGCGCCGGGAGGCAAAGCGCTTGTGCTGCCGTCACGAAAGCGCGAGCGATGAATGCCTCGCTCGGCCCGAAGCGGCCGCCGGACCAGCGGCGTGCAAGGCTCCTTCGCCGTTCATGAGGGGCAGAATCGATGGGGATTGATTGACAGCCGGAGCCGCGCTCCTTATGCACCGCTCACCGCGACAGGGCCGGGCGACCGGCCTTGTCCTTTTTATATGCAACTCAAGCCCGGGCCGCCTGTTGTGGTTCCGGCTTTGCCAAGATCGGGCCTGAACTATGAAGGTGCGTAACTCCCTCCGTTCCGCGAAGACCCGCGACAAGAACTGCCGCGTCGTTCGCCGTCGCGGCCGCGTCTATGTCATCAATAAGAAGAACCCGCGCATGAAGGCGCGCCAGGGCTAAGTCAGCCATGGCCCCGGCCGCGCCCTTCGGGGTGCGGCGCGGCTTCTGCATGACCGACGAAAAGGGCGGATGGTGATGCACCCTCCGCCCTTTTCGTGTTCACTTCCGGCTGATGGACCCCTAGACCCGCGGGACCAGCCCGCGGGTCTAGGGGCAGGCATTAGCCCTCGAACGGGTCCTTCATCAGAATGGTGTCGTCACGCTCCGGGCTGGTCGAGAGCAGCGTCACCGGGCATTCCACCAGCTCTTCGATTCGGCGAACATATTTGATCGCCTGCGCCGGCAGATCGGCATAGGAGCGCGCACCGCGCGTTGAATCCTGCCAGCCTTCCATCGTTTCATAGACGGGCGTCGCGCGGGCCTGCGCGCCCATCGCGGCTGGCAGATGGCGGAACGGCTGGCCGTCGATCTCATAGCCCGTGCAGATCTTGAGTTCGGCGAATCCGTCCAGCACGTCGAGCTTGGTGAGCGCCAGGCCCTGGATGCCGCCGACCTTCACGGCCTGGCGCACCATGACGGCGTCGAACCAGCCGCAGCGCCGCGGGCGGCCGGTCACGGTGCCGAATTCATGCCCGCGCTCGCCCAACAGCCGGCCGGTCTCGTCGAAAAGCTCGGTCGGGAAGGGGCCGGAACCCACGCGCGTCGTGTACGCCTTGGCGATGCCGAGGACCATGCCGACGACGGAGGGGCCGACACCGGCGCCGGAAGCCGCTGTCGCTGCCACCGTATTGCTGCTGGTCACGAAGGGATAGGTGCCGTGGTCGACATCCAGCATCACCGCCTGGGCGCCCTCGAACAGGATGCGGCGGCCGGCGCGGCGCGCCTCGTCCAGCAACTCCCAGACCGGTTCGGCGAAGGGCAGCAGCAGGGGGGCGAGTTCCAGCAGCCGGTCAAGCAGCGCCTGCTTCTCGAAGGGCGCGGCGCCGAGGCCGATGAGCAGGGTATTGTGGTGCAGCAGCAGTTCGTCGAGCTTGTGGGAGAGGGTCTCCGGTTCGGCGAGATCGCAGAGCCGGATGGCGCGACGCGCCACCTTGTCTTCGTAAGCCGGGCCGATGCCGCGCCCGGTGGTGCCGATCTTGTGCTCGCCGCGCGCGGCCTCGCGCGCCCGGTCGATCGCGCCGTGCAGCGGCAGGATCAGCGGTGCGTTTTCGGCGATACGCAGGGTTTCGGGTGTGATGGCCAGGCCCTGGGCCTGGAGGCGCGCCATCTCGGAGAGCAGGGCCTCGGGGTCCACGACCACGCCGTTGCCGATGACCCCGAGCTTGCCGCGCACCAGTCCGCTCGGCAGCAGCGAGAGCTTGTAGACCTGCTCACCCACTACCAGCGTATGGCCGGCATTATGGCCGCCCTGGAAGCGCACGACGACATCGGCGCGGCTGGCGAGCCAGTCGACAACCTTGCCCTTGCCCTCATCGCCCCATTGGGCGCCGATGATCGCGACATTCGCCATGAGCGGGTACTCCGAATCGTCTTCTTATAAGGTCAGGAAAGCGGCGCCGCGGCGCCGTCTGTCAGGAGATGGGTGCAGGCGAGGCGCCGCGCCTCGGCCTCCGGGGGGTCCTTCTCATCGCCGAGGGCGGCAACGGTCGCATAGCCTTCGGCGCGGAAGCGGGCGGCGACACTGGCATCGGTGCCGGCCGGGACATAAAGGCGCGGGCGCAGAGGCGGCGTGCGCGCCGCCTCCAGGATCGCATCAGGAAACAGCGTCAAACCGGTCGCCGGTTCCCGCTCGCCGCTGACATAGCGGCCACCACGGCCCAGTTCCTGCTGGTGCCCCAGGGCATAAACCGTGACGCAGGGGCCCGTGTGGTAACGCAGACCACGGAATTCCAGCGGGTCGATGGTGAGGCGCAGGGCCGGTGCCCGCGCGCGAATCGCGGCGACGACGGCGACGAGCCGGTCGGCGAGCGCCCGGGCCTCGGGCGGAAGCTCCACCTCCGCCAGCACGGCGAGCGCAGGCGTCGCTTCCCCGGCGGCCAGCAACAGGCGCGTCAGCACGTCGGCGATGGCTCCGCCGAGCCGGCTTACGGCTGCCGCGTCCTTGCGGTCCAGCGCATGGGCCAGGGCGGCACGGTGCTCGGGCTTGAAGTCAGCGCCGTCCAGCAGCGTGCCTGCCATGGTCGGCATGGCGAGGTCGAAGCTGACCTCGGTGAGGCCGAGCGACGCGAGCGCCTCGGCACCCGTCAAGATGATCTCGGCGTCGGCCCCGGGGGAGTCGGAGCCGATCAGTTCGATGCCCGCCTGGGCGATCTGCCGGTCTGGGGCAAGCTGGCTGCCGCGGACGCGCAGGCAGTGCTCGGCATAGGAAAGCCGGAGCGGGCGCGGCGCGGCGGCGAGCCGGGTGTTGGCGATGCGGGCGACCTGCGGGGTCGTATCCGCGCGCAGGCCCAGCATGCGCTGGCTGTCCGGATCCATGAGGCGAAACGTCTGCTCAGAGACGGCCGCACCCGAGCCCGCGAGCAGGCTGTGCTCGAACTCCACCAGTGGCGGCTTCACCCGCTGATAGCCGTGAGTGGCAAAGACCTCCATCATCGCTTCGATCGATCGGGCCTCGATCTCGGCCGCAGGCGGCAGGAGATCGCGCAGGCCTGCCGGAAGCAGGGCGGGGTTCATGGGCAGATCGTCGGTCACTTCGGCTCCGTCTCACGTCGCATCGGCGAAGAGCCTGGAAAAGCCCAATGCGGTGAAGCCCACGGCGATGCGGAGGCGCTATAGCACCCGGGCGCTCGATGACAAAACGAATGCAGCTTTATTGATTCATTTACGAAACAAAAAGCCTGTGCGCAAGCTGTGCCGTCATGCTCTTCGGCACGCCGCTTTTTCTTTTCGGGTTCCTGCCGCTGGCCTGGGCGGGTTTTCATCTCGCTGGCCGCCTCGGCTCTGGCCGCGGCGCGCTTATCCTCCTCCTTTGCATGAGCTTCATCTTCTATACATCTGGAAACATGCGAGATCTCCCACTGCTCGCTGGCTCCATCCTGGTGAATTTCTGGTGCGCCGCGCGGGTTCGTGCCGGCCCCTGGTTTGGCCTTACGGTCGCGGCCAATCTGGGCGTGCTCGGCCTCTTCAAATACGGAAATCTGATTGCCGGGAGCCTTGGCCTGGGCCGGCCTGGCCTGACCCTGCCTCTGGGGATAAGTTTCTATACATTTCAGCAGATTATGTATCTGTCCGAATGCAGGGCCTCAGGCGAGCGGGGCAGCTTCCTGGCCTATGCCAACTGTATTGCCTTTTTCGCGCATCTGATCGCGGGGCCGCTGGTTCGCCCGGCTGAGGTCATGCCGCAGATTGCGGCCTCGGCCCGGCGGCCGGTCGCGCCGGAGGAGATGGCCGAGGCGTTGACGATCATTCTCCTCGGCCTCGCCAAGAAACTCGTCCTGGCAGACGGTTTTGCGCCGCTCGCCGATCGGGGCTTCGCGGCCGCCGCGCATGGCGCGCCAATCACGCTGCTGGAAGCCTGGGTCGCGTTGCTCGCCTTCGCCCTGCAGATCTATTTCGACTTTTCCGGCTATTCGGATATGGCGATCGGGCTTGCCCGGCTGTTCGGCGTCCGCTTCCCGCTTAACTTCAATAGCCCCTATAAGGCGTTGACAATACGGGAATTTTGGCGGCGTTGGAACATCACGCTGTCCGTCTTTCTTCGCGATTTTGTCTATATCCCGCTCGGCGGCAACCGCCACGGCGAGGGGCGGCGGCGACTCAATCTCATGATCACGATGCTGCTCGGCGGGCTGTGGCATGGGGCGGATTGGCGCTTCCTGCTCTGGGGCGGCCTGCATGGGCTCTATCTCATCCTGCATGAAGTCTGGAGCCGCGTCGTGCCGCCCCGGGCGCGGCTGCCCCGGCCCTTGGCCCAGGCGCTGACGCTGCTCGCCGTGCTGCTCGCCTGGGTGCCGTTCCGGGCGCAGGATATGGCGGCGACGACCGCCATGCTGCGCGGGCTTCTCGGACTGAATGGCCTCGCGCTTCCCATCCAGCTCATCGCCCTCTGGCCGCCGCTGGGGGCGATCGCGCATCCGGTGCCGCTGCTGGCCGCGTTGGGGAATGCGCGCACGCTGAGCCTGCCCGAGGCCTTGGCCTTCCTCGCCCTCGGCTGGGTCATCGTGCTCGCTTTGCCGCATGTGCATGAGGCGTCTGACCGCTGGCGGGCGGGCGGCATTCTGGCCTCGGGCGGCTTCATGGTGCAGGCACTGTTCTTCGCTGGCGCAGCACCACCCTTCCTCTATTTCCGCTTCTGACATGCGCAAGCTCTTCGCCCTGCTCGCGCTGCTGCTGGCCTCCCTGGGCCTCTACGGCGCGCTGTTCGCCCTCGTGCTCAACCGGCCCCTCGATCTCGGCCCGCTGCGCGAGGCCATCGCCTACAAGCGCGCGGCCGCGGCGCGGACGGACAGGCCGAAGCTCGTCATTTTCGCCGGTTCCAACGCGCTCTTCTCCCATAGCTGCGCGATCATCGGGCCGATGCTCGACCTGCCTTGCGTCAACGCCGGCGTCGCCATGGGTCTCGGGCTCGACTATCAGTTCGCACTCTGGAAACCGCGCCTCCATGCCGGAGACACGGTCTATATGCCGCTGGAATTGCAGCAATATGTGGTGACGCCAACGGAAGCGCGCCGGGGTCCGGATGCCGCCATTCTGTGGCGCCACGACCGCGCTTTGTTGCTGTCGCTCGGCCCTGCCCGCACGCTCTCGGCGGCCTTCTCCGGCACGGCCGAGAGCGGAATCGCGAGCCTGGTGGAGATGGCGGCAGCTGACCTGCGCCCGGCACTCGCCCATCCCGCCTTTGCCGAGACCGACGCGCAGGGAGATGGCATCGGCCACGATCTTGCCCATGCCGCCGCGAACCGCGCGTTCCTTGCCACGCTGCACCGGCCGGACCCACCGGCGGCGGCGATCATCGGCGGCTACGGCGCGCGGGAGGTTGCAGCCTTCCTGGGTTGGGCGAGGCCAGCCGGGGTACGCGTCATCGGCGGGTGGCCGACGGAATTCGCCGACCATCCGCCCGACCCGCTGCTCGGGCCCGCGCTCGTCCGCATCTATGGCGGGGACTTTCTTCGGCTGCCGAACCGGGGCCGCTACGGACGGGACGATTTCTTCGACAGCCAGGACCATCTGGTGAGCGAGTGCCAGGCCCGGCATTCCATCGCCGTCGCGCGCGGGCTGGCGCCGATGCTGGGCCGCGCGGCCCGAATGCCCGCGCAGGAGGCGATCAGCCTTGCGTCCCGCTGCCCCTGACGAATCAGGGACGTCCCGTGCTAGCTCCGTCCCCATGTCGGATCATCTCGAGGGGCTCAACCCGTCGCAGCGCGCGGCGGTTTTGGCCGCGGCCCCCCAACTCGTCCTCGCCGGTGCCGGCTCCGGCAAGACGGAGACGCTCGCGCGCCGCGCGATCGATCTCATCCTGAACCGCGAGGAACGGCCGGAACGGTTGCTTTGCATCACCTTCACCAACCGTGCGGCGGCCGAGATGCGGGCCCGCATGGCGGGCAAGCTCGGGTCCCAGGCGCCGCACTGGGTCGGCACGTTCCACGCCTGCATGGCGCGGCTGCTGACCGAGGACGCGGCGGCGGTGCCCGATTTGCCGCGTGGTTTCGCCATTCTGGACGCCGCGCGCGCGCGGGCACTGATTGGCCAGGTCGCTGGTATTCGGGACCCCAAGGAGACGGCGCAGGTCTTCGAGGCAATGTCCCTGTTGCGCAATTACGGCGTGGAAGGGCGCAGCAGCCCGCCGCGCGTGCCCGCCTTTGCGCGCTTCGAGGCGGCCGTGCTGGAGAAGGCGGTGGCGGTGCTGCCCAGCTACGTCGCGGAACTCCGCCGCCAGCGGGCGCTCGATTTTGACGACCTCCTCCTTCTCCCCGCGCAGGCGATGGCGGCCGATGCCGCGCTTGCCGCGCGCTGGTCGGGGCGCTGGAGCGAAATTTTGGTGGACGAGTATCAGGATACCAATGCCGCCCAGCACCGGCTGTTGCGCCTGCTCGCCGCCTCTCACGGGCGAGTCTTCGCGGTGGGGGACGATTGCCAGTCCATCTACGGCTGGCGTGGCGCGGAGGTCGGCCATATCCGGCGATTCGGCCAGGATTTTCCGGCCGCCGCCCGCGCCATCCGGCTGGAAACCAATTATCGCTCCACCCGCACCATTCTCGCCGCCGCCAATGCCGTCGCCGCCCAGGATCCGGAGGCGTTGCGGAAAACGCTGCATGTCGCCTCCCCTGACGATTCCGCTGGTGCCGCCATCGCGCTGCGGGCGGTGGAGACTGCGGAGGAGGAGGGCCGCGCCGTCCTCTCCTGGGTCCAGCGCCTGCGGCGGGCGACGCCCGATATGCCTCTGCGCGCCTGCGCCGTCTTGGTGCGGGCAGGTTTCGTCGCCGAGCCCATCCTGGAGGCGCTGCGCGAGGCGGCGCTGCCGGTGCAGATGGTGAGCGAGCGCGAGACCGAGATGCCGCGCGAAATCCTCGGCGCCATCGCCTGGCTGCGGCTCGCCCTCAGCCGCTCGGCC
>NZ_DATJJK010000285.1:0-3870 GCF_035492295.1 Acidisoma sp. | reverse complement strand
GATGTAGAGCCGGTTGCGCTTGGCCCCGCCGAAGGTGAGATTCGCCACCGTCTCGCCGATCGGAATAAGGCCGATCAACGTGCCGTCCGGCGCGTAGCAGGCGACGTCCTCATTCGCCGAGGTCCAGACATTGCCGGCGCGATCCACCCGGAACCCGTCATAGAGGCCGGTCTCGAGCGTCGAAAAAACATCACGCCGGGTCACCGTCCGGCCATCGGGTGAGACCTTGTAGGCGACGATCTCCGCGGCGCGGCTCGGGTCATGCGTCTGCCCGGTATCGGCGACGTAGAGCAGATCCTCGTCCGGCGAGAAGGCAAGGCCGTTGGGCTTGAGAAGATCGGTGACGACGGCCGTGATCTCCCCTGTCTTAAGATCCAGGCGATAGACGTTGGAGGCGCCGATCTCGGAGGGGGCGGCGTCGCCTTCATATTCAGAATCGATGCCGTAGGTCGGGTCCGAGAACCAGATCGTGCCATCGCGCTTCACCACGACATCGTTCGGCGAATTGAGCCGCTTGCCTTGAAAACTGTCGACCAGAGTCGTCCAGCGTCCGTCATGTTCCAGGCGGGACACGCGCCTGCCGCTGTGCTCGCAGGCAATGACCCTTCCTTCATGGTCAAGCGTATGTCCGTTGTGGTTGCCACAGGGCGATTCGAAGATGCTGACGGAACCATCCGTCTCATCGAAGCGCATCAGCCGGTTGTTCGGAATGTCCGACCACAGCAGGCTTTTCGCCGCCGGCACATAGACCGGCCCCTCGGCCCAGCGCATGCCGGTATACAGCTTCTCCAGTTGCGCGGAGCCAACGATGAGGCGCCTGAAACGCGGATCCAGAATCTTGTACGTCATGTAACGGTCCATTCCCTCTTTATCGAAGCCGGCCGAGGCTCTGGTCCTGCCCGGCCGCTCGCTCGACTATTGCGGGCCGATGGCGGGCCGTCCAGTGGGACGGAACCGCCGGTCCCGTCCTGTTTGCGCGATCAACCGACCCGGCCGTCCTACTGCACGCCCCAGATCGCCTTGTAGTGATCCCTGTAACCGTTGTCTGGGTCGAAGGTGTTCTGCGGTCCCCCGTCAAAGGCGATGTTCGCCTTTGTGACGACATGGAAGGGCGCGACATAGCCGGACCATGTCTGACCCGCGAAGGCGCGGTTCAGCTCGTCCACCAATTGCCAGCCCTGGAGGTTCAGCGGCTCCGCCACCGTCACCGCTTGATATTGTCCGGAGCGGATGCGTTCATAGGCCGATTTCGAGCCGTCCCCGGCCGCCACCGCCTTCGGGTTGCCTTCGCCGTCGATCCCGGCATCCGACAGCGACGGCCCCATGAAGTCGTAATAGATGTCGTTGATGGCGAGGCTGTCCGTCCATTTCGCGCCGAACTTCTGCAAAAGAGACGTGGTCAACTGCGGCATGCGGCTCGACGTATCGGCAATCGGCGTGTCCTCGTAGGCCAGAACCTTGCCGCCCATGGCAAGGATGATCTTCTTCATCTCCAGCGCCTTGGCGACCGCGATCTGATACTGCCCATCGGTGAAGATGACGACGGCGGGATGACCCTTGGCATCGATATAGGCCCAGAGGGCAGCGGCTTTCGAGACCAGCATCGGATCGGTCGACACATTGACGCGGACCGAGGTACCGGGAATGGGGCCGAGCTTCGCGCCGGCGTGCCAGGCAACGATCGGGATATGGGCCTGGTCCGCCGCCTGCAGCCCGGGCTTCTGCTCGATCGGATCGAAGCCTTCGATGACGATGCCGTCCGGTTTCAGCGCCAGCGCCTGGGCGAAGGCCGAGGTGCGGCCCGACACCGTGCCCGCGCCGTCGATGACCCGGACCTTCCAGCCGATGACCTTAGCGGCTTCCGTGAAGCCGTTGGTGACGCCGAGAATGCCGCCATTCTTCATGTCACCCGCAAGCACGACGATGCTTTTGCCGGTCGCCGCCTTGGGGCCGGTCGTGGGTCCGTCCCAGGTCGTGACATGGGCCGAGTATTTGGCGAGGAAGGCTTTGGCGTCCGACATCGTGTCGGCATGGGCACCTGTAAGACCGGCCCCGAGCGCCAGAGCCATCGCGCAACCGGCGAGCAATCCGCGTGTCATCTTCATGAAGCCGTTTCCTTTGTTTTTTGTCGTTGTCGTTTCTTGTTGTCTCAGGCTTTGGGCCGAAGGCGCATCGCGCCGCGGCGGCGCTGGGCATAGCCTGCGATGCCGATGGCGATGAGCAGGGTGACGCCGTTGAACATCGGTTCCACAAAGAAGGAGCCGCCGAACTGCTGGATTCCGGCGATGCCGATGGCCAGGATGGCAATGCCGATCATGGTGCCCCAGACATTCACCCGCCCCGGCTTGATGGTGGTGGAGCCGAGGAAGGCGCCGACGAGGGCCGGCAGCAGGTATTCGAGCCCGACGCTCGCCTGGCCGATGCGGAGCTTGGAGGCGAGCAACACGCCCGCGATGCCGGTGAGCAGGCCCGAGGCGATGAAGGCCGCAATCGTGTAGCGCTGCACAGGGATACCGTTCAGGGCTGCAGATTTCGGATTGGCGCCGATTGCATAAAGATAACGGCCGATGGGCAGGTGATCGAGCACGAACCAGAGCAGGAAGGCGAGGCCGAGAACGTAGAATCCCGTGATCGGGAGATGAAAGATGCGCGTGCCGTTGAGAGCAAGGAAACCATGCGGCAAAACGCCCACCACCTGCTGCCCGCCGGTATGCCAGAGCGCCAGCGCATAGAGCACCGTGCCGGTGCCGAGCGTCGCGATGAAGCTGTCTATTCTTGCGACCTCCACCAGAATGCCGTTGAGCAGTCCCACGAAAGCCGCGAGCAGGAGCACCACCAGGACCGCCACGGGCCAGGGCACCCCGTAATTCACCTGCAGGCTGATCGCCAGGATATGCCAGAGCACGATGCCGTAGCCGACGGTGAGATCGATCTTGCCGGAAACCATGGGGATCATTGCGGCGAGCGACAGCATGGCGATGATCGCTTTGTCGGACACGATCGAGCGCAGATTGAGCATGGTCGGAAAGGTGTCAGGCAGCAGCAGGGAGAAGAGCAGAATAAGCAGCAGCGTCAGGATCAGCAGGCCATAGACCGGCAAGAGGCGCATCACACGCTCCCAGAAGCCCACGTCACGCAGTTCGCTCCGGGTCGGCTCCAGCGCATCCGAACGGACGGAGTTGATCGCCATATCTCGTCTCCCTATGCGGCCTCGGAGGCGGAGGCAGCGCTGATCACTGCCTCCGTCGTCAGCATCTCGCCTTGCAGTTCAGCGATGATGCGGCCCCGGTTGAAGACCAGGGCGCGGTTGCAGATATGCGCGATCTCCTCGAAATCCGTGGAGATCACGAGCACGGCGAGCCCGGCATCGAGGGCGCGGGCGATGAGCCGGTAGATTTCCGCCTTGGCGCCGACATCCACCCCGGCCGTCGGGTCTTCCGCGATGAGCAGCCTCCGCTTCGTGGCGAGCCAACGGCCGACCACGACCTTCTGCTGATTGCCGCCCGAAAGCCCCTCGATCGCGAGGTCGGGGTCGTTGGGCGAGAGCCCGACGGTGGCGCCGAGCGCCCGCGCCTGCTCTGCCTCCGCGCGGGGGGAGAGCGGCCGGAACAGCCCCCTGCCCCCGGCGCCCGGATTGAGAAAGGCATTTTCGCGAATGCTGAGGCTGGGCGCGATCGATTCCTCCGCCCGATCGCGCGCCATGAGGCCGATACCGGCAGCGAGTGCCGCGCGGGTGGAGGAGAGATCAGGCTGGCTACCATCGAGCAGAACCGTGCCGCGATGCGGCAGCGTGCCGAACAGCGCGCGGCCCACCTCTTCCTGCCCGGCCCCGCGCAAGCCGACCAAGCCGAGAAGTTCACCCTCATAGAG
>NZ_DATJJK010000284.1:0-17122 GCF_035492295.1 Acidisoma sp. | reverse complement strand
GCAGGAGCAGGGTATTGGCGCCGATATCCGAGAGCAGGATGACCTTGTATTCGGCGAGGCCGGCGGCCTCGAAGGGAAAGCGCTCGGCCGCTTCATGCGCGGGCATATAGGTCAGTTCGAAGGGACTGTCCTGCAACGCCGCCACCAGCGGCTCGGCGCCGAGATGAAAGGTCACGCTGCCGAATTGGTCGAAGCCCTTGAAATGGGTCGCGGAGGTCACCCAGCTCTCGCCGACCAGAAGAACTTTCGATTTTGTCACGGTTCAGTCTTTCTTTTGGTTTCGCCCGCCGCGCCAGAATACGTCGCGGGGATTGTCGATCATCAGTCTCTGAATGGAAGTTTTGCTAACGCCGTGTCGGCCGAGACGGGGGAGGAAATGCCGTTGCAGGTAGGCATAGCCAAAGCCACCGTAGTGCGTCAGCATCATTTTGAGAAAGACATCCTGCGACAACAGCACACGGCCCAGATGGCCACGCTCGATGAGAGCAGCGATTGCAACCGCATTGTCGTCGTCGGAGGGGCATTGCACACCCTGATCGGCATAGAAGAAATCCATGCCGATCATATCATATTCCAGAAAGGCGCCTCTGTCCGCAAGCGACGACTGGTAATCAAGGTCGCGGCCCGAGGGGTTCATGTGACACAGCACCGTGTGGGTGAGGTCACCACCTTCGGCCGCGATGATATCGAGCACACGGTGGCCAAGGCGGAACCAGCCGGGAAGATGCACCATCAACGGTAAACCGCAGCGCGCCTGTGCTTGTGCGGCACCGCGGAGGGAACGCTCCTCCATCGCGGTGAGATTGGGAGAGATGCCAATTTCCCCGATGATGCCGATGCGCACGCCGCTGTCGCCGATGCCGTCCAGCGCCTCGGCCACGATCTCGTCGGCAATCTCCTCCACGCTCATCCGGGCCAGACGGGCTGGGTGAGACGCCTCAAGATAGAAGCCGCCGCCGGTGACGATATGAAGGTCCGTCTCGCGCGCGATGCGTTGATGGGCCAAGGGATCACGACCGATACCTGCGCAGGTCGGGTCTACCACCGTGCGACCGCCGAGGGCTGCCACGGGCAGAAGCTCCGCCATGGCCAGCCGCTCGTCATCCAGCCTGCAATTATCGAGATTGACGAAGGGGTCCATGCGCAGCTCGCCCAGAATTCCGGGATGGACCGGATCGCAGGCGAGGCGCTGGCGCTCCGGTGCCGCGGGCTTGTGCCACCAGCAGCTGCAATCGTTGAGCAGATGCTCGTGCATCAGTGTCACGCCCATCTCGGCCGCCGGGATGGGGCCGAGAACCGTCATGACCTGGCCGGAGCCGGTATGGCCCAGGGAAAGTTCGCTCATTTTCGTCGGCCGGCTGAGAGGCGGGAGAAGATCCGGGTATTGAGCCAGATTGCGAGCAGGATAATCGCCCCGGTCACGATCTGCACCAGGAAGGGGGAGGTATGGACCAGAATCAGCCCATTGCCGATGACCCCGATGGTGAGAGCGCCGAGAACGGTGCCGAGAATAGTGCCGGTTCCGCCCATCAGGGAGGTACCGCCCAGCACCACGGCGGCGATGACCTGCAGCTCGAATCCTTCCGCGGCATTGGAGGAACCCGAGCCGAGACGCGCCGCGATGAGCAGACCCGCAAAGGCCGAGGTGAGACCGGTCAACACAAAAACCGACATTAGAATGCGCGTGGAGGGGATACCCACGCGTCGCGCGGCCTCGGCGTTGGCGCCCACCGCCGTCACGTAGCGGCCATAGCGCGTCTCCCGCAGGACGAAGGCGCCGACGGCAAGGACGAGGACGGCGATGATGGCCGGTATGGGAATGCCGGCGACCCAGCCACGGCCGATGGTGAGCAACGGTGCGGCGCCCGGCTCGTCGATCGGAATAGAGTAGCCGCGGGTCAGCAGCAGGGCGATGCCGCGCAGTATGGAGAGCCCGGCCAGCGTCACGATGAAGGACGGAATTTTCTGCGAGGCGACGAACCAGCCCTGCGCCCAGCCGACAATGGCGCCGAGCAGGAGCACGAGGAGCGTCGCGGCCGGCCAGGGGACGCCCGCCTGCAGGGCAATCGCGCAGACGGCGTTGGTGAGTGCCACGATGGATCCGACCGAGAGATCAATTCCCCCCGTGGTGATGACGAAGGTCATGCCGACGGCCGTGATCAGGAGGGGCGCCAATTGCCGCAGAACGTTCAGCAAATTGTCCGGCAGCAGGAAGAAGGGCGAGAGGATGGAGAAAAGCGCGCAGCAGAGGATGAAGAAGAGCGCGATCGAGAGCACCTGCGCATGCTCGATGAGAAAATCATGCGCGCTGCGGGGGCGCGCGGAGGCCATGCTGCTCATGCCTCCGCTCCCGATGCCGCATCGAGCGCGGCTGCCTCTTCGCGGTTGCCGCCGACAATCAGTTTCACGATTTCGTCCAGATTGGTCTCTTCGATGCGTCGTTCGGCAACCTTGCGGCCCTCATACATGAAGGCGATGCGGTCGCAGACGCGAAACAGATCCTGAAGGCGATGCGTGACGAGCACGACCGCCACGCCCTGCGCCTTGACACGGTTGATGAGGGCAAGCACCGCCTCCACTTCGGCGACCGCGAGCGCGGAGGTTGGTTCATCAAGCAGCAGCACCCGTGGGCCGAAGGAGGCCGCGCGTGCGATGGCGATGGATTGCCGCTGGCCGCCGGACAGCATGGCGACCTTAGCGCGCAGCGTCGGGATGCGGATGTCGAGCGCATCCAGCATCCGCCGCCCCTCACGTTCCATGGCTCGCTTGTCCAGCATGCTGCCACGGCTGAGTTCGCGGCCGAGGAAAAGGTTGCCGGCAACGTCGATCGTGTCGCAGAGACTGAGATCCTGATAGACCATCTCGATGCGTTGGGCCCGCGCCTCCGCCGGCCCCGCAATGCGGACGGGCCGGCCTGCAAGATGGATCTCGCCACCATCAGGCAGATAGGCGCCCGACATGACCTTGCTGAGTGTAGACTTGCCGGCGGCATTGTCGCCGACAAGTCCCAGGCACTCCCCGCCGAACAGATCGAGATCGACACCGTGTAGCACGGTACTGGACCCGAAGACCTTGCGGATGCCGCGCAGCGACATCAGCGGTGCGGCAGTCCCGTTCATCCCTTATAGACGGCGCGATAGGGGCCGACATTCGCCTTGGTCACGATAGTGACGGGCACCGGAATAGTGGCCGGCACGGTGCCGCCATGGAGCTTCGTGGCGAGCGCCTTGACCGCCGCATAGCCCATGCCCTCCGGGTCCTGTTGGACGACGGCCACGACATACCCAGCATCGATGCCGGCGACGGCCTGGGCGGTCAGATCCCAGCCGAAGATCTTGACCCGGTCTTGCAGGCCTTGGCTTTGCACGGCGGCGATGGCGCCCAGCAGCGCAGGTTCGCCCGTCGCATAGATAGTGTTGATGTCAGGATTGCCGGTGAGCAGCGATTCGGCAACGTTCAGTGCGGTGTCCTGGACATTCTGGCCGTCAACGACGCCGGCGACTGAAATCCCCGCCTGCCCCTTGACGGCATCGAGGAAAGCGGACTGGCGCTGGTTTTGAATGAAGGAATTGAGCGCGCCGATGACGCCGATACGCGCATGGCCCTTCATGTTCTTCTTCACATAAGGAAGAAAGACATCGGCGAGCATCTTGCCGGCAGTCTCGTTGTCAACGCCGACCTGGGCGAGCTGCGGGCCCTTGGGCAGCACGGCATCCACTGCGATGACGGGAATTTTGGCCGCCGCCGCTTCCTGGATCGCCGGCATGATGCCGTTGACGTCGATCGCGTCGACGACGATGCCCTGGACCTTTTGCTGGATATAGGCCTCGATGGCGTTGTTCTGCGCGGCAGGCTGGTCGTTCGCATTGAAGACGACAAGCTTGGCGCCCGCCGCTTTCGCGGCCTTCTCGGCGCCCGCCTGCAACTGGTTGAAGAACAGCGCCTGTTCGTTGATCTGAATGAGGGCGAAGGTCAGTCCTTCGGCGGCTATCGCACGCGATGCCGCGAAGCCGGCCATGGCAACACCCAGCGTGCCGCGCAGAGCCATTCGGCGGGTCAATCCGGTCATTCAGTAAAGTCCCCCAAAATGTTCATCGACACGTGCGAGCGATGCGCACGCATCGGCAAGTCGGTGTTGAAGGGTCCGGCGGCCTGATCGCGGCAGCATCGGGCGAGAGCGGTAAACCGGTTTACTATTGAGCCGTGTGAAACGCTTCAGTCAAGCGGAAATTTTAAAATCCGGAGTGATGCAATCGCAGAATGTTGACGGTTACTTCAGGCGCATCCGCCGGCGCGGGGCGCGCACGGATTGGCGGCGGACCAGCTCCATCGGTACCCGGATCTGCCGCGGCAGCCGTGGCCCGCGGGTGATTTCGCCGATCAACATTTCAAGCGCGCTGGTGCCCATTTTCGGCAGGTCCTGCCGCAGGGCGGTGATCGGCGGCTCGAACAGCGTGAGCGGCTCCACGTCGTCGCAAGTAACGACGGAGATGTCCGGTCCGATCCGTATGCCCTGCCGACGGAAGGTTTTCAGCATGCCGAGGAAGAGCTCGTCACTGCCGGTGAAGATTGCCGTGGTCTCGGGGTATCGCTGCAGCAGCTGCTCGGCCGCCGCCTCGCCGGCCTCCACAGTATAGGCGCAATCGAACACCGCGACCGCCTCGTGCCCGGGGCCTGCTGCCGCAATGGCCTCGTGAAAGCCTTGCCGACGCTCCTCGGCGCTCAGCAAGGTTTTCGGTCCCGACAGCATGGCGATCTTGCGATGGCCGGCCTCGACGATATGGCGCGTGGCGGCAACCGCACCTTCGCGATTCTCCGCGAAAACGCCGGGGAAATCGGAGCCGGCAATATCTTCGTCGACCAGCACGAAGCAGGGCACGTC
This sequence comes from Acidisoma sp., assembly GCF_035492295.1. Lineage (GTDB taxonomy): Bacteria > Pseudomonadota > Alphaproteobacteria > Acetobacterales > Acetobacteraceae > Acidisoma. The sequence continues at coordinate 12,240 of NZ_DATJJK010000284.1, read as the reverse complement.
CTTGAGTGCCGCGAGCAGACGGCCGTCGTCCGGATGATTGGTGGAAAACAGAACACCATCGACATGCTTGTTCTCGATCCGGCGGATATAGTCGATCTCGCGATCTACATTGTTGAGCGTCACGCACAAAAGCACCCCATAGCCCAGCCGTACTGCTGCCTCCTCAACGGAGGCTGCGAGCTGCGCGAAGAACGGGTTGGCGATCTCCGGAATGACCAGGCCGATCGTCTCCGAGCGGCCGCGACTCAGGGAGCGGGCGAGGGGATTGGGGGTATAGCGGAGCGTGCTCACCGCATCCTCGATGCGCCGCTTCGTCTCAGGGGGCAGGCGCATGGAACCGTTCAGATATCGGGAAACGGTGGTAACCGAAACATTCGCGGCTACGGATACATCTTTGATCGTTGCCTTGCGTGCCATGACGCATCTCCTATCCGTGGCGGTCCGGCCGCAACAGTCTTAGTTCATGTGATGCGATCGTAGGGGGAGGAGTACCCAAGGTAAAGTTGGTGGCGCCGGCGCGGCCGGTCAGCCGCCAGGGCGCCGCTGGGCCAGCAGTGCCTGCACCGCGGAGAGCTTCGGCAGGGCTGATTGCGCGCCAAGACCCTTTACCGACAAAGCAGCGGCCGCATTGGCAAAGCGCAAGGCCTCTGGCCAAGGCAGTCCTTGGGCGAAGCGGGCATGGAGAAGGCCGGCGGCAAAGCAATCCCCGGCGCCTGTCGTGTCCTGCACGTCGGTCTCGTAGCCGGGCGCGTGACAGCTGCCGCCCGGCCATGAGATGCGCGCACCCTCCGCGCCCAGGGTGATGACCACGACCGGGGCGACGTCCATGACGTTGACGCCCAAAAGCGCCTCGGCCGCCGCCTGGGAAGCCCGGTTGAAGAACAGGATGTCGAAGCCGCGCAGCGCCTTTGCGGCGTGCGGTGGCTCCGCGGGAAGATCGGCCATCTCCACATCCAGGGAACAACTGATCGCCAAGTCCGCCGACAGTTCCACAACCTGACGGCAGAGTGCAGGATCCCGCACGGAGGTGAGATGGGCATGGGTCACACCCCGAAAACTGCTGGCGGATAGATCCTCTGCCGCCGGACAATAGGCATCGGTCATCAACTTGATGAGGGATTTCTCACCATTGCTGGCTACGAGGCTGATGCAGCTGAAAGTCGGCGCATCGCGCATGCGCCGAACGAGGTTGGTGTTGACACCTCGTTGGGCGAGAGCCCCCAGAACAAACGCCCCCTCGGCATCTTGTCCAACACGGCCGAGAATACTGACTTTGCCGCCGAGTTCGGCGATCGCGGCAGCGACATTCGCCGCCATGCCGCCCGGCACGCGCTGAATGAGGCGCCCGTTGACCTTGCCATCCTGTGTCGGCAGTCGATCGACCGCGATGAGCACGTCGACATCGAGATCGCCGATGCAGAGAAACCGAACGCCGGCTGTATCTGGCGCATCCTTGGCGTCACCCGGTGTCATGAGAAAACCTGAACTCCCTTGGCGTTCACCATGTCACGGCGGGCTTCGGATCTTGTCAATCGAGAGATTGATGACGGGCCGTCGAGGCTGGTGCGCACCGCTTTGCCCGATTGACGGCGGAAAGAGCGGCTGTCAAAGGTGCTTTTGAGACACACGAGAAATCGCAGTTTGTGGTGGGGTGCGCGGTAGTGATCGCGCCCTGACCCACACGTCATCGGAGCACTGTTATGGCGAAGCCAAAAGTTCTGCCGGAAAAGCCGAATGCGCTTCTCGGCCTGTTCAATATCGACAAGCCGATCATTGGGGTTATCCATCTGGCAGCGCTGCCGGGCGCGCCGCGCTACGCAGGGCAGCCGCTGCGCGAGATCTATATGGCCGCCGCACGCGATGCGCGGACCCTGGCAGCGGGTGGCGTAGACGGCATCATCATCGAAAATGCGAGCGACATGCCCTTTTCGAGGCCGGAAGACATCGGCCCCTCCACCGTCGCTGCCCTGACGGCGGCCTGCCTCGAAGTGCGCGGAGCGGTGGATACGCCGATCGGCATTACCTGCGTCGCGAATGCGGTGATCCCGGCACTCGGCGTCGCCAAGGCGGTGGGCGCCGGTTGGGTGCGCGCCAATCAATGGGCCAATGCCTATGTTGCGAACGAGGGTTTTCTCAACGGGCCGGCGCCCGCAGCTATGCGCTACCGCTCTGCCATCCGGGCGGAGGACGTGCATATCTTTGCCGATGTTCATGTGAAATTCGGCGCTCATGCCATCACGGCGGATCGCAGCATTACGGAGCAGGCGACCGACGCGGAATGGTTCGACGCGGATGTGTTGATCGCGACGGGCACACGCACCGGTTCGCCGACGCAGCCCGAGGAGGTCGAGGAGGTGCGGGCGGGCACGAACCTGCCGGTCATCGTCGGCTCGGGGCTTTCGCCCGAACAGGTCCCGAGCCTGTTTACGGTCGCGGACGGCGCGATCATCGGCCAATGGCTGAAGCATGACGGGTTGTGGTGGAATGCGGTCGATCCGAAGCGCGTCGAGGCGCTGATGTCCGCCGTGGCACGGGTGAGGAAGGGCTGAGGAGCATACAGATCTCGCTTGCAGGAAGGCGAAATAGACGCCATCCAATGCCCGGCCTGTGGCCGAGGCGGCGGCGGATTTCAATTGCCTCAAAAAGCGGCGGTGTGCTCAAACAATGGCCTTCCACGGTGCCTGATACGAGATAAAGCGTAAAAATTCCTCTGGTAAACCGCTTTACTATTGATCGTCCCTGCCGCTAGGCTGTCAAGAGCTAAAGGATTTCTGCAGAGAGAGCCTGCGTCCGATGGATGATAACGCTGCCCAGGCTTCCCGCATCGCCGCGGCCGTGGACGCCGCCCGCGATCGCGTCGTGTCGACCCTCACCGATCTGATTGCGTTTCAGACGATCTCTCGGCCCGACCCCGCGCCTCCAGGGCCGGGGACGGAGCCTTGCCAGCGCTACCTGCGGGCCCGCCTTGCGGCGCTCGGCTTCGAGACCGAACTCTGGGAGCCGGACCCCGCACCGCTGCTCGAGAAATACCGAGGCCGGCCCGGCACGGTCGAAGCGCGGCGGTTTGAGGGACGCCCCAATCTGGGTGGCCGCAAGCCCGGCCAGGGCGGTGGGCGCTCTCTGTTGCTGACCGGACATATCGATGTCGTGCCGACAGGACCGATCGAGCACTGGCGCAGCGAGCCCTTCAGTCCGGTCGTGCAGGATGGTGCGATCTATGGCCGCGGTGCGGTGGATATGAAGGGAGGGGTCGCGGCCATGCTGATGGCCTGCGAAATCCTTCATGAGCTGGACGTGCCGCTGCGTGGTGACATCGTGTTCTCCACTGTCTGTGACGAGGAGATCTGCAGCATGGGCGCGCTGGCCCATGCCGATCGTGGCTATACCGCGGATGCCGGCATCATGACCGAGCCGACCGCCAACCGTATCGCGCCGATCTGCTTCGGTATCCTTTGGGGACGCATCATCCTGGACGGCATCGGCGGGCATGCGGAACTCACGCCGCGCAACTGGGATGCCGGCGGTCCGGTCGATGCCATTGATCTGTGCCGGCAGATGCTGAACGGCATCGATCTCATCAACCGCCGCTGGATGTTTGATCCGCGCAAGCGTCATCCGCTGATGGAAGGACCGGTGAATATTCTCGCGACCCAGATTCGCGCCGGGGAGCATCCGTCCTCTACCGCGGGGCGAGCGGAAATCGTGATCGACGTCAAATACCTGCCTGCGGAACGCGACGCGCTTGGCCGCGGCAGCCTTGTGGCGGCCGAAGTCGATGCGTTCATTAGCCAGATCTGTCAGGCCGATCCCTATCTGCGCGCCCATCCGGCGCGTGTGGAATGGTTTCTGGATGCGGATTGCACGGAAGTGCCCTCGGATCATCCCTTCGTCTCCTGCTTCCAGGGGGCCGTGTCGGCGAGCGGTCTGTCGCCGCAGCTGACCGGCTTTTCCTCACATAGCGATATCGGCATCCCGACCGATATCGGTGGCACGCCCACGGTCAATTTCGGGCCGGGGGATCCGAGCCAGGCGCATCAGCCCAATGAGCATGTGATGATCGCCGATCTGGTCTCCTGCACGCGCGCGCTGGCGTTGGCGATCGCGGATTGGTGCCGGTGAGCACGACGGCCGACATTTTGCCCAGGACGACGGGAGGTACTGCCCCCTTCATCCAGGCGCGGGGGATCGGCAAGCATTTCGCTGGCGTCACCGCACTTGCCAATGTCGACATGGATATCCGCGAGGGCGAGGTTCTCGCTCTTCTCGGCGACAATGGCGCGGGCAAATCGACTTTCATCAAGATTCTTGCAGGCGCCCATAGCCAGGACACGGGCACGATCGAGGTCGCGGGCAAGCGGGTGGCCTTCTCCTCGCCACAGGATGCGGCGGAAAGCGGAATCGCCACCATCTTTCAGGAGCTGGCGCTGTCTGACAATCTGACAGTGACCGAAAATATTTTTCTTGGCCGAGAGCTCACAACCAAAGTCGCGGGGTTTCCGATCCTGCGCCGTGCGGAGATGCGCCGCCGGGCGGCCGCACTTCTGCATGAGCTCGAGGCGCATATTCCGGACCCGAACCGGCCGGTCGCCGGGCTTTCCGGAGGCCAGCGCCAGGCGGTGGCGATCTGCCGTGCGCTCAACATCAATGCGCGCCTTGTCATCATGGACGAGCCGACGGCGGCGCTCGCCGTTGCCGAAACACGCAAGGTGCTGACCCTCGTGCGGCGCCTGGCGGAGCGCGGCTGCGCGGTTGTGCTCATCAGCCACAACATCGCTGATGTCATGGAGGTCGCAGACCGCATGATTGTCTTCCGGCGCGGCCGCAAGATTGCTGAAACGAAACGCACGGCGACCCATCCGGAGGAGCTGGTATCCTTCATCACCGGCGCCCATCCGAGCCTGCGCGCGCTCGAACAAGCCAGCTGACGGCGCTCCGCCGTTTTTCATTCATGAGGATCGACATGCGTAAGCTTCGTACCATCCTGCTGAGAACGGCCTGCGTGACGGCGGCCTTGGTGATTGCCTGCGCGTCTGGCCGGGCCAAGGCCGATGATTTGCCGAGCGTCGCCTTCGTGCCGCAACTCACCGGCATCCCCTATTTCAACGCCATGCAGGCGGGTGGAGAGAAAGCGGCCAAGGCCTTCGGCGTGCATTTCATCTATACGGGCCCGGTCGATGCCAATCCGGTCGATCAGCTGCAGATCGTGCAGAACCTGGTCAACCAGGGCGTGCAGGCAATCGCCGTCAGCATCCTGGATGCCTCATCGCTGGCACCCGTGGTGGCGCAGGCCAAGGCGAAGGGCCTGAAACTCTTCACGAGCGACAGCGATGCGCCCAAGAGCGGCCGCGCTGTCTATGTTGCGCAGGCAACGGATGACGGCTTGGCCGATACCTTGATCGACGAGCTGGTCAAGCGGACGGGGCCGAAGGCGACCATCGGTATCGTCTCGGGTGACGCGACGAGTTCCAATCTCAATACCTGGATCCGCCTCATGCAGGCACGGGTGAAGGAGAAATATCCTGGCATCCGGTTGCTCGCTCCCCAATTCGCTGGCGGCTCGGCCGATCGCGCTGACCAGTTGGCGAGCGACCTGATGACGGCGCATCCCGATCTCAAGGGGCTGATCGCCGTTGCCTCCAGCACCTGCCCCGGCGTTGGCCAGGCGATCGAAACCGCTGGCAAGATCGGTGCGGTGATCGGCACCGGCTATTGCAGCCCGAATACCGTCCGCTCGTACATCAAAAGCGGCGCCTTCGGTTTCTCCGTGCTGTGGGACCCGGCAGCACTCGGCTATCTCACGGTTTGGACCGGCAAGCAGCTGATCGACAACAAGCCCTTCGCCGCCAGCAACACGGTGCCGGGGATGGATCATCCCATTTCCTATGACGCGAAGACCGGCATTCTCCTGCTCGGGTCGCCGAGCGTCTTCACCAAGGACAATGTCGATCAGTTCAACTTCTGAGACCGGTAGGCGGGTGAGGCCGCGGCTTTGGGCGGGGGGCGGCGGGCGGGAGCTGACGCTCCTCGCCGGCTGCCTTGGGACGGCGATCGTCTTTTCGCTGGCCTCGCCTTACTTCCTGCTCGCGGCCAATCTCGCGACCATTCTGCGCAACAGCATCGAGTTGCTCGTCATCGGGCTCGGCATGACCTTCGTGCTGGCCATCGGCGGCATAGACGTCTCGGTCGGACTGGTGATGGGGCTGGCCGCGATCGGTGTCGGCCACGCGCTTCTGGCGGGCTTGCCACTTGTTCTCGTGGTGCTCGCCGGCCCGATCGCCGGGGCGCTGATCGGCATCATGACCGGCAGCGTGATCGTGTTCGGGCGCATTCCGGCAATCGTCGCAACCGTAGGCCTGCTCGGCATCTACCGTACGGCCATCTATGCCTTCCTCGGCGGCAGCTGGCTTTCCGGCCTGCCCGGCGCGCTGACGGCACTGGTGCGCATGCCGCTTCCAGGCGGCGTGCCGTTGCCGCTCATCGTCATTCTGCTGCTCTATCTCGTGGCCTATCTGCTGTTGCGCTGGACGCCCTTCGGTCTGCATCTTCTGGCCGTGGGCCAGGATGAGGAGCGTGCGCGGCTAGCCGGCATCGCGGTACGGCGAGTGCGCTTCCTGGCCTATGTGGCGAGCGGTTGCCTGTGCGGGATCGCCGCGGTCTCCTATGTCGGTACCTATCGCAATGTGGAGATGACGACGGGCGCCAGCATGTCCCTCGATGCGATCGCCGCCGTGGTGCTCGGCGGCACGAGCATTCTGGGTGGGCGAGCGTCCTTGCTCGGCACCATGCTCGGCGTTCTGCTGTTGCGCATGCTGGTGAACGGCCTCACGCTCATCGGCGTGCCCTCGCTGTGGCAGAGCGTGGTCACCGGGGTCCTGCTGCTTGCCGCCCTCATTGCCGAGAATGTGACGACCGGGCAGCTGCCCTGGGTCAGGTTGCGGAGGCCCGTGGCATGAGGAACCCGCATCACCGCAGCATGCTGCTGCTCGCGGCACTCTGGCTGCTGCTCATCGTCATCTTCGCGGCGATCAGGCCGGCCATTCTGCAGCCCTCGATGATTCAAAGCGTGCTGCAGTTCAGTTCCATGCTGGCGCTCGTCGGACTCGGCCAGGCGCTGCTTATCCTGAGCGGGGCGGGGCTCGATCTCTCGGTGGGTGGCATGGTCTCGCTCACTAGCATCCTGACGATGCTTCTGGTGCGGGCGGGCGTTCCGGCGGCGCTCATCCCAGCGTTGGCCCTCGCCATCGGTCTTTGCCTCGGGCTCGTCAACGGTGTGCTGGTGGTGAACTTCCGGTTGCTGTCGTTGATCGCGACGCTGGGCAGCATGTTCGCCTATGGCGGGCTGGCTTTGGCGCTGACCGGCGGGGCGACGGTCAGCGGCGTACCGTCCTGGCTGCTGCCATGGGGGCGCGGCACGCTCGCGGGCGTGCCGGCGCATTTCCTGACGACCGTGGTGCCAGCCTACCTCATCGCCGCCGCTGTCCTGGCCTTGACGCCGCTCGGGCGGTGGATTTTCGCCATGGGCAATAATGAGCGTTCGGCGCGGCTCGTCGGCATCCCGGTCGGGCGTATCCGCTTCACCCTTTATGCCATCAGCGGCTTGCTGTCCGGCCTGGCCGGGCTCATTTCGCTTGCCTGGTTTGGCAGCGGGCGGCCGGATATCGGTACGAATATGGAACTGGAATCGCTCGCGGCCGTGCTGCTCGGTGGTGTCGCCATCGCGGGCGGCCGCGGCGGGGTGGGGGGCGTGCTGGCTGCCGTCCTGCTTGTGGTCGCCGTCCAGGCGGGGCTGCAATATGTCAATGTCAGCAGCAGTTGGCAGCTTGGTCTCGTCGGGCTTTTGCTCATCGTGGCGCTGACGGCGGACCGTCTGCCTTGGGGACTGCGCCTGCGCGCGAAAGGATGAGGGCCGCGGTTGGCGGGGAGGGAGTGCGATCCCGAGGCCCTGCCGAGAAGAAGGCCGTCTACGAAGGGTGTCGAGCTGTCACGGAGAGCCGGCGGCCTGACCATGCACCTTGGTTTGGGTCTGCCGTCCGGGTGCGGAGGGGGTTTGGCGGTCAGCCAAACCCCAGCGCGGCTGGCGGTCTTTAGTAATCCATGTCGCCCATGCTGCCACCGCTACCCTGCGGCAGGGATTGCATGCGCTTCTCGCTGCGCTCGGCAACCATCGCCTCGGTCGTGATCAGCAGTCCAGCGACCGAGGCCGCGTTCTGCAAGGACACCCGAACCACCTTGGTGGGATCAATGATGCCGGCGTCGATGAGGTTTTTGTAGATGCCGGTCTGGGCGTCGTAACCGAAGGCATACTCGTTGCTCTCCAGCACCTTACCGGCGACCACGGCACCGTCATTACCGGCATTCTCCGCGATCTGCCGCAGCGGCATCTGCACCGCCTTGCGTACCATCGCGATGCCGAACGTCTGATCGGCATTGTCGCCCTTCATACCGACGAGGATCTGGCTTGCCCGGGCCAAGGCCACCCCACCACCGGGAACCACGCCTTCCTCAACCGCGGCGCGGGTTGCGTGCAGCGCGTCGTCAACGCGATCCTTGCGCTCTTTCACCTCGATCTCCGTCGAGCCGCCGACGCGGATGACGGCGACGCCACCAGCGAGCTTCGCCAGACGCTCCTGCAGCTTCTCGCGATCGTAATCGGAGGTCGTGTCTTCAACCTGGCCGCGCAGCTGATCACAACGCGCCTTGATGGCATCGTGCTCGCCCGCACCCTCGATGACGGTCGTGTTCTCTTTCTCGATCAACACCCGCTTGGCCCGCCCCAGCATGTCCAGGGTGACGCTTTCCAGCTTGATGCCGAGATCTTCCGAGATGACCTGGCCACCGGTCAGGATCGCGATATCTTCCAGCATGGCCTTGCGGCGATCGCCGAAGCCCGGAGCCTTCACAGCGGCGACCTTCAGGCCGCCGCGCAGCTTATTGACGACGAGAGTGGCAAGAGCTTCCCCCTCGACATCCTCGGCGATGATCATCAGCGGCTTGCCGGACTGCACGACGGCTTCCAGCAGGGGCAGCAGCGCCTGCAGCGCGGACAGCTTCTTTTCGTGGATCAGGATATAGGGGCTATCCAAATCGGCCGTCATCTTCTCGGCATTGGTGATGAAATAGGGGCTGAGATAGCCGCGGTCGAATTGCATGCCCTCGACGACCTCGAGCTCGGTTTCCATGCCCTTGGCTTCCTCGACGGTGATGACACCCTCGTTGCCAACCTTCTGCATGGCTTCCGCGATCATGCGCCCGATCTCGGCCTCTCCATTGGCGGAGATGGTCCCGACCTGGGCGGTCTCGGCCTCGGTGGTGATTTTCTTGGTCCGCGACGCGAGCTCGGCGACGAGCGCCGCGACGGCGCGGTCAACGCCACGCTTGAGGTCCATCGGCGCCATGCCGGCGGCGACGGCTTTGCCGCCTTCGCGGACGATCGCCTGGGCGAGAACGATGGCGGAGGTGGTGCCATCCCCGGCGAGGTCGTTGGTCTTGCTCGCGACTTCACGGACGAGCTGAGCGCCCATGTTCTCGAACTTCTCGGCGAGTTCGATTTCCTTGGCGACAGTCACGCCGTCCTTGGTGATGCGCGGGGCGCCGTAGCTTTTATCCATGATGACGTTGCGGCCCTTGGGGCCGAGTGTCACCTTGACGGCGTCGGCGAGGATATCGACGCCGCGCAGCATGTGGCTGCGGGCATCTTCGCTGAAACGAACGTCTTTAGCTGCCATGGGGCTATTCCTTCTTGTTCTTGTTTAGGCAGCGCGGGCGACGGGGGTGGCGCCTTCGATCACACCCAGAAGATCGCTCTCCTTCATGATCAGAAGTTCCTCGCCGTCCAGCTTCACTTCGGTGCCGGACCATTTGCCGAACAGCACGCGGTCGCCAGCCTTCACCTCGAGCGCCACGATCGCGCCCTGCTCGTTGCGGGCGCCCGGGCCGGCGGCAATAACCTCGCCCTCCATCGGCTTGTCCTTGGCCGTGTCGGGAATAATGATCCCGCCAGCGGATTTTTCCAACGGCGTGATGCGACGGATCACGACGCGGTCGTGTAGGGGACGGAATTTCATCGAATTTGTACTGACCTGGTGCCGGCGCTGATGCGCCGGTCGGCTTGCCCGGTGCCAGTGTGGCACGCTTCGCGTCGCCCGGTCTTAGCACTCTGGACCGGAGAGTGCTAATTAACTGGCAGGCATAGAAGCGCAGGATCGGCGACGCCGGAATGGCGACGGCCCGGCAAACGCAGGAACGCAAAAAGCGCCCCGAAGCGCGCTTTCATTCACCTGATTTCATTGAGAAAATTTGGAGCGGGCGAAGGGATTCGAACCCTCGACCCCAACCTTGGCAAGGTTGTGCTCTACCCCTGAGCTACGCCCGCGCTCCGTTGAGCCGGGTTCTATGCGGGTTGCGGTCCGATTGCAAGGGCGGTCCGGCCATGCCGCCATGCGTTCGCCCCTCTAGCTCGATCAACGGTTTTCCGATCTGGGCCGCCTGCACGGAGCGTCAGGGCTGGACTGCGGCGGGAGGTTTGGGCTTGCGCCGTTACGCACTATGATCATCTTCGATAGCACTCAGACACGGACGATCAGCATGGACCTGACATTCGGCCAGACACCGGCCCCGGGCGCTGCCGCGCCCATCATCATCGACGGCACTCAGGCAACCTTTATGCAGGACGTGATCGAGGCCTCGCGCGAGATGCCCGTCATCGTCGACTTCTGGGCAACCTGGTGCGGCCCCTGCAAGACACTCACGCCGGCCCTCGAAAAGGTGGTGACGGCGGCCGGTGGCCGCGTCCGCCTGGTCAAGATCGACGTCGATGCCAACCGCGCCCTCATCGCCCAGCTCACCCAGCTCGGCCTGCCGCTGCAGTCGATACCGACAGTCGCCGCCTTCTGGCAGGGCCAGATCGCCGATCTCTTCCAGGGCGCGCTGCCCGAGAGCGAGGTGCGTCGTTTTGTCGAAGCCCTTCTCAAGATGGCGGGCGGCACCATGCCCGCCGCCGATCTCCTGGCGGCCGCCCGCGCGGCGCAGGAGGAGGGCGATATCGAGAGCGCGGCCGAACTCTACCAGGCCATGCTCCAGGAAGACCCCGAGAAGCCGGAGGCCTGGGGCGGCCTTATCCGCTGCTTCCTCGCAGCTGGGCGGGAAGAGGAGGCGACGGCCCTGCTCGGCGAGGTGCCGGCCAAGATCGCTGACCATGCCGAGGTCTCCGGCGCCCGCAGCGCACTCGCCCTCGCCACGGAAGGCCGCGCGGCGCGGGGCCATCTGCAGGAGCTGGAAGCCCGGCTTGCGGCCGATCCGGACGACCACGAAGCCCGCTACGAACTCGCAACCGCTTTCAACGCCGTCGATCGGCGGGAGGACGCGGCGGCCGCCCTGCTCGAAATCATGAAGCGTCAGCGCGGCTGGAACGAGGATGCGGCGCGACTGCAATTGCTGAAATTTTTCGAGGCCTGGGGGCTCGAGGACCCGGTGACGATCGCGGCGCGCCGCCGTCTCTCCGCCATGCTCTTCAGCTGAGGCGGCCGTGGCATCCGGCATGAGACCATTCGACCCAGCGCTCGCGGAACTTCGGGCCGAGATTCCCGTCTTTCCCTTGCCGGGTGCCCTGCTGCTGCCTGGCGGGCGGCTGCCGCTCAACATCTTCGAGCCGCGCTATCTGGCGATGGTCGAGGGCGCAATGGCAGAGGGCCGCATGTTCGGCATGATCCAGCCCGACGCGCTGAAGCCCGAGGTTGCCAATGGCCCGGCGCTGTTCAGCGTTGGCTGCCTCGGGCGGGTCACCTCCTTCGCCGAAACCGAGGACGGCCGCATCGTCCTCTCTCTTCTTGGGCTCATCCGCTTCAAGGTTGTGGAAGAGGTCGAGATGCGCCTCGGCTATCGACGGCTGCGCGTGGATTATTCGCCCTACAAGGCAGACCTCCTGCCTCAGGAGGCCCTGCCGGCGGTGGACCGCGAGCCTCTGCTCGCGGCGCTTCGCGGCTATTTCGACCGTCAGAATCTGACCGCCGACTGGGATGCGATCGGCCGCCTGGACGATGAGGATCTGGTAACCGCGCTCGGCATGATGTGCCCCTTCGCGCCCTCCGAGAAGCAGGCGTTGCTGGAAGCAGAGACGCTCGCGCAGCGTTCGGCTATCCTTCTCGCCCTGCTCGCATTCGGCCTGCACGGCCAGGAGCCCGACGGTGACGAGCCGCCCCGCCTCAGTTGAAGGAGAGAAGCGCATGAGTGATCCGATGGCCG
>NZ_DATJJK010000283.1:0-14338 GCF_035492295.1 Acidisoma sp. | reverse complement strand
GTTCGGCATGTCGACCCATTCGAATGGATGCACGCCGCACCGCTTGCAAAACTGATGGTGTGCTACGGGATTCTTACCCCGATAATCTGCGATATCTGCTTCGCCTGTGAGGAGACGAAAATCCTGAGGCCTAGCATTGACGAGCCAAAGGCGCAGTTTCGAACAGTATGAGCAGTTGCATTTTCCGGTCCCTGCACTGAGATCAAACCCAACCTCAAATCGGACAGCGCCACAGTGGCAGGCCCCGGTGTAGGTTTTGAACACTGGCTCGCTCCTTCTCGGGCGGTTGATTAGACGCCGACGGCTCTCGACCGCTCTCTCTTATCCCGGACCGCGCGGCAGCGGTCCCTCGCGGCGCAGCCCATGCCACGCCAGTACGGTATCGGCCACGAATGCCACCAGGGCCAAAACAACACAGACCAGCGCGACACCGAACGAAATCACCAGCCATGATACAACAGACCGGTCTCGCAGGCTGCCCAGGAACAGGATGAAGGCGGTGCCACAGGTCGCCGCGCCGGCAATCGCCGTGAGAGCGACTGCGGCATCCAAAGCCCACAGGCGCAATTGAAGGCGTGCGACGTGCCTCTGAAGCCATCTCCGAGTCTTGTCGTCCGGGTCGGCTCGAAGAAGCTCGCCCAAGTGCTGGTTGTGGTCCGACACCCGGGCCAGACGCGTGTTGAACACGTTCAGGAGGGTACCCACGCCCGTCAGCAGGAAGATCGGGGTGAGCGCCACCTGCACGATGTGCGCTGTATTGTCGACCACGTCGGGTTGAACCGGAAGAACCATTCGCCTATCCTCTCGCGCCTGAGCTACGCCAGATGCTTAGTTGTCAAAATTTCGCCAATCAACTCGGCGGAGCCGGCCATTATCAAATGGCGATTGGTTGTGACTTTTATATCTGGATCCTATGTCTCAACGATTGGAGACTGAGGGCCTCGGATCCATCAAAAGCCGGATCCAAAACGAATCCGAAGATGACTTCTGAGTTCGACATGGTAGGCAACTTCCGCTTCTTACTTGTCTCCTCTTTTTTCTCCCGAGGAACCTGTCTCGCGTAACAGCTTCCCCTTGAGGCTCAACCCTGCCATCGCTGCCATCGCTTCTCTTAACTGCACCGGAACAATAGCCTGTCCGTCACGACCTCGAGGTGAGGCCAGATCATGATCCGCACAACGCTCGCCGCCATACTTCTCCTAGGAGCCTCGGCTGCACGCGGGCAGGAGCCAGCAAATTGCACGCCGATCCACTTTGCTCGAGGGCACTCGTCGGCGACCGTCAGCGGGTCGGTCGGTTCGGATGAACCGTTCCCCTGCTACACGCTTGCAACCGGCAAGGGCCAGACAGCCATATTCAGGTTCGCCAGGACGAACAGAAATATGGCCTTCAGCATCTATGGCGTCGTTGATGACAGGGACAGCTATTCCTTTAAAACTGCTGCGGGAACCTACAAATTCATCGTCTTCCAGACTTTGCGCGCCCCACCGGCTCCCTTTGCGCTCAGGGTATCGGTGAGATAACCTGCAGCTACGAGAGCTATCTGCGACTATGTCGTGGCCTCAGCCGTTGGGCAGCCACCATTCTTGCACCCGCTCATTTCGCTGTCTCCTGCGCGCGGTCCGCGGGCAGGATGTGATCGCCCGAGGACGGGATGACAGCTCGTGCCGCTTCCTCGTGTTCCTGGGGGATGTGCTCAGACCTGCTTCTTCCCGGTGCTGGGCTTCGCGGGCTATAGTGATCCGACCTTGCTTCGTCCTGGAGCCCAGCGGAGAGGTACCATGCAGAAAAAACTCCAACCGAACGCTTCACGAGTCGTTTTGGTCAAGTGGCGCTTCAAACCCCGTGAAGACGGCGAGCACGGAACCGCGAAGATGTGGTGGTCGGATGGCTCGAAGTCGGAGATCGAGGCGACTTATCTCGACGCCGTCAGGGGCTTGAGCGCCGTTCAGGATAGTGGCGGGGAAAAGCCGGCATAGCGCGGCCCCCCCGGGTATCCCGTCGACCCCTGTCACGAAGAGGGCGCTCGCACAGCGCCGCAAGATGGCGCGGCGTGATCGCGGCCAGCCCAGGATGAATATTTTCCTCGGAAAATCATCGCCTTACTAACAGGCGATGGTGGAGGGGGTTGGATTTGAACCAACGTAGGCGTGCGCCAACGGATTTACAGTCCGTCCCCTTTAACCACTCGGGCACCCCTCCAACGCGGCGCCCGAAATCCCTCATTTGCCGTCGGTTGTCAACGAAGGCTATGGGAGCGCAGCCATCTTTTTCTCGCCCCAGGGCAGACCGCCTTATAGGAACCCGCCGCATGAGACCGCCCCGTTCAGATCGTCCGCGCGGCCCCCGCCCCGGCGGCAAGCCCTTTCAGAAGGCCGATCGGCCGCCTCAGGCCGGCGGTGGCGCGCGTAGCGGCGGCGAACGCCCGGCTGGCCGGCCGGGCGCCAAGGCTTCGCATGGAAGCAGCCATGCGGGTGGCGCAGAGAGGCCGCGCGAGGCCGGCCCGGATCGCGGTTTCGAACGCCCGACCGGCAAGCCGTTGGGGAGGCCGGGGGTGAAGCCCGGAGCGAAGCCTCAGGCGGGCAAGCCCGGCGCAAATCCCAGCACCCGGCCCGGCAGCCGCCCCACCGGCAAGCCCGGTCACGCCAGCGCCTCCGCCAGCGGCGCACCGGCACGGCCGCGCGGCGCCGATCGCCTTCCCTATCGCGGCCCGCGGGAGGAGACGGTGCGGCCTCGGGACGAGGCCCCTGCCCCGGCCCGAATCCAGGACCGGGCACGCGAAAGCCTGACGCGCGAGCGCGAAGTGACCTTCGTGCCGCGCCAGCCACGCCCGGCGGAGACGCCCCGCGGTGCAGTCTGGCTTTACGGCATTCATGCGGTCCACGCCGCGCTCGGCAATCCCGAACGCTTCCTCCGTCGCCTGGTGGTGACCGAGGAGGGGGCGGCCACTCTCACCGCTCGCCTACCCCAGCCCTGGACAATCGACCCCGAGATGGTGGAACGCAGCCGGCTGGACCAGCTTCTCGGCCGGGAAGCGGTGCATCAGGGCGTGGCTCTCCTCGCCGATCTCCTGCCGCAGATCACGCTGGAGGAGGCGCTGAACCGCAATGGTCCCATCCTGGTGCTCGACCAGGTGACCGACCCGCGCAACGTCGGCGCCATTCTGCGCTCTGCCGCGGCCTTCGGGGTGGCGGCGGTGATCCTGCAGGAGCGCCATGCACCGGAGGAAACCGGCTCGCTCGCCAAGGCGGCTTCGGGGGCGCTGGAAAGCGTGCCCCTGCTCCGCGCCGTCAATCTCGCGCGCACGCTGGGCCAGTTGAAGGCGGCCGATTGCTGGGTGGTGGGGCTGGATGCGGAAGCGACCCAGGCGCTGCAGGGCTCGGCCTTTGCCGAGCGCCGCGTGGCGCTGGTGTTGGGGGCCGAGGGCGAGGGGCTGCGCCGCCTCACCCGCGAATCCTGCGACGAACTCGCCATGCTGCCGATGCCAGGCGTCATGGAAAGCCTTAACGTCTCGGCGGCGACCGCCGTGGCGCTCTACGAACTCACCCGCAAGCCCTGAGAGCTTGCGCCGTCCCTCACCCCGGCGGGATGAGGGACAGCGCGGACTTAACGGTTACAGCGCCGTATAGCCGCCGTCGACGAAGATATCCTGGCCATTGATCATGTCCGATGCCTGGGAGCAGAGGAACAGGATCACATCGCAGACCTCGACCGTCTGGGCCACGCGGCCAGCCGGGATTTTGGCGACCATGGGGTTCAGCTTGGCGGGGTCGCCCCAGACCTGCTGACCCATCGGCGTCATCGTCACCGTCGGGCAGACGGTGTTGCACTGGATATTGTGCGCGGCCCATTCCGCGGTCATCACTTTGGTCAGCCCATTGAGCCCGTTCTTGGACGCCGCATAGGCGCCGTGCTCGATGAGGGCGACGGCGCTTGTCTGGCTGCTGACATTCACGATCTTGCCCGCCTTCTGGGCGATCATCGCCGGCACCAGCGTGCGGGCCATCAGCCAGGGCGCGCGCAGGTTCACCGCCTGAATCAGATCCCATTCCGCGACCGTCTGATCGACGAGCGACTTCGGGAAGCTGACCCCGGCATTATTGACCAGGATGTCGATCGTGCCCCAGGCGGCCAGCGCTTCCTGCGCCGCCCGCTCGGGTGCCTCGGCCGTTCCGAGATCGGCCGGGATCACCAGACAGCGGCGGCCCTTTGCCTCCACTGCCGCGCGCACCTCGGCCAGGCCCGCCACATCGCGGGCGACCGCCACGATGTCGGCCCCAGCTTCGGCGAGGACGGAGCAAAGCTCCGTCCCGATCCCCTTGGAAGCGCCGGTGACCAGCGCTTTTTTACCGGCCAGCGAAAACCGTTCGGTCACGCTCATGGGGCGTCCCTCAGAAGACGATCTGCGTCTTCACGACGTCGGGCGAGCCCTGCGCCGCGAATTCGAAGGCCTCGACCGACTGCTCGAAGGGGAAGGTGCGGGAGATCAGCGGCTTCACGTCGATCTTACCCGAGCCGAGCAGTGCGATGGTGTTCGGATAGAGGTTGGCGTAGCGGAAGACGGTCTCGATCCGTGCTTCCTTGATCTGGGCGGCGACGACGTCGAGCCCCACTTCCGCCGGCGGCATGCCGACCAGCACGACGCAGCCACCGGGGCAGACGAGGTCGAACATCCCCTTGAAGGCATGCGGGCTGCCCGAGGCTTCGAAGACCACATCCGCGCCCCAACCGCCGGTCAGTTCCTTCACACGGTCCGCCGCCTTCACCTCCGCGACATTGACCGGGATGATGTTCTCGTACGTGGCGGCGATGGCGAGTTTTTCCTTCTGCACGTCGGTCATGATGACCTTCGAGACGCCGGCGGCCAGCGCGGCCAGGGCCACCATCATGCCGATCGTGCCCGCACCCAGCACCACGGCCGTCTGGCCGGGCAGGATATGGGCCTTGGAGACCGCCTGCATCCCGACGGCGAGCGGCTCGACGAAGGCGCCTTCCTGGTAGCTGACCCCGTCCGGAAGCTTGAAAGTGAGGTTCGCGGGATGGACGATCTCGGGCACCAGGCAGCCATGCACCGGCGGGGTCGCCCAGAAGCGCACGGCCGGGTCGAGATTATAGAGGCCGAGCTGGGAGGCGCGGGACGTCCAGTCCGGAATGCCGGGCTCCATGGCAACGCGGTCGCCAACCTTCAGATTGGACACGCCGTCGCCCACCGCGATGATCTCGCCCGCGCCCTCATGGCCGAGGATCATCGGTTCCTTCACCCAGAACGGGCCGATATGGCCGTGCAGATAAAAATGCAGGTCACTGCCGCAGATGCCGACCGCCTTCATCGCGATCTTGACCT
This sequence comes from Acidisoma sp., assembly GCF_035492295.1. Classification (GTDB taxonomy): domain Bacteria; phylum Pseudomonadota; class Alphaproteobacteria; order Acetobacterales; family Acetobacteraceae; genus Acidisoma. Next base: position 8,994 of record NZ_DATJJK010000283.1, on the reverse strand, counting down.
CGCCGGGGCCGGTCTCGGTCGGCACCGCGATGTCGCGCAGCTGAATGCGCCGGATTTCTTCCAGAACCATGGCTTTCATGACGTCTCTCCTCAAGGGCTCCGCGCTCCGGCAGCCCTGCCGGCCGCTCTTGGCTCGCATCATGAAGCTGAGCACGGTTCTTTGCAAAAAAGAACCCGGCCCGGACGAAAGTCCTGGCCGGGTTCATTTGTCATAGCTGCGATGCGGATCAGCCGGCGGTCTTGTCCGGCGTGATCGCGACGAAGATCGGCTGGCCCTGGCGCAGGATGCGCAGCGCCACCGCGCCGTTGTTGTCATGCAGGGCGCCGCGGATGGCGGTCGCCGCCTGATTGGGCGAACCCACGGCCACGCTGTTCACGCCGAGCACGACGTCACCCTGCTGGATGCCCGCCTGATCGGCCGGGGAGTTCGGCCGCACCTGGGCGACGACCGCTCCGTCCGTGCCGTCGGGCACGCCGAGCTGGCCACGCAGATTCGGCGTCAGCGGCGCCAAGGCCAGACCGACACCACCCTGGCTCGTGCTTTCGGAACCGCCCGTCTTGGTCGCGACCTTGCTCTTCATCTGGGCGATCTGGGCGTCGACATCCTGGATCTTGCCGTCGCGAACGATCTTGAGAGCAGCCTTGTCGCCCGGGGCGATGGCGGCGATCGTCACGGCCAGATCACGCGGCGTGTGGATGGTGGTGCCGTTCACGTCCGTGATCACGTCGCCGGGCTTGAGGCCAGCCTTCTCGGCCGGGCTTTTCGGCTCGACCTGCGCGATCAGCGCCCCGTTCAGCGCACCCTGGCCGTTGCCGGGCAGATGCAGCGCCTGCGCCATGCCGGCGTCGATCGTTTGTGCCTCGACGCCAAGGAAGCCGCGCGTCACATGGCCGTCCTTCAGGATCTGCGCCACCACCGGCTTGATGGTGTCGGCCGGGATCGCGAAGCCGATGCCGATGCTGCCGCCGGAGGGGGACAGGATCGCCGTGTTCATGCCGATCACGTCGCCCTTCTGATCGAAGAGCGGTCCGCCGGAGTTCCCCTTGTTGATGGGGGCGTCGATCTGCAGGAAGCTGTCATAGGGGCCGTCGCCGATGTCACGGCCTTCCGCCGAGACGATGCCTGCCGTCACTGTGCCGCCGAGGCCAAAGGGATTGCCCATGGCCACGACCCACTGGCCGGTCTGAACCTTGGAGGAATTGCCGAGGTCGAGATAGGGCAAGGGATGCTTGGCATCGACCTTGAGCACGGCGATGTCGGTGGAGGGATCGCGGCCGACGAGCTTGGCCGGCAGGCGGGTGCCGTCGGAGAGGGTGACGGTGATCGTCTTGGCGCCCTGCACCACGTGGTTGTTGGTCACGATGGTGCCGTTGGCGTTGAGGATGAAGCCGGAACCAGCGGCCTCGATCATCTGCGGGTGCTGGGGGCCCATCTGCATGCCGGGCGCACCGGGCATCATGTTGAAGGGGAAAGGCAGCGGGAAGGGCATGCCGTTCTGGGCCTGGCCCTGGTCACCGCCCTGATCGCCCTGGCCCTGGTCGGGGCCGTCGGCCGCCGCCTGATTGGCATTGAGATCGGCGAGGATCGTCACGACCGCGGGCTTCACCCGGGCGGCGAGTTCGGTGAAGTCGGGCAGTACCTGGGCGGTCATGCCCGACGGCAGCCGGCTCACGTCACCGGTCGGCGCGTTAATGGGCGCGTTCTGCGCGGGCGTTGCCGTGGCCGTGGCATCGGCGAAGGTCGGGCTGGTGAGGGCGTAGCCGCCGAGCGTGCTGCCGGCGAGAAGAGTGACAGCCAAGGCAGACCTGAGGCGAAAGCGACGTGTCATATGGGTAACTCCTATGCTCCAAACGCGGATGCGGCACTCCTGCAGCGCCCAAGTGCCATCCTGTTGAGCGCTAGATAGGCTCCCCTGCCGTTCCGTCTGCATTCGAGATCGTGAAGAGAGCGTCACGTGGACATTTCGTCATCGTGCCGTTCGTCCGGGTTAGGCAGGCAGGGACTTGACAGGGCGGGCCACAAAATGTGTCTAGCGTCACTGACCGAGCTTGCAGGGGTGTAGCTCAATTGGCTAGAGCGCCGGTCTCCAAAACCGGAGGTTGAGAGTTCGAGACCCTCCACCCCTGCCATTCGGCAAATTTCGCACCGGCCGGACATTATCCTTCGGCCGGCGCCGCTGTTTGAGGAATAGGTGCGCGTTGAAGACGATTTCCGGGCAGGCATTGTGACCGTGAGCTTCGATCCCGTGGGCTTTCTCCGTGATGTGCGGAGCGAAGTATCGAAGGTCACCTGGCCCTCCCGCAAGGAGACCCTGATCACCACGGCCATGGTGATCGGCATGGCCCTGATCGCGTCGTTCTTCTTTTTTGCTGCCGACCAGCTCATCGGCCTTGGTGTGCGCACCTTGTTCAGCAGCGGCTCCTGAGGAGGGCTGGTCATGGCAAAACGTTGGTACGTCGTTCACGTCTATTCGGGCTTCGAGAAGAAGATTGCCCAGCAAATTCGTGAGCAGGCCGGGCAGAAGGGCCTCGCTGACCATTTCGATGAGATTCTCGTCCCCTCGGAGGAGGTGGTCGAGATGCGCCGCGGCCAGAAGGTCAATGCCGAACGTAAATTCTTCCCAGGCTACGTGCTGGTGAAGATGGAGCTGACGGACGAAGCCTGGCATCTGGTCAAGGACACCCCGAAGGTCACGGGCTTCCTGGGCAGCCGCAACAAGCCGAGTCCGATCACCGAATCGGAAGCCGAGCGGATCATGAAGCAGACCCAGGAAGGGGTGGAGCGTCCGCGCCCGTCCGTTCTTTACGAGGTCGGCGAGCAGGTCCGCGTCTCCGACGGCCCCTTCACGAGCTTCAACGGCACCGTGGAAGAGGTTGACGAGGAGAAGGGCCGCGTGAAGGTTTCCGTCTCCATCTTCGGACGATCGACCCCGGTCGATTTGGAATACAGCCAGGTCGAGAAGGTCTGAGCCGAACAAGCTTGGCGGCCTGACGCATCGGGAGAGAGAGACCACCATGCCCCGTTTTGCCGCCAACCTGTCCATGATGTTTACGGAGTGGTCCTTCCTGGACCGCTTCGCGGCCGCCGCCGACGCCGGCTTTGCTGCCGTCGAATATCTTTTTCCCTACGACCACGAGCCCGATGAGGTTGGCCGTGCACTCGCCCGTGCCGGGCTGAGCCAGGCGCTCTTCAATCTGCCGCCGGGCAATTGGGCAGCAGGCGAGCGCGGCATGGCCGCCTTCCCTGCCCGTTCCGAAGAACTGGCCGCCGCCGTCGAGTCGGCCCTCCCCTACGCCAGAGCCACTGACTGCCGCACCCTTCATCTCATGGCCGGCATCGCTGACCGCGCCGACGAGCGCGCAGCCAGCGCCTATCGCACGGCGGTCGCCCGCACGGCCGAGCGGCTGGCGGACGCGGGGATTACGCTGGTGCTGGAGCCCATCAACATGCGTGACATGCCGGGCTATTTCCTGAATGATTTCGGCTATGCGGCCGCGCTCATCGGGGAGTTGGGCCTGCCCAATCTGGCGCTGCAGTTCGACATCTATCACCGCCAGATCCTGCATGGCGACGTTGTCATGGGCCTGCGGGAGATGATGCCGATCATTGGCCATGTGCAGATCGCGGGCGTGCCGGACCGGCATGAACCCGACACGGGCGAGCTTTCTTTTCTGTATGTCACCGAGGAATTAGACCGTCTTGGCTATGACGGTTTCATCGGCTGCGAATATCGCCCCCGCGCCGGCACTCTAGAAGGACTAGGCTGGTTCGCGCCCTATCGCGCCGAGGCGAGATAGGCGCTCAATCCCGCGGCCAGATGGTCGAACAACAGGCGCACGCGCCGCAGGCTGCGCCGATCCTCATGCGTCGCGATCCAGACCGGGACAGTGGCGATCGTCACCTCCGGCAGCACCGGCAGGAGAGAGGGGTCAGCGGCCGCTACGCCCTGTTGGCAGGCTCCGATACCGAGGCCTGCACGCAGCGCCGCCAGCAGCGCGATATCGCTCGGCGAGGTGAATCCGAATCGCAGGCTGAGGGCAGCGAGTACCGGCACACGCACGCGATATTCCTCCCGCCCGATCAGGCCGTGGCCTTCCAACCCCGCCAAGGTCTGCGGTAGGCCGTGGAGCGCCACGTAGCTGCGATGAGCGAAGAGCCTGACTGGCGCTTCACCGATTTTTCGCACGACCAGCGCCTCTTGTACCGGCGCCACATTGCGCACGGCGAGATCGGCGTCGCCGCGCAGTAGGTCGAGGTTGCGGTCGCTCATCACAAGGTCGATGTCGATCTTCGGATAAAGCGTTCGGAAGGCGGCCAGGATCGGCGGCAGCACCGCCACGCCCATGAACTCGCTGGTCGTCAGCCGGATTCTGCCCGCCATGCTCTCCACTTCGCCCGAAGCGATGCGGGTGAGAAGGTCGGCTGCCGCCGCCATGGTTTCCGCCTGCTCGCGAAGCGCCAGGGCGGCTTCGGTCGGCCGCAACCCATCGTTCGAGCGGGTGAAGAGCACCGCCCCGAGCGCCCGTTCCAGCAAGGAGATATGGCGGCCGAGCGTCGGCTGGGTCAGCCTCAGGTGGCGCGCGGCCTGGGACAGGCTGCCGGTCTGCAGGACGGCGAGGAAGGAACGCCAAAGAGTCCAATCCGGATCTTCCATACATTCTTCTATAGCAGCAGCAGAAGATTGGCCAATTTTCGTTTACTCATACCGCCCTCATCCTCTGCTCAGTCAGGAATGGAGAGCGGAAGATGAGCGGAGACCGAATAAGAACGGCATTGATCACGGGTGCCACCGGCGGTGTCGGCGGTGCGGTGGCGGAGGCCCTGTTGCGGCACGGCTGGCGCGTGCGGGCACTGACCCGACGGCCAGTCGCGGATCGTTCCGGCATCGCGTGGATACAGGGTGACGCGATGCGGCCCGAGGACATGCAGCGGGCAGCGCAAGGCGCGGATATCCTGTTTCATGGCGCCAATCCGCCCGGCTACCGGAACTGGCGGGGACTCGCGATCCCTATGTTGCGCAACGCGATCACGGCCGCCAAGTCCGGCGGTGCGCGGCTGATCTATCCCGGCTCTGTCTACGTCTATGGGCCGGATGCTTGGCCGGTCGCCAGCGAAACCGCGCCGCAGCATCCCCTGACGCGCAAGGGCGCGATCCGGGTGGAGATGGAGGCGATGCTGGCGGAGGAAGCCACGCGGGGCCTGCGGTTTCTGACCTTGCGCGCCGGTGACTACTTCGGCCCCCATGCGCCGAGTTCCTGGGTCGCCACGATCATGCTGCAGAATGGCAAGCGGCTTCGCCGGATTCTCACGCCTGAGCGGAAGGGCGTCGGCCATGCCTGGGCCTATCTGCCTGATCTCGCCGAGACCATCGCCCAGCTTGCCGAGCGCGAGGCCGCGCTGCCACCCTCGGAAACGCTTCATTTCGGCGGCCATGTCCTGCAGGGACGCCAGATGGCGGAAGCGGTGGCCCGCGCCCAGGCTGGCCGCCTGCCGGTGCGCAGTTTTCCCTGGGCGATCGTCTTCGCCGCCGCGCCCTTCAACACGACGATGCGGGAGCTGCTGGAAATGCGCTACCTCTGGCGCGAGACGATTACGCTCGACAATGCCCGCCTCCGTGCCATCCTCGGCGCGGAACCCCATACGCCCCTCAACGCCGCGGTCACGTCCACCGTGCACGCCGTCCGCGCGGTAAAGTGAGGGTGACTTCCGGGCCGGGGCGTGCTTCCTCCTCTTGGCCGGAACCGGCTCTTACCTAGAAGCACTGTCCATGGCGGAAGACTCGCTCCACCCGATCCCGATTTTCGATGACGCCTTCCGGTCACGCCTGCTGGATCTGTTCCGCTGGCGAAGGGATGTGCGGCACTTCAAGCCCGATCCGGTGGCGCCTTCCCTGCTCGACCGGCTGCTCGAAACCGCCTGCCTTGCACCATCCGTCGGGCTCAGCCAGCCCTGGCGGTTCGTGACCGTCAATGATGCCGGGCGGCGGGCTTTGGTGAGGGCGAATTTCGAGCATTGCAATGCCGACGCACTGGCCAGCCAGTCCGGGGACCACGCCGCCCATTACGCACGCCTGAAGCTCGCCGGGCTCGACCAGGCACCTTGCCACCTTGCCGTTTTCGCCGAGTCCGACCCCGAACAGGGCCATGGCCTTGGTCGGCGCACCATGCCGGAAACGACGGCCTATTCCGCCGTCATGGCCGTCTACACGATCTGGCTTGCGGCCCGTGCCGAGGGACTAGGCCTGGGCTGGGTTTCCATCCTCGACCCCGCGGTGATCGCCGAAACGCTCAATGTGCCGAGAGATTGGACCTTCATCGGCTATTTCTGCTTGGGATTCCCGCGCGAAGAGACCGAAATCCCGGAGCTGGAGCGCATGGGCTGGGAGCATCGGCGAGGGGCTGGCCCGGTCCGCCTCGAACGCTGAACCCGTTGCCGAACAGGATCGACGGCGCGCGCCGCGGCGGCTAGCCTGGGGCATCCCGTTTCTGGTCGAGGATCGCCATGCCCCGCGTGCCTGCCGCCATGTTCGGAATCGTCCTGGGGCTTGCCGGCCTCGGCAGTTGCTGGCGACTTGCGCATCGCCTCTGGTTCCTGCCCGCCGCGATCGGCGAGGCGATCCTCGCCATCGCCGTCCTCGTCTGGGCGCTGCTGATCGTCCTCTATGCCGCCAAATGGCTGGCCGTGCCGGAGCAAGCGCGGGCCGAGCTCGGCCACCCGGTGCAATGCTGCTTCGTAGGCCTCATCGGCGTTGCCACCATGCTGGTGGGGAATGCGCTGTTGCCCTATGCGCGGCCGCTGACCGTGCTGCTCTTCCTCTGCGGTCTCGTCTTCACACTGGGCTTCGCGCTGTGGCGCACGGGGCTGCTCTGGCAGGGCGAGCGGGAGGCAGCCGACACGACGGCCGTGCTTTATCTGCCTGCCGTCGCCGGCACTTTCGTGGCCGGCACCAGCGCAGGCGCACTGGGCCTTCCCGACTGGGGCGCGCTGTTCTTCGGCATGGGCTTTTTCACCTGGCTCGCCATCGAATCCGTGCTGCTGCATCGGCTCTATACCGGGCCACGCATGGCGGTCGCACTTCGGCCGACCTTAGGGATCCAGATGGCACCGCCTGTCGTGGGCGCGGTCGCCTATCTCGCGGTCCAGCCCGGGCCGCCCGCGCTCCTCGCCCATGCACTGCTGGGTTACGGGCTCTTTCAGGCCCTGCTGCTCCTGCGCTTGACGAACTGGATCAGGGAGCAGCCCTTCGCTCCCTCGTATTGGGCCTTCAGCTTCGGCGTGACGTCGCTCGCCGCGACGCCCTTGCTCATGCTGATCCATGGGGACGGCGGGGCGGTCGCCACCCTCGCCCCCATTCTGTTTGTCGCCGCCAATATCTTTGTCGGGATCCTGGCGGTAGGCACCCTGCGGATGATGATGCAGGGAAAACTGTTTCCGAAGTCTCCGGCCCCCGTGGCGCCGAGCAGAACGACCTGAGTTCGCATGCCCGGCAGAGGCCCTGTCCGCGTCTCCTCGGGCACCCCGTGCCGCTCAGCGTTCCCCCGCGGGCAGCCAATCAACCACCGCCGCGACCTGCATGAGTTCCTGCCGCAGCAGCGGCACCGCATGGTCCACAAATCCGCGCACTGGTGACCAGCGGCGGGGATGGGCGCGGAACAGGATATGAACCGGAATCGCCTCCGGTTCAAAGCGGCGCAGCACGCGCCGCAGCCGTCCCGTGGCAAGCTGTTCAGCCACTTGATAGGAGAGCACGCGGATAAAGCCGCCGCCGCGTAGCGCCGCATCCAGCCCGGCGCCGACGCTGGTGTTCGAAAGCCGCGTGCGCACGTGCACCGATCGCGCGCGTTCGTCCTCCGCCCCCCGCCGGAATGTCCAGAGTTCGCGATTGCCCTCCGGGTTCATGCCGATGCAGGCGTAGCCCGCGAGTTCGCCGGGCTCGGCCGGCGCGCCATGCGCGTCCAGATAAGCGGGGGCTGCGCAGATGACCTGCCGCACCTCCCCGAGCCTGACCGCGACGAAACTGCTGTCCGCGAGATGAGCGAGGCGGATGGCGACATCCACGCCTTCGCCCACCATGTCTACCATGCGATTGAGCAGCAGGGCGCGGGCCTGAACCTGCGGGTGGCGGTCGAGAAAGCTTTCCAGCACCGGCGCCACCTTCAGGCGGCCGAAGAGTTCCGGCGCGGTGATGACAAGCGTGCCGCTCATCACCTGGCCTGCCCGGTCCGGCCCGATTTCGGCCAATCGGGCCAGCACGTCCCGCCACACCGCCGCATGGCGTTCCCCTGCCTCGGTGAGGCGAAGCCCTCGGGTAGAGCGGAGCAGCAGCGTCTCTCCTGCGGCCTCCTCCAGCTGGGCGATGGCACGAGTGGCGGCGGCGGCAGAGCGGCCAAAGCGCCTTGCCGCAGCGGCAAGGGATCCTTCCTCCACTGCGGCCACGGCCAATTCCATCGCGTCGATCCGATCCATTCTTTCGAATCCTGAAATCAAGCCTCTCAAACAACGCGCGTTCTACCGAAATCCGCAAGGGTCTATCCCTGTTTTCGCGCGAAGCGAGGCGCGGAGCCTCTACCGAACCAGGATTGGAGAGAGCCATGATCGACATCTGCTATCGCACCCGGAAGGTCGGCGCCGTGGATGTGTTCTATCGCGAGGCCGGCCCGGCCGATGCACCCGTCATCCTGCTGCTGCACGGTTTCCCCACCTCGAGCCATATGTTCCGGGATCTGATTCCGGTGCTCGCCGATCGCTACCGCGTGATCGCGCCTGATCTGCCGGGTTTCGGCCTCACTCGCGCGCCCGGCCGCGCCGCGTTCGAGTACAGCTTCGACCATCTCGCCGGGGTCATCGGCCAGTTCGTGGAGGCGATCGGCCTCACCCGCTATGCGCTTTACATTTTCGACTACGGCGCGCCGACGGGGCTGCGGCTGGCGATGGCGCATCCCGAACGCGTCACGGCCATCATCTCCCAGAACGGCAACGCTTATATCGAGGGG
>NZ_DATJJK010000282.1:0-19158 GCF_035492295.1 Acidisoma sp. | reverse complement strand
ACGATATCTGTCCGCAGCGTGCACGGGAGGAGAGGCCAATCAGGGGATGTCGATCAATGGTGATGATCGGCGCAGTCGGCTGGAAACCTGCCGAAGTGCAGCGGCGCGATTCTTGCTGAGCGACGCCAAGGCGCGCAGCATCATCGACGGCCAGATCGCCAAAATTCGCGACGGATGGGACGCAGTTTGCAAGGAGGCGGGCATGAGTGCGATGGATCGGGCCTTCTTGTGGAAGCGGCAGTTTTTGAACGCCTATACGCTGGAGAGCTATCGGAGCACCTGAGTCGTGTGGGCGTTTGGATGTGGACAGGCGTTACGCAGGGACCCCTCGATTTCGAGCGAGATCAGGTCGTTACGGTGCCTAGCGGCGCGCAGACCCCGTGCCGATTTCCAGCCAGGACGATGCGAACCCTAAATAACGCCATCCGACCGTCCATATATCACCAGGATGTCGCGTAGTTTGTGCTGACGTATGTTTGGCAGGCCTGTTTCGGTTGTCCTGTTCAGTGATCCGGCATCCAGGTGGCGGTGGCGGCGGGGCTTTGCGCAAAGGCCGGCAGCTTCTTCTCCAGATCCTGCACCGTTTTGATGTCCTCCTTCAGCAGAAAATCCCGCGTCACCAAAGCGGGCTGGACGAGGATCTCGTGCCCCGGATTCTCTCCCGCCAGAAGCAGGGCGGCGGTACGGACGGAGACGGCGCCGACCACGGCGGGGTTGGTCGCTGCAGTCGCGACCCACGCGCTGCCTGGCTCGCGCATCGCGGTGATGTCCGGCGTCGAGATATCTGCGCTGTAGATACGGATTTTGCCCTGGAGCCTGTTCTCGTCCACGGCGAGACTGGCGCCGCGGGCGAATTCATCCCAGGGCGCGAAGACGACGCTGATCTCGGGATGGGCACGAAACACGGCCGTAGATTGGTCGGCGATGGCGGTCGCGACCGGGCTTTGCGCGGTGCCCCAGCGTGCCACCTGCTCAATCGCGGGATGCCCGGCCTTGACCGCCTGCCAGACGGCGTAGCGCCGGTCGAGCGGTGCAAAGCCGGCGACGTAGATGAGACCGGCCTTGAAACTGTCTCCATTGTCCTTCAGCGCCTGGCCGAGGACGAGGGTGGCGAGATCATGGTCGCTCTGTTCGATCTGGGGGATCGCCGGATTGTCGAGATTGACGTCGAAGGCCACCACCTTGATGCCGGCGGCCACGGCCTGGGTCGCGATATCCCGCAAGGTCGCGGGCATGCCGTGATCGATGATCAACCCCTTCACGCCGAGGTTGATGGCCTGCTGAATCGCATCACGCTCGGCTGCGGGGTCGCCACGGCCAGGGAAAAGGCGGAGATCAATGCCGAGGGCGCGGGCCTGGCGTAAGGCGCCGACCTGATAGGCCTGGAAGAAATCGCCCTGGGAGATGAGGCTGACCAGCGCCACTTTGACGCGGCCATGGTCGAAGGGCGGTGGGGCACCCGCCAGGCCGGCGGCCGTGGCCGGGGAGAGGTCGGCGGCGACGCTGGCCGCGAGTAGCAGCGGCAGGGCTTTGAGCAGTTGTCTCATGATTTTGTCCGGAACATGTGTGAGAGGCAGAGCTCAGCGGCGACTGCGGCCGAGGCGATAGGTGAGCGCGAGGGAGCCGACGAGCACAGCGCCCTTGATGAAATCCTGCGTGTAATAGGGCGCGTTCAGCATGGTCAGGCCGTTGAGCAACACGCCCACCAGAATGGCACCGACGACGGTGCCAAGAATGTTCGGACGGCGCAGGTTGAGTACGGCGAAGCCGATGAGGGCGGCCGCGAAACTGTCCTGCAGCAGGGAGCCGCCGGTCATGATGTCGCCACGGCCGACGCGCGCGGCGAGCAGAATGCCGCCGAGGGCTGAGAGCAGGCCGGAGAGCACGTAGGCCGCCATGCGTAGCCGCGCCGTGGGGGCACCGGCCAGACGCGCCGCGAGCGCATTGCCGCCGACTGCATAGAGGGCGCGGCCCCAGCGCAGCCGCTCCATCAGAATCCAGAGAAGGACCGCGACCGCGGCGAGGATGATCACCGGCAGGGGAAGAAGACCCCAGAGTCGCGTGCGGCCAAGAGCGAGGAAGCTGGTGGCGAAGGCGCCATTGGCGCTGCTGCCGTCGGCGAAGATCATGCCGGTGGAAATCGAATTTCCGGCACTCGGGATGAGCTGCAGGCCACCCACGAGAAAAAGTGTCCCGAGCGTCGCCAGCAGATCGGGCACCCGCAGAACGATGATGAGCAGGCTATTGAACAGGCCGATGACGATGCCGACGCCGAGCACCAGCAGCACGGTGGGGACCGTGCCCCAGCCCCAGACCACCTGGGCGTAGGCGGCGGTCATCACCCCCATCGCGGCCGTACTGCCGACCGAAAGATCGAAGCCGCCGACCGCGAGGCTGACGGTGATGCCAAGCCCGAGCAGCGCCGTCACCGAGACCGCTTCGAGGATGTCGAGCAGATTCTCGACCTTAAGGAAGACGGGCTGGATGATGCCGAAAATCGTGACCAGGACGATCAGGATGAGGAACATCGCGCCGCGTCCTGCGAGTTCGGCGAGGGTAAAAGTGATGCCGCGCGGCGTGCCGGATGACGGCGCAACCTTTCCACTATGCTGTAGGGTTTGGCTCACGGGGAAAAGGCTCCGGCCACGAGGGCTTCGATACTGGAAAGACGGCCGAGCAGTTCGCCCGCGGCAGGGCGGTGATCGGCGACGATCGCGCGATCGCGCAGGACGAGGATGCGGTCGCCAGCTTCCAGCGCCTCTTCCACGTCACTGGTGGCGATCAAGATGGTGGTCCGCGGATCCATCGCCCGCAGAGAAGCGATGAGATCATGCCGGGCGCCGAGGTCGATGCCCTGGAAAGGCTCGTCGAGCAGCAGCAGGGTAGAGGGGCGTGCCTGCCAGCGTGCGACCACGACCTTCTGTTGGTTGCCGCCGGAAAGCTGGTCGAGCGGGTCCTTCGGGCCCTGGCAAACGATGCCGAGGCGGCTGATCGCCTGGCGGGCGGCCGCTGTTTCGCGAGCGAAGCCAAGGAAGCCGAGCACATGCGACCAGTGCCGAAGATGCGGCAGGGCGATGGTTCCGGCAAGATCGGCGCCCAGCGTCGTCGCCGGGGCGAGGGAGGTGTGCCAGCGGTCCTCGCCCGCCATGAAGACGCCGGCGGCAATGGCAGCCGCCGGCCCCGAGGGTCGCCACGGCGCGTCGTCCAATGTCATGCCCCCCGCTGCGTACGGCCAGAGGCCGAACAGGGTGCCAAGCAGGCTGCTCTTGCCGGCACCGAGAGGGCCGGTGACGACGGTGATCTCCCCCGGGGTTAGGTCGAGATTGATCGGCACGCTCTCGGCGCGCAGCGCCACGGCCCGCAGCCTGACCCGGGGGTGCGCGCTGTCGCGGCTTTGGGTGCGGGCACGCGCCACTACCTCCCGCCCGATCATCGCCGCTGTCGCGGCCTGCAGATCGAGCGGCTTCGCGAATTCTCCGGCGATGCGGCCATTGCGCAGCACCAGGATGCGGTCTGCGGCGCGGCGGAGGTCGGAAAGCTTGTGGGAGATCAGCAGGATGGCGATGCCGGCTGCCTTCAAACTGTTAAGCAGCAGGAACAGCCGCTCGGCCTCGATAGGGGAGAGGGATGCCGTGGGCTCATCCAGTATGAGGAGGCGGGGGCGGCTTCCCATTGCGCGTGCAATGATGGCGAGTTGACGCTCGGCCAGGCTGAGGGAGGAGAAGGGGGCGCTGAGATTCGCGGCGAGGCCTACCCGCGCCGCGACCGCCTGCGCGAGGCCGCGCAGACGGCGAGGCGAGAGGAGGAAGGGCAGGCGTCCACCGCAAAGATCGTCCAGCAGCAGATTTTCGGCGACCGAGAGATCCCCCACCCCGGCATCGGCCACAGATTGATGCACCGCGACGATGCCGGCGGCGCGGGCGGCAGCGGGGGAGCCGAGCCTGGCCGGGCGGCCGTCGATCGAGACGCCACCGTGATCTGGCTGATGCACGCCCGCCAGAATCTTCACCAGCGTCGACTTGCCTGCGCCATTCGCGCCCATTAGCGCCAGTACTTCGCCGGCGTCGACGCTGAGCCTCACATCTTCCAGCACGCGGTTGGTGCCGAACTGTTTGCACAGACCGATGGCTGTGATGGTGGCCGGCATCAGGCGAGGCGCCGGCCGTCGATGGCTATGCCGCCTCTGCTGCCAGGACGACCCTCACGCTGACCGGATGCCGCAAAGCCGCTGTCGTCGCCGAGCGGCAGGACCGCCAATGCGTCTTCACGCGCGGCGGTTGAGACTTGCTCGCGCAGTGCCTCGCGCAGGAAGGCACGGCGCGCGGTGCCGTCTGCCAGAAGCTGGGGCAGAAACGTGGGGAAATAGGGATTCACGAGCGGATCCTTCCCTGAGAAGAGGGAGCGAAAGCAGACGGCTACGAAACGGGGTGCGACCGACAACACATGACTATTCCCTGAGACGGCATCCCAGATACTGGGCATCTTAAACACGAGTTGTAAAGGCATTATTTGTTATATAACTATTTATGAGTGTAGTTAACGTGCTCAGCCAGGAAATTCGATGATGTGCAGACCGGCGCTGTAATCGGTCGTGTAGATGAGTCCCGCCGCATCCACGAAGACGTCGCAGGTCTGGATGATGTGGGGCCGACCGAGCCGCCGGTCCATCACGCGTGTCAGCGCCGGCGGTGCCGGCGCCGCGGTCTCGACCGGACTGAAGGGATCGGAAACATCGAAGGCCCGTACACCGGCACTTTGATAGGCAGCAAAGATCGACTGGTCGCTGACGAAACTGCCGGGCCGGTACTCATGCAGATTATGCGGCCCCAAAATGCGCCCCTTGGCGCGGTAATCCTCTCGGGTGGGGTCGAAAGGTCGCGATGCTGACAGGGTTTTCCGGCGCGCGAATATCGAACACCCAGGTCAGTTTCAGCCCCTCCTCCTGCTGGTCCAGCACGGCTTAGTCGGCGACGATCAAGAGATTGCGTGCCGCCAGGGGCTAGGGCGCTTTGGGTGATGGAGCGCGATACGGCGGTTGGCCGGCCAGTCGGCCTTTTCCCCCGCCGCCAAGTTCATGCCAGGCAACCAAAACCGCCCCGCTCCGCGCGGATGCGGGGGGTCCGCCATGTCGATAGTGATCAGGATATAGTCGCTGAAACCGTCCAGAAGCGCCGAGGCATAGGCCCAGCGGCCGCCCACATACCACACGCGGCGCAGGCCGACGCCTTCGACCGGCATGAAGCCGAGCTGCCGCGGCGCCGCCGGATTGGCGAGGTCATAGACGGCGAGGCCGGCGCTCAAGTCGCGCGCTATGCGAGGGTGTTGAGACTGCCAGCGTGTCGCCCACGGCGCGGCCGTAATAGGCATGCTCATCCGCGAAGGCCGGATCCACGAAAAGGTTCTTCGCATGCACCAAGAAGAGCAGGTCATCATGTGTCTGCAGATGGTTGTTCCAGGTACTGGGTGGTGCAGGGATGAAGACAGCGGGGCCGGGCCGGTGTGGATCACGGACATCGACGATGCTGAAGCCTTCCGGCATGAACTGGCCGATATAGGCAAACCCGCGATGCACCACCAGCTGCACGACGTCGGATCGGCCGCCCTGGTCGCTCTGACCGATCAGGCGTATGTTGCGCGCATAGTCCGGCACGAGATCGGTCATCTGCTCTGGGGTCCCGGTCACGAGCTGGGTTGAGGAATCCAGGGCGCCTGCGCGGCATCGCTGCGACGGAAGCCGGGGTCCTTAGCGCCGAGATCCTGGATCGTCTTGACATTGTCGTGCAGACGTTCCGCCCGGGTGATGAGATGCGGCGCTACCGCGACCTTGGCGCCCGGATTGACGGCCACGATTTCCAGCGCCAGGGCGTGCACGGCAACCTCTCCGACCACGGCGGCATTGGTGGCGGCGCTTGCAACCCAGGGGCTGCCCGGCTCACGCATCGCCAGAATATCCGACGAAGAAGTATCGCCACCGTAGATGCGAACCTTGGAGCGCGAAACTCAACATGGCGATGGTCCAGCGGCAGGAAGCTCGCGAGATAGACTTCGCTGACCTTGAAATGATCACCCTGATCCGTAGGCGCCTGGGTGAGCACGAGAGCTATCATCTCGCGGTCATTCTGTTCGATCACCGGCACCTGCGGCAGGCCGAGATCGAGATCATAGGTCACCACTTTGATGCCGGCGGCGAGGGCCGTCTGTACCACGTCCCGTATAGCCTCCTTGGTGCCGTTGTTGATGACGATGCCTTGGACATGAAGGTCGATCGCCTGCTGTGCGAGGGAGCGGAGGCGGTTCGCTCCTGCTGAGCTTCTGACAGGCGGAGTTTGGTATGCAAGGCGGCCGCCTGGCGGGTGGCGCCGGCCTCGTAGGCCTCCAGAAAATCGCTGCCGCTTAGATAGTTCGCGACAGCGATGGTCACGCCCCCCTTTGTCGAAAGGCGGCGGCGCCCTCCGCAGGCCTGGACCAAGGCGGGAGTGGCAGAGAACAGGGCCACAGCGACGCCGTAGATGGCGGCGGCGCGGCCCGCATCGTAACAACGATTTGAAGAGAGATTAAGGCTTTCAATCCGACGCACGATCGTATAATCATACTCAACAGATAGACAAATAGTAGATTTTTTATATACGCATAGAAGACGATTAAACTCCGACGACCGCGGGTCGTGCCCCTGAGACAGCGCCGGCAAAGGACAGAATTTGACGAAAGAACTTCGCCTGAATGCCTTCACCATGGCGACGCCGGACCATCTGTCGCCGGGCTTGTGGCGGCATCCGCGCAGCGAAGCGGCGGTCTATACGAAGCGCGGCTACTGGACCGAGCTTGCGCGTATTCTCGAGCGAGGCTTGTTCGACGGGCTTTTTGTCGCCGATACGCTCGGGGTGAGCGATGTCTATCGCGGCAGCCGCGACACCGCGCTCGCAGACGGTCTGCATGTACCGCTGAACGATCCACTTCTGACCATACCGGCCATGGCCGAGGTGACCGAGAACCTGGGATTCGGCGTCACCGTCTCGATGACCTATGAACATCCCTTCACGCTGGCGAGGCGCATGTCGACGCTCGATCATCTGACCGATGGGCGCATCGGCTGGAACATGGTGACCTCGGCGCTTGACAGCGCCTCCCGCGCCTTCGGCCAGCCGGGCCAGCTCGCCCATGATTCCCGATACGACATGGCCGATGACTATGCCGCTCTTTGCTACAAGCTTTGGGAAGGTAGCTGGGCGGAGGACGCGCTGCGCCGTGACAGGGAAAGCGGCGTCTACGTCGATCCCACCCGGGTGCGGACCATCCACCATGCCGGCCCGCATTTCACGCTAGATGCGATGCATCTCTGCGAGCCATCACCGCAGCGCACGCCGGTTCTCTATCAGGCTGGCGCATCCCCACGCGGCCGCCGCTTCGGTGCGGAGAATGCCGAATGTATCTTCATCGGCGCGCCCTCTAAGCCGGTGCTCAAGAAATTCGTAGGAGCCGTCCGCCAAAACGTCGTGGAGGCAGGGCGCGACCCGGCTGATGTGCTGATTTTCGCAGAACACACCGTGATCGTTGCCGCCACCGCCGCCGAAGCTGCGGCCAAAGAGGCCGACTATCGCAGCTACTGTTCGGACGAAGCGGCGCTCGCACTCATGTCAGGTTGGATCGGCACGGATCTCAGCCGGTACAAACTGGATGACCCATTTCTTCATGTGGAGAGCAATGCGATCCGTACGGCCGTGGAAGCGATGAGCTCGGCTGATCCCGGCCGCGTTTGGACCATCCGGGAAATCGCTGCCTGGTGCGGCATCGGTGGTCTGAGCCCGGTCTCGGTCGGCTCGCCAGTCACGGTCGCGGATAGTCTGCAGTCCTGGGCCGAGGAAACCGATATCGACGGCTTCAACCTCGCTCATGCGGTGACGCATGAAACGTTCCGGGACATCACTGCGTTTCTGGTGCCCGAGCTGCAGCGGCGCGGCGCGTACAAGACCGCCTACCGACCGGGAACCCTGAGGCACAAGCTTTTCGGACACGGCGATCGGTTGCCCGCGCACCACCCAGCGGTGCGCCACCGCATCGCCCCTGGCGCGGCCGCGGCATGACACGCGTGCCGCAGGACAGACCCTTCAAGAGGACTAGGTTTATATGGTGAGAGTTGGAAGAACGCTCGGCCTGGCAGCGGCAGTCGCCTTTACCAGCCTGGCCGCGCAGGCGCAGGACGTGCCGAGCCTCCGCGGCAAGCGTATCGGCATCACCGTCGCCGGCACCGAACATTACTGGGATCTGCGCGCCTATCAGGGCCAGGTTGACGAAGTGAAGCGCCTGGGTGGGGTCCCGATCGCGCTTGACGGTGGCCGCAACGATAGCCGCCAGATCGCGCAAATTCAGACCCTAATTAGCCAGAAACCCGATGCGATCATCGAGCAGCTGGGGAGCGTGCCGGTGCTGGAACCCTGGCTGAAGAAGATTCGTGCCGCCGGCATTCCGCTCTTCACCGTGGATACGGTGTCACCCTCCAGCATCAACGACACGACCTCGGACAATTTCCGCATCGGTGAGGAACTGGCGCTGCGGATGGCGAGCGATCTGGGGGGGCACGGCAATATCATCGTCTTCAACGGCGCCTATAACGTCCCGGTCATTGCCATTCGCTACGACGAACTGCGCCTGGTGCTGAAGAGTTTCCCAGGCATTCATATCATCCAGCCGGAACTGCATGAGGTTGTGCCGAATACGGTGCAGAACGCCTATGCCCAGATCACGGATATGCTGGCGAAATATCCGAACAAGGGCCAGATCGCGGCGGTCTGGCAGGCCTGGGACGTGCCCCAGGTCGGCGCCACCCAGGCCATCGTCGCGGCGCATCGCAGCGAGATCCGAACCTATGGCGTCGATGGCAGTCCTGACGTCGTCAAGATGGTCGGCGATCCGGCTTCCCCGGCGGCCGCGGTGGTGGCGCAGCAACCGTCGCTGATCGGCAAGACGGCGGTCGACAATGTCGCCCGCTATCTGAACGGCGATCGCAGCCTGCCCCCCTATACTTTCGTGCCCTCGATCCTGGTGACCAAGGAGAACGCTCTCGCTGTCTCCAAACAGCTTGGACAGAGGAGCTGAGAATGGCCGCGGGAAGGGCGACATGACAACACGCCAGGATGAGATGACGCTGGGGTTGTTCATCTATCCGGCGGACCGTCAAATCGCCGCCTGGCGCCACCCTGCGGCCCAAACTGATGCCGGCGTCAATCTGCGGCACTATCAGGCGCTGGCGCGCGTCGCCGAGGCAGCGAAATTCGACCTGATCTTTTTCGCCGATGGTTCCAGCACGCGCGGCGACGATGTCGAGGTATTGAGCCGAACGGCGCATAGCTATATCGCGCAATTCGAGCTGCTGACTCTGCTCAGCGCCCTCTCCGCGGTGACCGAGCGGATCGGTCTGGTCGGCCCGTCTCAACCTCCTTCAACGAGCCCTTTCATGTGGCGTAAATTTGCCTCGCTGGATCTGCCCAGCAGCGGTCGGGCGGGCTGGAATCTGGTCACCTCGTCGAACGAGAGGGAGGCGCGCAATTTCAGCCGCCAACGGCATTTCTCCCATGAGGAGCGCTCTAGCCGTGCCGGGGAATTCGCCGATGCCGCAGTCGGACTTTGGAACAGCCGGGAAGAGGATGCCTTCCTCCGGGACAAGGCAGTCGGGCTATTCTTCCACCCCGCGAAGCGGCACGTGCTGCGCCATGCGGGCAAGCACTTTCGGGTCGAGCACCTGCTTAGCTTGCCACGCCCCCCTGGGGCCGGCCGGTGATCTTCCGGGCCGGCTCTCCAGATACGGGGATAGCACTTGCGGCGCGCCATGCCGCGGCGGTGTTCACGGCGCAGCAGACGCTGGCCGAGGCACAGAGTTCTCACGCCGGTCTGAGGGGCGCATGGCGCGGTACCAACACAGCCCCGAGGACCTCAAGATCATGCCTGATGTCTCTCCCGTGTTGGGCAGGACAAGGACCGAAGCGCAGTCCAAATTTCAAGGACTACAGGACTTTGTTCACCCCGATGTGGGCTTTGCTTTGCTGGCCTCCGTCACGGGTGGTATCGACTTTTCACGCTTTCCCCTGGATGGGCCGATTCCAGAACGGCCCACCACCAATGGCAGTAAAAGCCGGCAGCAACTCATGGCTGAGCTGGCGCCGTGGGAGACTCTGTCGCTCCGGGAACTATCTGTGCGCGGCGCCGGCGCGCGAGGCCATTGGCAGGTTGTCGGCATGGCCGCCGATATTGCCGATGCGCTGGAGGAACGCCTCCGCGGGCATGGCGCCGACGGCTCCAATGTCATGCCGCCGCTGCCGCCCACTGGGTTTGCGGACTTCGCAGCGCTTGTCCCGCCCGAGCTTCGAGGCCGAGGTCTCTTTCGCCACGACTACATAGGCACAACCTTGCTGTCGCACGGTCAATCATATCGCCGGAGTTAAGCACCATGTCGCAAATTGATGATGCCTGGGGCAGCGGCCCGACCGCGCGCTACGAAGCCTTGGCTGAACGCTTCCGTCCGACCTTCGCACGCATTCGCGTGGGTGGGGTGGAGCGGGAATTGGGCCGCCAACTTCCCTATGCCGAAATCGGCTGGCTGAAGGAAGCGGGCTTTACCGCACTGCGCCTGCCCGAGGCGGAGGGTGGTGCGGGAGCGAGCCTGCCGGAATTCTTTAATTTGTTGATCGAGCTTTCGGCCGCTGATTCCAATATCACCCAGGCATTGCGTGCCCATTTCGGTTTTGTCGAGGAGGCAATGCACACCGACATCCCGGGGCGGCGGCAACTCTGGCTCCCCCGGATCGCAACCGGCGAGACTATCGGCAGCGCGCGCAGCGAAGCCGGGGAGGCGGGGCAGGCAGCTTTCGAGACAAGGCTGCGCCGCGACGGCGAAGGATGGCTCATCAGCGGCCGGAAATTCTATACCACCGGCTCGCTTTATGCCGATTGGCTGCATGTCGCGACGCAGCGCATAGAGGACGGGGTTTCGGCGACCGCCCTAGTGCGGCGGGAGGCGCCAGGCGTCTCGGTGATTGATGATTGGAGCGGTTTCGGCCAAACGCTGACGGCCAGCGGCACAGCTATTTTCGAAGATGTTCGCGCGGCAGATGCCGATATCGTCGAGGATCGGGAGATCTTCGCCTATACGCTGCCTTTCTACCAACTGGTCCATCTGGCAACACTCGCCGGTATCGGCCGAGCAGCGGCGCAGGACGTGGCGGAAGCGGTGGCCCGTCGCAACCGCAGCTACAGCCATGGCGCGGCGGCTCTGCCAAAGCAGGACCCGCAGATTCTACAGGTCATCGGCCGCATGCGCGGCGCAGCATATACGGCCGGTGTCCTTGTCCTGAAAGTCGCTGAGGCGGTGGAACGGGTCGTCCAATCGCGTGACGGCGCGGGGCAGTATGACGAACGAGCCCTGGCGATCGCTGAGATCGAGTCCGGCCAGGCGGTGGGCGTCATCACCAGTCTGATCCTCGATGCGACGACAATTCTGTTCGATGCCCTCGGCGCCTCTGCCGTTCTGCGTGGCAGCGGCCTGGATCGTCACTGGCGCAATGCCCGCACGCTGAGCAGCCACAATCCCCGCATCTACAAGGATCGCATCGTGGGAGATTTCGCCGTGAACGGCACGGCACCGCCGCAATCCTGGCGGGTGGGCCGGGTTTGACCGCAGCGACGACGTTTCACACGGCTTCAGGAGTTGACGATGAACCAGTCTGCGACTGAGCGCATGACGCGCGAAATACTGTTCAACGCCTTCGACATGAACTGCGTGGTCCACCAGTCGCCTGGGCTGTGGCGCCATCCGCGCGACCGCGCCGATCGCTACGTTGATCTTTCCTATTGGACGGATCTGGCCAAGACCCTTGAGCGCGGCAAGTTCGATGCGCTGTTCATGGCCGATGTCCTCGGTGTCTATGATGTCTATGGCGGCAGTACGGACACCGCATTGCGTGAGGCGACCCAGGTGCCGCTCAACGATCCGCTCATGACCGTCTCCGCGATGGCGGTGGTGACAGATCACTTGGGCTTCGGTGTGACCTGCACGCTCTCTTACGAACCGCCTTTCACCTTCGCGCGGCGGTTATCGACGCTTGATCATCTGACCAAGGGTCGCATTGGCTGGAACGTCGTGACCGGCTATCTCGACAGTGCGGCGCGTGGCGTTTCCGGCGCCAGTGCGCAGCCCAAGCACGATACGCGCTACCAGATTGCCGAGGAATATATGGCGCTGGTCTACAAGCTTTGGGAAGGCAGCTGGGAGGACGGCGCCGTTCTGCGCGATCGTGCGCGCGGCATCTTCACCGATCCTGCGCGCGTTCACCGCGTTCTGCACGAGGGTGAATTCTTCAAGCTCGATGCCATTCATCTCAGCGAACCCTCGCCGCAGCGCACCCCCGTGCTGTTCCAGGCTGGGACTTCCGGCAAGGGCCGGGATTTTGCTGCTCGGCATGCCGAATGCGTCTTCATGGCCGCGCCCTCGAAAACGGTCGCGAAAACCTATGTCGCGGATATCCGTGGGCGTGCCGCCGCCCATGGCCGCGATCCGCGCTCCATCCGAATCTTCAACCTGACCACGGCAATCGTCGGGCGCACGGAACAGGAAGCACGGGACAAGCATCAGGAATATCGCCGTTACGTTAGCCATGCCGGTGCCTTGGCGCTGATGTCGGGTTGGACGGGCATTGATTTCTCGGCCTACGACCTCGATGAGCCGCTGCGTTATATCCGCAACGAGGCGGTGCATTCGGCGGTGGAATCCTTCACCACGGCCGATCCGCGCCGAGTCTGGACCGTGCGGGAAGTGGCCGCGCATGTCGGCATCGGTGGTTTCGGACCGCTCCTTGTGGGCTCCGCCGCCGAGGTCGCGGACGAGATGGAATCCTGGATCGCGGATACCGATCTTGACGGCTTCAACCTCGCCTATGTCGTGACGCCGGAAACCTTCGTGGATATCGCCGATCTTCTGGTGCCAGAGTTGCAGCGGCGCGGCCGCTACAAGACTGGCTATGCCGCCGGCACGCTACGCGAAAAGCTTTTTCCCGGACAGGGGGCACGTCTCGCGGGCCCGCACCCCGCTGCGGCCGCGCGCCGCATTTCATTGGAGGCCGCAGAATGAGTGCCGCCCAGACATTGCCAACCATTTCCGTGATCAGGGACGATGCCGAGGCAATCGCCACAGCCCATCGCCTGGCCGCCGAATTCCGGCCTGGTGCCGCCGCGCGTGATCGTGACCGGTGTCTGCCCTATGCGGAGATCGATCGCTTTTCGCAGAGCGGGCTTTGGGCCATTACCGTGCCAAAGGACTATGGTGGCGCCGGCGTATCGGCGGCGACCCTCGCCGAGGTGACGGCCATCATTTCGGCAGCCGACGGCAGCATCGGCCAGATCCCGCAGAACCATTTTTTCGTGCTCGAGGCGCTACGGCTGACCGGCACGGCGGAGCAGAAGACCTTCTGGTTCGGCCGCGTGCTGGGCGGCGAGCGCATCGGCAATGCGCTCAGCGAGGCCGGCGGCAAAACCGTGCATGACTACAAGACCACGATCCGCCCAACGCGGGACGGCAAGTTCCTGCTCAATGGGCGAAAATTCTATTCCACCGGTGCGCTCTTCGCGCATTGGATTGCGGTGCTGGCCAAGGACGAGCAGGATCGGGTGGTATTCGCCTTCCTACGGCAGGATACGACCGGTGTCACGCTGATCGATGACTGGTCAGGCTTCGGCCAACGCACCACAGGCAGCGGCACGACCGTGTTCGAGAATGCCGTGGTGGAAGCCTTCGCCGTTATTCCCTTCTACGAATCCTTCGAAAGCCCAACCAGCATGGGGCCGTTCGGCCAGATTATCCATGCCGCGATCGACATCGGCATCGGGCGCGGCGCGCTGGCCGAGACTATTTCCTTCGTCCGCACAAAATCGCGACCCTGGATCGATAGCGGTCAAGAGAAGGCTTCTGACGATCCCTATACTATCGCGGCGATTGGCGACTTGTCCTTGCGGCAGAACGCGGCGGACGCGCTTCTCGCCCGTGCGGGCAGGGCGGTTGATCGGGCAGCGCTGGCGCCGAATGAGGAGACAGTAGCAGAAGCTTCGATTGCAGTGGCCGAGGCCCGCGCCTGGGGAACTGAGGCGGCGCTCGCGGCCGCCAACAAGCTCCACGAATTGGCGGGAGCTCGCTCCACCCTCGCCGAACATGGGCTTGATCGCTACTGGCGCAATGTGCGGGTGCATTCCCTGCATGATCCGGTGCGGTGGAAATATGCCGCCATCGGAAATTACTATCTGAACGGCATCAAGCCGCCACGCCACGGGGCCATTTGACCATGATGGTGGAACCTTTGGCGCTCCGTGGCATCACCAAAACCTTTGGCGCCACCCGCGCGCTGGATGATGCAAATTTCGTCCTGCGAGCGGGCGAAATTCACGGGTTGATTGGCCAGAATGGCGCCGGCAAATCGACCATCATCAAGGTGCTGGCGGGTCTCTATAGGCCGGAGGCGGGGACCGTCGCGATCGGCGGAAAGGTGCTGTCGCATGTCACGCCCCGCGCGGTGGAAGCCCAAGGCGTCCATATCATCCATCAGGAGCCGCTGCTGCCGCCGAGCTTTACAGTGGCGGAAGCACTGTTCCTCGGGCGGGAGCCACATCTGGGTCCCCTGCTGGCTCTACGCCGCATGCGCAAAGAAGCCGAGAAAATTGTCTCTGCTCAGTTTGATATTTCAATATCAGGCAATGCCCTCATCGGTGAGCTCAGTGCGGCGCAGCGGCAGGTGGTGCAGATCACCCGAGCCCTGCTCCTTCACCCCCGGGTTCTGGTCTTCGACGAGCCGACAGCCGCCCTGGTGCGGCAGGAAGCCAACCGACTCTTCGGGATCATCCGCCGCCTGCGCGACGAGGGCACGGCCATCGTCTATATTTCGCATTATCTCGAGGAAGTGCGGGATCTCTGCGACCGCATCACCATTCTGCGCAGCGGTCGGGATGTGGCAACGGTTGACCCCAGCGCAACCCCCATGGCCGAGATGGTCGCGCTGATGACCAATCGCACCATCGGCGACATGTTTCCGAAACGTCAGGTATCGCGGGGCGGCGCCGTGCTCGCCGTCCGCTCCCTCCGTCGGGCCGGCTTCTTCGAAGACGTCACCTTCAGTCTTCATGGGGGCGAGATCCTTGGCCTCACCGGCCTGCTCGGATCGGGTGCCAAGGAGGTGTTGCAGGCGCTTTTCGGCCTCGGCCGGGTGGATGGCGGCGAGATTGCGGTGCGGGGCCAGGCGGTGACGATCCCCTCACCCGGTCATGCGGTTGCCCGCCGTCTCGGCCTGGTGCCTGAAGATCGCCGGCATCAGGGGATCGCGCTCGATATCTCGGTGCGGGAAAATGCAACGCTCGCCAGCCTGCGTAAGCTCACCCGGTTCGGTCTGGTCGACGCCCGCCGGGAGCGGCAACGCGTGGCGAGCCTCATTCAGCGTCTCGGCATCAAGACCCCGGGGCCGGAAACCCGCACGCGCGATCTCAGCGGCGGCAACCAGCAGAAGGTGGTTCTGGCCAAATGGCTGAGCGCCCAATCGGATGTCTATATTCTGGACGAGCCGACGGTCGCGGTCGACGTCGCGGCTAAGGTGGAGATCTACCGACTGCTCGGCGATCTCACCGCGCGCGGTTCGGCGATCCTGATCCTTTCCTCAGACCTCATGGAACTCTGCGGAATTTGCGACCGCATCCTGGTGATGTATCGCGGCCGCATTACCCGCCGAGTGCTGCCGCAGGAGACGACGGCGAACGACATTCTGGCTGCGGCGACAGGCGCTGGCACCAGCCGCGACCGACCGGAGGCCGCATGACGTCCGAGAGTTTGTCCCCCGCGGCGACCCAAACCTTCTCGCCTGAGCCGCGTGTCGCGAGCCCGAAGGAGCGCCACCTGGGCTCGGGACAGTTCATCCGGCTCGGCTCGCTCTTTGCCCTCCTGCTGGTCTTTATCTATTTCTCATGTATGGCGCCAGGCTTTTCGGCACTCAGCAATCTTGCCAATATTGTTGAACAGTCGGCAACTCTGGCGCTGCTCGCCTTCGGGATGACCGCGGTCATCATCGGGGGCGGCGGCGACGTGATCCGCGGCGGCATCGATTTGTCGGTCGGTGCCAATCTCGGCCTCTGCATCGCGATCTATGCGGTGTCGGAGGCAGCCGGATACTCGGATGTGACAGCGTTCCTGCTGACGCTTGCTGCCGGGCTTGCGGTCGGCGCGCTGAACGCGCTGGCCGTGGTGGGGCTTGGTGTTCTGCCATTGCTCGCAACCCTTGCGGTGATGAATATCTGCGCTGGCCTGGAGCTGGTGCTGACCCAGAATATGGTGATTAGTTCCGCCTCGCCCTTGCTCGCCTGGATCACGGCGGCGGATTGGCTCGGTCTATCGGTGACGAGCTGGAGTTTTATCATCATCGGTGCGGTGATGCTTCTGCTGGTGCATCGCACGCCCTGGGGCCTGCGCCTGCAGGCGGTGGGCGGGCACCGGGAGGCGGCGCGTGCCGCCGGTCTGCGCGTGCCGGCCTACCGCGCGGCAAGCTACCTGGGGGCCGGACTGCTGGCTGCCCTGGCAGCCATCCTCCAGGCGGCACGGCTTTCGGGAAGCTCGCCCGGCTCGGGCGATATCCTGCTCTCGGTGGTGCTGACCAGCCTGATGAGTGTGGTGTTCTCCCGCCGTCTTCTGCCGTCGATCGGCGGCACCATCCTCAGTGTTCTGTTTATTGGATGCCTGATCAATGGATTTCAGCTGCTTAACGTCTCCAGTTACTGGGTGAACGGCGTTCAGGGCTTGCTCATCCTGGGGATCGTCGCGCTGCGCTCCCTGTCGGACCGTCCGGGAGTGGCCTGACATGTCCAGGACAATGGCTGCGGCGAGACGCCGCGACTTGACGCTTGCCGCAATCGTGCGTTGGGCAACTCCCTCGGCGCTTCTCGTTCTACTCGTTTTGTTCGCGGCGGCATCGCCCACCTTCCGCACGCCTGGGAATCTACTGCATATTCTGGTCAACAACTTCACGTTGCCTGCCCTCGTGGCGCTCGGCATGACGCTTGTCGTCTCGGCCGGCGGCATCGATCTCTCGGTCGGCACCTCGGCCGATATCGCTGCCATGATCGCGGTCACGCTGATGGCGGCGGGGCACGGCCTCCTCCTCAGCCTTGGCGCAGGGCTGGCCGGTGCCCTGGCGGTGGGGCTGGTCGATGCGCTGCTGATCTCCGGTCTGGGCATCAGCCCCTTTCTCGCGACCCTTGGCGTGCTCTTTGTCGGCGAAAGTGTCCAGCAATTGGCGACCAATGGTGGCACCCCGATCTATCTTGTCTCGAACTTTCCCTCTGCAGGGCTGGCTGGCTTGGCGCATGGCGCGCTGCTGGCTGTTCCGGCGCCGCTCTGGATCCTGGGTGCGGCGGTCTTCCTGGTCGAGGTTCTGCTGCGGCGAACGGCCTTCGGGCGGCATGTGCGCGCCAGTGGTGCCGCGCCGCAGGTAGCGCGCTATTCCGGTCTGCCGGTCCGCCGCACCATCGGCCTCGTCTACATCCTTTCCGCGCTGCTCTGCGGCATCGCGGGTCTGCTCCTTGCCGCGACCGTGAAATCCTATGTGCCGCTCTCCGGCAACGCCTTCCTGCTCGATGCCATTGGCGCCGTCTTCGTCGGCACGACCATCAGCCGCGAGGCCAAGCCCAATGTTCTGGGCACGCTGCTTGGCGTCTTTCTGTTCGGCATGTTGCACAATGGATTGCTGCTGATTGGCTGGAACTTCTACTGGCAACAGGTCGCTGTCGGCCTGCTTGTCTTCGGCGTGCTCGCCGCGAGCTTCTCTGCTCGTCGCCTGCAGGCCAGGGATTGAACCATCATCACCAATGGAGTTCATAAAATGGCGTCCAATTTTTCGTATTGGTTGCTTGGACTGACCCTGGCGGCAAGCCTAGGCGCCGCTGAACGCGCCCAGGCCGATGATGTGCCAAGCCTGAAAGGCAGGCGCATCGGCATCACCGTGGTCGGAACCGAGCATTATTGGGATCTCAGGGCCTATCAGGGACAGATCGACGAGGTTAAGCGCCTGGGCGGTGTCGCCATCGCGCTGGATGCCGGTCGCAACGACAGCCGGCAGATCAGCCAGATCCAAACGCTGATCGCGCAAAAGCCCGATGCGATTGTCGAGCAGCTTGGCAACGGACCCGTGTTGCAGCCATGGCTCAGGAAAATCCGCGGCGCGGGCATTCCGCTGTTTACGGTCGATACCATCTCGCCCTCCAGCATCAATGACACGACATCTGACAATTACGGCATCGGCGAGAAGCTTGCCCTGCAACTTGCGAGCGATATTCATGGCCGAGGCAATATCCTCGTCTTCAACGGCTTCTACAGCGTGCCGGTTTGCGCCATTCGCTATGACGAGTTGAAATTGGTGCTGAAGGCATTTCCTGACATCCATATCATCCAGCCGGAACTTAGGGACGTCATTCCGAACACGGTTCAGAACGCCTATTCTCAGGTAACGGATATGCTGCAGAAATATCCGAATAAGGGGCAGATTGCGGCCGTCTGGTCGGCTTGGGACGTGCCGCAGGTGGGCGCAACCCAGGCGATCATCGCGGCTCATCGGCCGGAAGTGCGGACCTATGGCGTGGACGGCAGCCCCGATGTGGTGAAGATGGTGGCGGATCCAACGTCGCCCGCCGCCGCGGTCGCCGCCCAGCAGCCCTATCTTATCGGCAAGACAGCAATCGACAATGTCGCCCGCTATCTGGCGGGCAATCATGATCTGCCGCCCTATACCTTTGTGCCGTCTATTCTGGTGAACAAGGAGAATGCGAAGACAGCCGGAAGCCAACTCGGACAGAGCTGACCCTTACCATGATCGCGGGAGGAAACTCCCCATCCATGATCGAACTGATTCGGGCGATCCGCGGGCAGCTTCTCGGGATTGGACATGCTTCGCTTGGTGAGCATGACGCATACGATCAGAAAAGGCGATCGGCAACGGTTCCGAGGGCGCGGGCGTGAGACTGGGCCGGCCCTCGGAGTGCTGCATAGCGGCTGCGACTGCGGGCGTCGTGCTGGGTGGCGACACGCGCCCAGTGATAGACGGCAGGCTCTTACTTGGGCGGCTCTGCTGCTCGTTCTCGAACTCGGCTTTG
>NZ_DATJJK010000281.1:0-2635 GCF_035492295.1 Acidisoma sp. | reverse complement strand
GAGGGTCGCGCGGAGATGCGCAACCTCCTTGGCGGCAAGGGTGCGAATCTGGCCGAAATGGCCAGCATCGGCCTGCCGGTACCGCCGGGCTTTACGATCACCACCGAGGTTTGCACCGCCTTCTATGCGAACGGCCGGCAGTATCCGGCCGATCTCGAAACACAGGTCGCCGAAGCGCTCGCCCGCGTCGAAGAGGCCGTCGGGCTGAAATTCGGCGATCCGGCCGCGCCGCTTCTGGTCTCCGTCCGCTCGGGCGCCCGCGTCTCCATGCCCGGCATGATGGATACGGTGCTCAATCTCGGGCTGAATGACGAGACCGTCGCAGGGCTCGTTGCGGCGTCGGGCGACGGCCGCTTTGCCTGGGACAGCTACCGCCGCTTCATCCAGATGTTCGGCAGCGTGGTCCTCGGTGTCGATCATCACCGCTTCGAGGAAATCATCGATCAGGCCAAGATCGATGCCGGCGTGGTCGAGGATACCGCGCTTTCGGCCGAGCAGTGGCAGGCGGTCGTGGAAGAATACAAGACCCTGGTGGAGACCGAGACCGGCAAGCCCTTCCCGCAATCGCCGCAGGAGCAGTTGTGGAGCGCCATCGGCGCTGTTTTCGGCAGCTGGATGAACCAGCGCGCCATCACCTATCGCCGCCTGCACGAGATCCCGGCCGAATGGGGTACGGCGGTCAATGTTCAGGCCATGGTCTTCGGCAACCGAGGGCTGGACTGCGCCACCGGCGTCTGCTTCACCCGCGACCCCTCGACCGGCGAGAACCTTTTCTATGGCGAGTTCCTGATCAATGCCCAGGGCGAGGACGTGGTGGCAGGCATCCGCACGCCGCAGCCGCTCAGGAAAGAGCGCGCCAAACCGGGCGAGGTGAGCATGGAGGAGGCGCTGCCGGAGGCGTTCGCCGAACTCCTGAAAGTCCGCGAAACCTTGGAAAATCACTACAAGGACATGCAGGACATCGAGTTCACCGTGCAGAGCAACAAGCTCTACATGCTGCAGACACGGAACGGAAAGCGCACCGCGCCCGCCGCCATGCGCATCGCGGTGGAAATGGCGGAAAGCGGCCTCATCACCCGGGAGAAGGCGCTGATGCGCATCAACCCGGCGGCGCTGGACCAGTTGCTGCATCCGATGCTCGACCCGCATGCCAAGCGCGATCTCATCTCGCGGGGCCTCCCGGCCTCCCCGGGGGCGGCGTCCGGCCTCGTCGTCTTTTCGGCCGATGAGGCGGAGATGCGCGCCCAGAAGGGCGAGGCGGTGATCCTGGTCCGCATCGAGACCAGCCCGGAGGATATCCACGGCATGCATGCCGCACGGGGGATTCTCACCACCCGCGGCGGCATGACGAGCCATGCGGCGGTCGTGGCCCGCGGCATGGGCCGGCCCTGCGTTTCCGGCGCCGGCGGCATCGCCGTCGATTACGGGGCGCAGACACTGTCAGCCGGCGGAAAGATGGTCCGCGCGGGCGAAGCGATCACCATCGACGGCGCCACCGGCGAGGTCTTCAAGGGCTACGTCGCGATGATCGAGCCCAAGGTTTCCGGCCATTTCGGCACGATGATGGCCTGGGCGGACGAGGTCCGCACGCTGAAGGTCCGCTCGAATGCGGAGACGCCGCTCGACGCCGAAACGGCGCGCAAATTCGGCGCTGAAGGGATCGGCCTGTGCCGGACCGAGCACATGTTCTTCGATCCCGAGCGCATCGGCGCCGTGCGGCAGATGATCATGGCGTCCGACGAGGAAGGCCGCCGCACGGCGGTCGAAAGGCTGCTGCCGTTCCAGCGCGGCGACTTCATCGCCCTCTTCCGCATCATGGCGGGGCTGCCCGTTACCATCCGCCTGCTCGATCCGCCGCTGCATGAATTCCTTCCGCATGGCGAGCAGGAGCTGATGGAAGTCGCCTCCGCCCTCGGCGTCGATCTCGCCACCATGCATCAGCGCGCGGCCGATCTGGCGGAAGCCAATCCGATGCTGGGTCATCGCGGCGTGCGCCTCGGCATCACATACCCCGAGATCTACGAAATGCAGACCCAGGCGATCTTCGAGGCCGCGATCACGGTTGCCGAGGAAACCGGCGCCGCGCCGGTGCCCGAAATCATGATCCCGCTGGTCGGCGCCCCGCGCGAACTCGAAATCGTCCGCAGGCTCATCGACCGCGTGGCACAGGCGGTGTTCGCGGCGCGCGGCCGGGTGCTGGACTATCAGATCGGCACCATGATCGAGCTGCCGCGCGCGGCGCTGCTGGCCGACCGGATTGCAGAGACGGCGGATTTCTTCAGCTTCGGCACCAATGACCTGACACAGACCGTGTATGGCCTGTCGCGCGACGATGCCGGCAAGTTCCTGCCCAAATACGTCGAAAGCGGCATTTACGAGAAAGACCCCTTCGTGACCCTGGACAGGGAAGGCGTGGGCCTCCTGGTCGAAATGGCAGCGGAGAAGGGACGCCGGACGAAGCCCGGCCTCAAACTCGGCATCTGCGGGGAGCATGGCGGCGATCCGGCCTCGATCGCCTTCTGCCAGCAGGCGGGGCTGGATTACGTCTCCTGCTCGCCCTATCGCGTGCCGGTCGCCCGTCTCGCGGCCGCGCAATCCGCGATTGGTGCCGGAGGGGGCGGCACTGCCTGAATGA
>NZ_DATJJK010000280.1:0-18151 GCF_035492295.1 Acidisoma sp. | reverse complement strand
TCATGCGCGACTATCCTGTCCAAACCGCCTCGACCGCCGCGCAAGCCGCGCGGCCTGTGCTGGAACAAGTCGAACAGGCCTTCGGCATGGTTCCCAACATTGCCGGTGCCATGGCCAATTCACCCGAATTGATCCAGGGCTTCTGGAGCCTGTTCCGGCAGGTTCATGCGGGCTCGTTCAGCGAGGCCGAGATTCAGACGTTGCTCCTCACCAACGCGGTGACGAACGCCAGCGGCTGGGCCGCGGCCTTTCACACCATGCTCGCGCTGAAGGAAGGGCTGGCACCCGATGATGTTCAGTCAATCCGCAGCGGGCGTCCGCCGGCGGATGCGCGCCTCGCCGCCCTGTCGGACTTTGCCCGCAAGCTCATCGAAACCCGCGGCCATATCAGCGAAGATGCACTCGACACTTTCCTCAACGCCGGCTTTTCGCGGGCACAGAGCCTGGAGGTTCTGGCCGTGACCGCCGCCTCGACAATCACTAACTATGCCGGCAGCATCACGCAGCCGCCGCTCGAGGATTTCCTGCGCCAGCATGCCTGGCAGGGATGAGGAGCCGACATCGTGCCCGGTGAGCAGCAAGGCAGCGCGCTCGGCGCTTTGCTGCGTCAATGGCGCGAGACGCGCGGCAAGAGCCAACTCGATCTCTCGCTCGATGCCGGCGTCTCGCAACGCCATGTGAGCTTCGTCGAAATCGGGCGCAGCCTGCCAAGCCGGCAGATGCTGCTCGATCTCGCGCAGGCGCTCGACATGCCGTTGCGTGACCGTAATTCCCTTCTCCTCGCCGGCGGCTACGCACCCGTCTACCCTGACGGCGACTGGAACGCACCGGAGATGGCGGCCATCACCCGTGCGCTCGAACGCATGCTGCGGCAGCACGAGCCCTTTCCCGCGCTCGTCATGGACCGCTACTGGAACGTGCTGATGACGAACCGCGCGGCGCCCCGCTTCTTCGGCCGCTTCACGGATCTTTCGGCGCGCCCGAACCCGCGCAACATGCTTGACCTGATCTTCGATCCACGCGGGATGCGGCCCTTCATAGCCAACTGGCCGGCTGTTGCCGAAAGCCTCATTCAACGGGTCACCCGCGAATCGGTCGGCCGCGTCCTGGATGACAAGACAAGGGAACTGCTCGCCCGCCTCCTGTCCTATCCCGATGTCGAACCGGGCTGGCAGTCGCCGGCGGGAATGGGCGAAGCGGCCGTCCTGCCGGTGATCCCGATGGATTTTGTGAAGGACGGAAAAGTCCTGCGCTATTTCTCGATGGTTTCAACCGTCGGCACGCCGCGGGCCGTCGCCGCACAGGAACTCCGCCTCGAGTGCATGTTTCCGGCCGATGACGAGACGGAGGGCTTTCACATGGAACTGCTCGGCAACAACCCCGGACCGGCGTGATGCGGCCCGGGGGGCTTCGTCGTTTCAGCCCTGGGCGTTGCGGGTTCCGGCCGGGAGCTTGACCACGAGTCCATCGAGAGTTTCGTCGATCACGATCTGGCAGCCCAGGCGCGAGGTCTCTTCGAGGCCGAAGGCGAGGTCGAGCATGTCCTCCTCGTCCTCCGAGGGCGCGTTCAGCTTGTCGAACCACTCGGGATCGATCACCACATGGCAGGTGGAGCAGGCGAGCGAGCCCTCGCAGGCGCCTTCCAGGTCGATGCCGTGCTTATGGGCCACTTCGAGCACGGAAAGGCCGAGGGGCGCATCCACCTCCCGCCTCGTTCCATCGCGCTCCACGAAGGTCATCTTCGGCATCACACTCGCTTCCTCTGGCCCGGACTGCATAGGGGGTTACGCTGCGGCGGCCCGGGCGGCCGCAGCAGCACGACGGGCAGCGGCCGCCAAACTCGCAGCTGCCGTCTCGATATCGGAGGCGGAGGTAAAACGTCCCAATCCGATGCGCAAGCTGCGCTGGGCCGCGTCCGCACTGAGGCCGAGCGCGGTCAGCACATGGCTTGGCCCCACGGCTCCATCAGGGCCGGAGGTACAGGCCGAACTGGAAGAGAGGCACAGGTCCGGCGCGGCGGCGAGAATCGCCGCCGCCGTTCCCTCTGGAAAAGTCAGGTTGAGATTGCCCGAAACCCGGCGGTCCGCATGGCCGTTGAGCTGGAGCGTCGGAATTTCGGCCCGCAGCAGCCCCAGCAGCCGGACCGCCTGGGCGCGCAGCCGCAGGCTCTCGACCGGCCCTTCGGCGCGGGCAAGACGGGCGGCCTCCCCGAACGCCACGATCAAGGGCACCGGGATCGTGCCGGACCGCAACCCCCGCTCCTGCCCGCCGCCGGCGACCAGCGGCGCGATGCGCATGCGCGGTCGCCTGCGGAGATAGAGGGCACCGATCCCCTTCGGTCCGTACATCTTGTGGGCCGATAGGGAGACCAGATCGGCCGGAATTTCCGAGACATTGAAGGGGATGCGCCCGGACGCCTGCGCGGCATCGACGTGGAAGGCCGCCCCCGCCGCCTTCACCATGCGGCCGAGACCCGCCAGATCCTGCACCACGCCGATTTCGTTGTTCACCGCCATGATCGAAACGAGAAGGGTCGGCCCCCTCATGGCCTCAGCGAGAATGGCAGGGTCAAGCAGCCCGTCTGCCTGTACCGGGAGCACGACTGGCTCGAACCCTTCGCTTTCAAGCGCGGCGACGGGGTCGAGCACGGCATGATGTTCGGTCGCGAGCGTGATCACCCGGCGCCGCTCATCACCCAGGCCCTTCGCGAAACGAGCGGCGCCGAGAATGGCGAGATTGTTCGATTCGGTGGCACCCGAGGTGAAGATGATCTCGGACGGGGCGGCGCCGATCAGCGCCGCGACCTCTGCCCGCGCGGCCTCCACCGCCTCCGCCGCCTCCCGCCCCATGGCATGTTCCACGCTGCCGGCATTGCCGAAGCGCTCGGTGAACCAGGGCAGCATCGCCTCCACAACCCGGGGGTCGCAGGGCGTCGTCGCGTGATGGTCGAGGTAAATCATGCCGCGCGGCGCCCCATCCGCTCCGCCATGCTGCGATAGGCTTCGGCGAAGACCGAGACGTGCTCGCCCGTCGCGTTCCAGGGCAGCGAGACCCGGATCGTCTCCCCGGCGCCGGCGCCGAGGCTCATCGCCTCCAGCACATGGCTGCGCGCGACCTTGCCGGAGGAGCAGGCCGAGCCGGCCGAGACCGCAAGTCCCGCCAGATCGAGCGCGATGACCTGGGCTTCGGCTCGGCAGCCCGGCAGCATCAGGCAGGTCGTGTTCGGCAGGCGTGCCGCGCCGCCGGCGATGACCACGGCCCCGCAGGCAACCGCCGCCCGCTCGATTGCATCGCGCAAGGGCGCGAGGCTGGCGGCGTCTTCGGCGGTGGCGGCGCGTGCCGCCGCCGCGAATCCGGCGATAGCGGGAAGAGCGTGCGTGCCGCCACGGCGCCCGCGCTCCTGCCCGCCGCCGAGCATCAGCGGCATAAGCCGGTCGGCCGCATCCCGCGTCAGCAACAGCGCGCCCGCGCCCGGTGGCCCGCCCAGCTTATGGCCGGACAGGCTGATCGCATCCGCGCCAATCTCGGCGAGGGAGGTCGGCAGGCGCCCCGCGCCCTGCACCGCGTCAACATGAAAGGCGACGCCCGCCGCGCGGCAGAGACGGGAGATCTCCGCCACCGGCTGAACCGTGCCAGTCTCGTTATTGGCCAGCATGACGGAGACCAGAGCCGCCCCTTCCGCCAACATGGCTTCCAGCGCCTCCAGCCGGACGACCCCCTGGGGGTCGACCGGTATGATATCGGCTTGCGGCCCCGCCGCCGCGATCACCGCCGGATGCTCGGTGGCACCCCGCAGCACCCGGCCGCCACCAGCGAGCCCATGGATCGCCAGCGCATCGGCCTCCGTGCCGCCCGCGGTAAAGACGAGATTGCGGGGAGCGCCGCCGAAGCGCGCGGCAATCGCCTCCCGCGCATCTTCCAGCAGGCGCCGCGCGGCGCGCCCCTCGCCATGGATGGACGACGGATTGCCGAGCGCATCCAGCGCCGCCAGCGTCGCGGCGCGCGCCTCGGGCCGCAGCGGCTCCGTCGCATTCGCGTCGAAGTAGAAGCGCCTCTGCATCAGTCCGCAGCCGTACGGCTCTCCCTGACGCGGGAGAGTTGCCCCACCCGGCCTTCCAGCTCAGCGAGTTCCGCCCGCAGGCTCTCGATATCCCGCAGCAGGGGATCGACCGACATTTCGGAACACGGCGTGCCATAGGCATCGAAACAGGGGTCCCGGCGCTGGCGGTCCAACGGATTGGCAGGCGCCGCGACCATGGTGACACCGGCCGGGACGGGCTTGATGACGAGGGCATTGGCGCCGATCCGCGCGCCGTCGCCCACCGTGATGGCACCGAGAATCTTGGCGCCCGCGCCGATGATGACGTTATTGCCGATGGTCGGATGCCGCTTGCCATGGCTGAGGCTGGTGCCGCCCAGCGTCACCTGGTGATAGAGTGTCACGTCGTCGCCGACCTCGGCTGTCTCGCCGATCACCAGTCCCATGCCATGATCGATGACCAGCCGGCGGCCAAGGCGCGCACCGGGATGGATTTCGATTCCGGTCAGAAACCGGCCGATATGGGCGATGAAACGGGCGGGGCCGGTCGCCCCCGCGCGCCAGAAGCGTTGGGCGATCCGGTGCCAGAGCACCGCATGCAGGCCGGGATAGCAGAAGAAGACCACGGCGGCAGACCGCGCCGCGGGGTCTCTTTCCTGATAGGCCTGGATGCTTTCACGCAGAAACATGAAGGCCATGCGACATTTCCATATGAAATCGGCAGCTTGCCGACCTATTATCATACCCGTCCTCGACAGAAGAAAGGCTTTGCCGGGGCGGCTGCTATCCCATCCTGCCTTCATCCGCTCCCCGCTGTCATGCCTCGGGCGGTGCTTGTTTTGCGTGCTGCTCCAGGCCGGGCCATCGCAAGTCAGCCTCTTCGGAGACTGTCGTAGCCATTGATTTGGTGCGGCATGCTGAGCTTTCGATCCCCTTGTCGTGATGCAGCGGAAGTCGAAAGTGGATGCAGTTCCGCCCCATGGCCGCTATCGAAGTGACAAGCCTCGGACGGTTGCCCGGTTCGCCGGGTGACCCAATCGCTATCGAAAATAGGTTTAGAGCGCCATGCCTGAAGTGATGTTCGCCGGCCCCGACGGTCGTTTGGAAGGCCGCTACCACCACAGCAAGGAGACGGGCGCGCCGCTCGCGCTCGTGCTGCACCCCCATCCCCTGCACGGGGGCACCATGAACAACCGTATTACCTACGGGATGTTCCAGGCTTTCCAGCGTCTCGGCTTCTCGGTGATGCGCTTCAACTTCCGCGGCGTCGGCCGCAGCCAGGGCCGTTATGACGGCGGGATTGGCGAAATCAGCGATGCGGCGGGTGCGCTCGACTGGATGCAGTCCGTCAACCCGAACTCCTCCGGTCTGTGGATCGCGGGCTATTCCTTCGGTGCCTTCGTCGGCATGCAGCTGCTCATGCGCCGTCCGGAGATTTCGGGTTGGATCAGCGTGGCCCCGCCCGCGACGCATTACGATTTCGGCTTCCTCGCGCCCTGCCCCACCGGCGGCCTGATGATCCACGGCGATGCCGACGAGATGGTCGCCGAGCCCGGCGTGCGCAAGCTGGTCGACAAGCTCAACACCCAGAAGGGCGTGTCCATCGACTATCGCGTCTATGAGGGTGCGGACCATGTGATGGCGAATTACGCCGACCGCATCGGCACCGATCTCGAGGAATATGTGCGCCAGACCATGGCGCGCAAGCAGATGGCGCTGGCCGCCGACTAACTCCCAAGCCGTCGGCTTGGCCAAAAAACCGGGTGCCCAGGCACCCGGTTTTTTTGTGCCCGAGCCCTGCCATGGGCTATGCCTCAGCCATGAAGATGATCGGGCTGATCGGCGGCATGAGCTGGGAAAGCTCCGCCGAATATTATCGCATCCTGAACCAGGGGGTGCGGGACCGGCAGGGACCCACCGCCTCCGCCCGCTGCCTGCTCTGGTCCTTCGACTTCTCGGAGATCGAGCGGCTGCAGCATGCGGGCGACTGGTCCGGGCTTGAACTGCGCATGGTGGATGCCGCGCGAAGGCTCGAAGCAGGGGGCGCCGGGATTCTGCTGATCTGCACCAATACCATGCATCGCATGGCCGATCAGGTTCAGGCCGCCGTTGCCATCCCGCTGCTGCATATCGCCGACCCGACAGCCAGGGCGATACGCGCGCGGGGATTTCGCCGCGTCGGCCTGCTCGGGACCGCCTTCACCATGGAACAGGATTTCTACAAGGGGCGGCTGAGAGACCGGCACGGCCTCGACGTCCTCATTCCAGAGGCCGAGGACCGGGCGACCGTCCACCGCATCATCTATGAGGAACTGGTGGCCGGCGTCGTGACCGGGGAATCGCGTGCCGCCTATCGTGCGGTCATCGCCCGGCTGGTGGCGCGCGGTGCGGAAGCCGTGATCCTCGGTTGCACGGAAATCATGCTGCTGGTGCGGCCGGAGGATAGTGCGGTGCCGCTGTTCGACACCACGGCGCTGCACGCCGAAGCGGCCGTCGCCGCAGCGCTCGCCGATCAAAGCGCATAGAGCGCCTCGCGTCCCCAGGCGCGGAGTTCGTCCACGCTGGTGAGACCCATGAGCGTCAGCGTCGCATCGAGTTCGGCCGCGATCAACCCGATCGCGCGCGCCACCCCGGCCTCCCCGCCGGCCGCCACCCCCCAGGCCTGCGGGCGGCCGAGGGAGACGGCCGAGGCCCCCAAGGCGAGCGCCGCCACGACATGCGCGCCGCGCCGGAAGCCGCCATCGACGATCACGTCGATCCGGCCGGCCACCGCATCGGCCACCGCCGGCAGCGCCTTGATGGTGGAGGCGGCATGGTCGAGCTGCCGCCCGCCATGATTGGAGACGACGATGCCGTCGGCCCCCGCCTCAATGGCGCGCTGCGCGTCCTCCGCCTCCATGATGCCTTTGATCACGAGTTTCCGGGGCCATCGGCGGCGCAGCCAGTCCACATCCGCCCAGGAAAGGGAGGGGTCGATCTGGCGCGAGAGATTCCCGGCCTGCTCCATCACGCCACGGCCGAAGCCCGCCGCACGGGCGTGCCCGACCTCGGGCATGCCGTCCGCAATCATCGCCCTGCACCAGGCCGGCCGGCTCAGCATGTTCAGCCATTGGCCGATGGTCGGGCGCGTCAGATTGCGGAAGCCGTTGCGCGCGTCCCGCTCCCGCGCCGGGGTGGTGGCGGTGTCGACGGTCAGGAACAACGCCTCCGCCCCCGCCGCCTCGGCGCGGGCGATCAGCGCCTCCGTCATTGTTCGGTCTCGCAGCACATAGAGCTGGGAATAGACCACCGTGTGGGGGGCAGAGTGCGCCACCTCGTCGATCGGGCAGATGGAGAAGGCCGAAACGCAGCAGGGGATACCGGCTGCGCCGGCGGCCTTTGCGGCCGCGACCTCGCCCTTCCGTGCCAGCATGCCGAGGAAGCCAAGCGGACCCAGCATGAGCGGCAAGGCATGACGCTGGCCGAGGAACTCCGTCGAGAGATCCCGCGCCGAAACATCGCGCAGGACATGCTGGCGCAGCCGGATCGCCGAGAAATCCGCCTCGTTGGCGGCGAGCGTCACCTCGGCATTGGCGCCGCCGTCCACGTAATCGAAGAAGATGCGGGGCAGGCGGCGGCGTGCGATGCGGCGCAGGTCGTCGATATTATGGGCAGTCTGCATGGGGCTTGGCTTTATGCGGATTTGCGGACCAACCGGCCGAGCCGCGCGATCATCCAGGAGCGGAAGAGGCTGATCACGGGATCGCCCAGATCTTCGGAATGGAAAGCAAGGTAATAGCCGTAGCCGTCCTCGGCCGTCACGTCATAGGGCGCGACAAGCCGCCCCGCCGCGATTTCGGAGGCGAACATGTCGATATCGGCGAGTACCACGCCCTGCCCGGCCATCGCATATTGCGCGGCGAGGGTAACGGTGTCGAAAGCCATGCCGCGGCGGATATCGAGCGCGAAGCCCTGGGCCCGGGCGAAATGCGTCCAATGCGTGCCGATCGGCTCGCCCTGCAGCTTCACATGCAGAAGCTCCTGCCCGGCCAGAAACTGCGACAAGTCGAGGCCGGCCGCCGCCGCCGCGATGCCCGGCGCGCAGACCGGAGCGACCCGCACCATCCAGAGCAGGTCGCGCACCGTGTCCCCCGCCTGCGGCCGGTCATAGACCACGGCCACATCCACCTCCGTCGGCGGCAGGCCGGTGCCGAGGCTGGTGGAGACATCAATCAGGATGTCAGGGAATTCGCGGCGGAAATCGCTCAGGATGGGCAGCGCCACCTGATGCAGGAAGGACGGTGGCATATGGAGCCGGAGGCGCCGCTGATGCCCCGCCTCCTCCTGCAAGATGTCGTTCATCACCTCTTCCAGCCGGTCGAAGGACTTCTTTACGACCGGCAGAAGGGCCGCACCGGCCGGGGTCAGCGCGAGGCCGGAGGGGCGACGCTCCAGGAGAGGCCGGCCGAGCAGATCCTCGAGCGAGGCCACATGGCGGCTGAGCGCGCTTTGCGTCACCTGGAGGCGCTGCGCACCGCCGGTGAAGCTGAGCTGGCGCCCGACCGCTTCGAAGGCACGAAGCGCATTGAGCGGCAGCCATCTACGGTCGATCACGGCCATCACATGTCATCCATCGTCGCGCGGCACCGGCGCAGATGCACCCAACCGGCCATATTGTCTAGGCAATTGCTCAAGGTCGGGGCAAGGGATGCCTGCCTCCGGACCGATCCCGTCGAGAATGGCGGAATATTCGTCATGCCGCCGTGCTGGCATCATCCTTGCTGGTTCTCCTGACCAAGAACGGCGCCCGGGCGTTTGAATCCGCGCCCTTGCAGGAGAGATCACCAAGACGAATTGACATGGGCGTATTTTCACGCCGTGATGCCATTCGCAAAGCGCATACCCCACCCCACGATTTGCCGCCGGCCGATCATTTCGCATTTCGTTCAGCCGAAGCCGCCGCCGCGGCCCACAGATGAGGATGCCATGTCCAAGCGCGATCAATTCATCTCCCGCATTCGCCGCAATCTTTCCGAGGTCGAAAATGACCTTATGGACAATGCGCTGGCGGGCCACATCGACCGGCGTGGTTTCCTCGCCCATGGCACCCGCCTCGGTCTCTCCTTGCCACTGCTCGGCGCCCTCGGCGGTGCCATGGGCATGGGCACGCCCCGCGCGGCGCGTGCCGCCGGCACCGTGGGCGGCACGCTGCGCATCGCGATGACGGTGCCGGCCGGCGCCATCGACCCCGTAACCATCGCCGATGACGGCGGCCTGATGGTGATGATGCAGACGGCCGAGTATCTCTGCGCGCTCAACCCCGATTTCACGCTGCGCCCCGTGCTCGCCACCAGCTGGTCCCCGAACCAGGACGGATCGGTCTGGACCTTTAAAATCCGCCAGGGCGTGAAGTTCTCGAACGGCGAGCCGCTGAATGCAGACGCGGTGGTCGCCAGTGTCGAGAGACTGGTCAACCCGAAGAATGCGTCCAACGCGCTGTCCGCCTTCAAGGGCGTGCTCTCCCCCGGCAGCTCCAAGAAGATCGATGACTATACGGTGGAATTCCATCTCGATGCCCCGAGCGGAAATTTCCCGTACACGATGTCGTCCGACAACTACAATCTCGTCATGCTGCCGGCGAACTATGCCGGCGACTTCGAGAAGACCTTCGTCGGGACCGGTCCTTTCAAACTCGAGAAATACATCCCGAAAGTCGGCTGCTCCTTCGTGCGCAACGACGATTACTGGGGGCCGAAGGCGTTTCTCGACCGCGTGGAATTCACCTTCTACACCGATATGCAGCCGCAGGTGCTGGCTCTTCAGGGCGGCCAGGTGGACATGCTGGCGCAGATGCCGGTGGCATCCGGCCGCGCCATCCTGCACAACCCGCAGTTCAACATCGTCCGCTGCAAGTCGAGCGCGCATAACCAGGTCCACATGCAGTGCGATGCCGGCCCCTTCAAGGATAAGCGGGTGCGACAGGCGCTCGCGCTCTCGCTCAACCGCAAGGCGATCATCAAGGGCCTCTATCAAGGCTATGCCGATATCGGTAACGACAGCCCCTTCTGCGCGGCCTTCCCCTCGACCGACACCGCCGTGCCGCAGCGCGATCAGGATTTGAAGAAGGCGCGGGCCCTGCTGGAACAGGCCGGCGTCGGCCACGGCTTCTCCGTGACGCTCACGACCGAGCAGTTCCTGGAAATTCCGGATTACGCCGTGCTGATCCAGAGCTTTGCCAAGAAGATCGGCATCGACATCAAGCTTCATATCGAAAGCCAGGATGCCTATTATGGCAAGGCCGTGCCCGGCCAGTCCGACTGGCTGGACAGCCCGCTCGGCATTACCGACTACGGCAATCGCGGCGTGCCGAATGTCTTCCTCAATGCGCCGCTGACCAGCAGCGGCACCTGGAACGCCGCGCGCTTCAAGAACCCGACCTATGACGGGCTGGTGACGGATTACGTGAAGGCGCTGGATCTCAGCGCGCAGAAGGCCGTTTCGGGCAAGATCGAAACCCTGCTGCTCGACGAGACGCCGATCATCTTCGGCTATTTCTACAACTATCTTTATGCGACCTCGAAGGCGGTCTCGGGCGTGCTGCCGGTAGGCGACCGGCCCTTCCTGCAGACGGTGAGCATCGCGCAGAGCTGAGGCGGAGCAGAGGGAGACGACCGACGCAATGGGATTCTATCGAGCCCTCCTCTATCGGCTGGCGCTTGCGGTCGTCACCCTCTTCCTGCTCAGCATCATCGTGTTCGCGGGCTGCCAGGTGCTGCCCGGCGACGTCGGCCGCGCCATCCTCGGCCCCTTCGCCGATGCCCGCGCGGTGGCCCAGTTGAACCATCAACTGGGTATCGACCGGCCGCTGCTGGTGCAGTACTGGAGCTGGATCACCGGCATGGTCCAGGGCAACATGGGCCTGTCCTATACCTACCGCGCGCCGGTCGCGCCCTTCATCGGCCATGCCCTGCTCAACTCCCTCAAACTCGCCGCCATCGCCTTCATCCTCGTCGTGCCGGCGGGAATTTTCGGCGGCATCGTCGCGGCACTTCGCGCGGGAAGCTGGGTCGACCGCAGCATCGTCATCGCCGGGCTGTCCGCCACCGTAGTGCCCGAATTCGTCTCCGGCATCGTGCTCATCATGGTCTTTTCGATCTGGCTGCATGTCTTTCCGCTGACGGGAACCGCACCGCGGCATGCCGGCGTCCTTGAGCAGATCTACTATCTGCTGATGCCGGCACTCCCGCTTTTCATGATCCTCTTCGGCTATATCGCGCGCATGGCCCGCGCGGGCATGATCGAGGCGCTCACCTCGGATTACACCCGCACGGCGGTGCTCAAGGGTCTCTCGCGCCGCCAGGTGATCGGGCGCCACGTGCTGCGCAATGCGCTGCTGCCAACCATCACTGTCATCGCGACCCAGTGCGGCTATCTCATCGGCGGACTGGTGGTGGTGGAAACGCTGTTCAACTACCACGGCATCGGCAGCCTGATCTTCGCCGCCGCCAAGGCCAAGGATTTCCCGATGCTGGCGGCCGGCATTCTGGTTATCGGCACGGTCTATGTCGGCGCCAATCTGATCGCTGATCTGCTCTATTCCGCCCTCAACCCGCGCATCTCCTTCGGGGGTCGGCGATGACCGGCGAGACGATGACCGCCACGGCTGCCGCGGAAGCCGCAATGGACACGCCGGCGCGCATCCGGCGCGAGCGCGTCCGCCTGCTTCTGCGCAACTTGCCCTTTCTCGTCGGCAGCCTCCTGCTGATTTTCTGGATCGTGATGGCAATCGCCGGGCCCTGGATCGTGCCCTATGGCGCGGACGACACCGATCTCTTGAACACGCTGACGCCACCCTCGCCGGACCATTGGTTCGGCACCGACCAGTTCGGGCGAGACGTATTTTCGCGCGTCATCATGGGCTCGCGGGACATTCTGATCGTGGCCCCGCTCGCGACGCTGCTCGGCACCGTCGTCGGCACCGTGCTCGGCCTTGTCACCGGCTATGCGAAGGGGCTGACCGATGATGTGGTGAGCCGCATCGTGGACGCTTTTCTGGCACTGCCGCTGCTCATTCTCGCCATGCTGGTCATCACGGCTCTTGGCATTTCCAACACCACCGTGATCATCGTCATCGGCCTCTCCTTCGGCCTCATCGTCGGCCGCACGGTGCGCGCCGCGGTGCTCGGCGAACGTGACCTGGACTACGTGGCCGCCGCCCATCTCAGGGGCGAGAAGCCGATCTACATCCTGTTTGTGGAGATCCTGCCCAACGTGATGCCGCCGATCATGGTGGAGACGACGGTGCGCCTCGGCTACGCCATCTTCACCGTCGCATCGCTCAGTTTCCTCGGCCTCGGCATCCAACCGCCCTCCCCCGACTGGGGCCTGTCGATTTCACAGAATTACGGTCTGATCGGCGGCGGATACTGGTGGACCGTGCTGTTCTACGCGCTGTCCATCGGCAGCCTCGTCGTCGGCGTCAATCTCGCGGCCGAAGGGGCGCAGGCGGTGCTGGATGCCTGAGGGACCCATGCCCATGCAGGACGGAGCCGAGGCCGCACTCAGCGTACGCGATCTCGACATCGCCTATCGCGTGCGCGGCCGCGACCGGCAGGTCATCCGCGGCCTCTCCTTCACCATCGGACGAGGCGAGACCTTCGGCCTCGTCGGCGAATCCGGTTGCGGCAAATCGACGGTCGCCCTTGCGGTCGCCCGTTACCTGCCGGGCAACGGACGGGTGCGGCAGGGTTCCATCGAAATTGCGGGCGCGGATGCACTCACCATGCAGGGCGAGGCGCTGCGCCGCTTCCGCGCCCGCAACCTCTCCATGGTCTACCAGGATCCTGGCCGTGCCCTGAACCCGTCCATCCGCATCGGCCAGCAGGTCGCGGAGGTTTTCGAAGTGGCCGGCGTGCCGGCTGCCGAACGGATGGACCGCGCGCGCGCCATCCTGGAGCGTGTGCGCATCGTCGATGCCGGGCGGGTGATGACGCGCTACCCGCACCAGCTTTCGGGCGGCATGCTGCAGCGTGTTGTCATCGCCATGGCCCTGGCGGTCGACCCGACGCTCCTCATTCTCGATGAACCAACAACCGCGCTGGACGCGACGGTCGAGGCGGAAGTCCTCGATCTCATCGAAAGCCTGAGGGCGGAGATGGGCAGTTCGGTGCTGTTCATCGGCCACAACCTCGCTGTCATCCGCCGCATGTGCGCGCGGGTTGGCGTGCTCTATGCCGGAACGCTGGTCGAGGAGGGACCGACGCGGGAGATTTTCGCCAATCCCCGTCATCCCTACACGGTCGGGCTGCTGCGCTGCCTGCCGCAGCCGGGACTGTCCAAGCACGACACGCGGCTCGACACCATTCCAGGCTTTCTGCCGACCAGCCTCGCCGGGATCGAAGGCTGCGTCTTCGCGCCGCGCTGCGGCCTGGCACAGGACATCTGCCGGACGCAGGAGCCGCCGCTGATCCCGGTCGCCCCGGGCCGCGTCAGCCGCTGCCATTTTCACGAACAGGCGCCCGACCTGCCACGCGCAACGCTCGCCACCCCGCCGGCGCAAACCAAAAAGCTGGCGGCGATCCGCCCGGTGATTCGCGCCGCCGGGATCAGCAAGACCTTCGGCTCCCACCTGCCCGTCTATGCCCTGCGCGACGTTTCGGTCGAGATCTGGCCAGGCGAGACGCTCGGCCTCGTGGGCGAATCGGGCTCCGGCAAAACGACGCTCGCCAAGCTGATCATGGGCCTGACCCCGCCG
Source organism: Acidisoma sp. (assembly GCF_035492295.1). Taxonomy (GTDB): domain Bacteria; phylum Pseudomonadota; class Alphaproteobacteria; order Acetobacterales; family Acetobacteraceae; genus Acidisoma. Next base: position 4,379 of record NZ_DATJJK010000280.1, on the reverse strand, counting down.
GACGCAGGCGGCATCATCGAGCTTTCGGGCGAACCTCTCGCCGGGAGCGCAACCCGCCGGCAACCGGCCGAATTCGAAGCGCTGCAGATCGTCTTTCAGAATCCGGATGCGGCGCTTAACCGCAGCCAGACCATCCGCCGCATCATCTCGCGGCCGATGCGCAAGCTCGGCCGCTATCGCGGCGTGACGCTCAGCGACCGGCTGCGCGGGCTGATGAGCCATATTCGCCTTGCCGAGCGCTACCTCCCAATGCGGCCGCGCCAGCTTTCCGGTGGCCTCAAGCAGCGCGTGGCCATTGCACGCGCCTTCGCCGGCGATCCGCGCATCGTTGTCTGCGACGAGCCAACCTCGGCGCTGGATGTCTCGGTCCAGGCCGCGATCCTCAACCTGCTCGCCGATCTGCAGGCCGAGCAGGGCGTGAGTTATCTTTTCGTCAGTCACGACCTGCGTGTCGTGCGCTACATCTCGGACCGCATCGCCGTGCTCTATCTCGGCCGGCTGATGGAGATCGGGCCCGCGGCGGAGGTCTTCAACGGCCCGCACCATCCCTATACGGAAAGCCTGCTCGCAGCCTCGGCCGAGGAGGACGCCGGCAGTGCGCTTCGTCTCTCGGGCGAGATCCCGAGCGCCATGCGGCCGCCTTCCGGTTGCGTCTTTCATACGCGCTGCCCGCGCAAGATCGGCGAGATCTGCGAGACGACCGAGCCGGAGTTGATCCAGCGCCGGGGCGACCATGCCATCCGCTGCCATCTGACGCGGGACGAGATGGGCCGGGTGGCGACGACCATCGAGGCGTGACAGGCGCGGGCCAATGGTCCTTGATAGACCGGGCCGTGGGACCGGGCCTTTGCCGCCGCGATGGAGCCGAGGACCTCGCCCGTCCCGGGCCTTTCACTTCGCCGGCTTGGGATAATCCATCGTCTCGACCGCCATAGAGAGCGCCTGGAAAGGCTCGACCGAAACATGGCTTGTGCCGAGGAAGGGGTTGTCGAGCAGCACGATCACCATGAGCACGAGGCCGATGGAGGCGCCGAGCATGCCGACCATAACGGCATGCATCCGCAGCCTTGGCGCGCCGAAAAGGCAGCTGAAGCTCACCAGCAGCACAGCACCCACGACGAGATTCCACCAGACCACGGCCGGCAGCCCCTCCTCGGCGGCATGAAAGCGGCCGCGCCGCACGTCATACAGCTTCCGCAGGCTCTGCAGCATCTCCGTCTGCGCCGCGACCGCCGATGAGGTCTGCGGCTGATAGGCGACGAGCTTGAGATGGAAATCGTCGAGGACGCGCCAACCTTTGAGATGAGGCGGCATCGCCGCTTCCATGCGCGGCCATTCCTTCTGCACCACCGTCTCGGCGTAATCGAACAGGTCCTGGCGCAGCTGCACGGCGAGTTCGGGCGGCAGGCTGATCGTATCCCGATAGAGATCGTCGACCATATTGGCCTCGGTCTGCACCAGATCGCCGGCGGCGGTATAGCTTTCCCAGACGGCCACGGCGATGAAGGCGAGCAGCACGGCATAGATCACGCCGATGATGGCGAGGACGAAGCCGGCGAGATCATTGTGCTGGCTGCGCAGGCCGTGCGGAATGACCCGGTGGGCGAGAAGCAGGGCGGCAATGGAAAGCGCCGCCGAGCCGAAGACGGCGATCAGGACCGCGAGGGTGGTGGGCAGCAGGCAGAGCCAGTGGGTGAGCCCGTTCAGCACGCGTCTGTTCTCCGTGAAACGGCTAGGGGATTGAACCGGCGCGATGCCGATCGTGCAAGATACGCAGGCGAAAGGGACTGCGTTACCTTGACCGCAGGGTGCTCACGGTCCTTCATGGATGCACCGCGCCACAAGAAGCCTGCAACGCCGCCATGACGCTGCTTCCGCTGCCCGCCGCCGCCGCCGCGGGCTTCTTCAATACCTTCCTGCTCGCTTTCTCGGCGCTGTTCGCGATCGTCAACCCGATCGTCAATGCGATGATCTTCGCCCAGATCACGGCCGACCGGCCGCATGCCGAGCGGCTGCCCCTCGCCCGGCGCGTCGGCTTCTATTCCTTTCTGCTGCTGCTCTTCGCGCTCTGGGTCAGTTCCTATGTGCTGAATTTCTTTGGCATTTCGCTCGGCGCGCTGCAGGTAGCGGGCGGATTGATCATCGCGGTCGGCGCCTGGCGGCTGCTGCACGCGCCCGAGCAACGCGAGGCCCTCAAGGAGAGTCAGGCCCGGTACGACGGCCGTACCGTCGCCGCCCGCCGCGTGGCGGACATCGCTTTTTTCCCGATGAGCATCCCCTTTTCCGTGGGTCCCGGCGCCATTTCGGTCAGCATCACGCTGAGTGCCGAGCGGCCCCCTACGGGCGCGCTGCCCTATCTTCTTACGCTGTCGGTCGCGGCCCTCGCCATGGCCGTCACCATCTGGGTGCTGTTCAGCTTCGCCGATCGCGTCGGCACTGTCATCGGCCGCACCGGTGCCCGCGCCATCACCCGCCTCTTCGCCCTCCTCCTGCTCTGCATCGGCGTGCAGATCGTGGCCTCGGGCGCCGAAACGCTGCTGCTGCCGGTGATCCAGGCGGCGCGGGGCTGAGGCGCGGGCGCGATGCAGATCCTCTCCAGCCTCGGCAATCTCGGGAGTTTTCCGAAAGGGCTGTTGCTCGGCTTTCCGGCGCTGTTCTCGATTATCGATCCGATCGGCAATTCCGTCATCTTCAGCCAGATGACGAGCGATCGCACCCGAACCGAGCGGCGCGCCATCGCCGGCCTTGTCGGCCTTTATGCATTGATCCTGCTGCTCGCGGCGCTCTGGGCGGGCTCGCCCATCCTGCATTTCTTCGGCGTCACGCTGTCCGCCCTGAAGGTCGGCGGCGGCACCGTGGTCGCCGCCGCCGGTTGGCGTCTGCTGTTCCAGGATGAGCAGGTCGAGAGCCACACGAGTGAGGCCCAGGAGGCCGCGGCTGAACAGACGGCTGGGGAATCCGCCGGCATTTCCGATTTCGCCTTCTTCCCCGTCACCATGCCGCTGGTCGTGGGGCCGGGCGCCATCTCGGTCGCGATCACCCTCGGCGCCACGCAGCGCGGCAACGGCATGGACCTGCCCTATCTGCTCGGCGTTTCGCTCGCCGCCGCCGCAAGTTGCGCCATCATCGTGGTCCTCTTCCGTTATGCGGACCTCATTGGCCGCGCGCTCGGCCCGTCAGGATCGCGCGCGGTGAAGCGGATCGTCGCTCTGCTGCTGCTCTCGATCGGCGTGCAGATCGTCTCCGTCGGCCTGCAGGACATGCTGGTGTCCTTCGTGCATGCGGCAAGCCACGTGGCGGCAGCAGCGGGTTAGCGGAGCAGCACGCCGCGTTCGCAGGGTTTCAACGGCGCGGCGTTCCGTCAGCTGCGAGGAGCTTCAACCGGCCCATCAGGGACCGCGCATCCGCCGGCGCCCGCACCTTGAGGTCGTTGTCGAAATAGACATAGACGTCCCGCGGCACGCGGGCGCCGCGCGGGCCGACACGCTCGGCATCACCCGGCTCCCGCCCGCTGGCCCAGGCCCGGCAGCGCCGCGCCCAGTCGTCGAGTGCCGCGTCGTTATAGCCACTGGCGTAAAGCTCCTCCGAGCCATGCAGCCGGCAGTACATGAAGTCCGCCGTCGCATCCATCAGCCGCGGCCAGCTCACGGTATCGGCGCAGACCAGCGCGACACCCCGCGCGCGGAGCATGTCCACGAAACGGATGTCCCGAAAACTCTCGTGCCGGATCTCGATCGCATGGCGCAGCGGGCGGCAGGCATCGGTCTCGAGCACGGCGCGCCCCTTCAGGCGATCATCGTGCCGGCGGGCAAGACGCGCCGCTTCCTCCGTGTCCTGCGGCAGCAGGTCGAGAAAACGCGCCATGCCCTCGGCATCGAAGCGAAAACTCGGCGGCAGCTGCCAGAGGATGGGGCCGAGCTTGGGCCCGAGCGACAACAGCCCGCCTGCGAGGAAATTGGCGAGCGGCGTCTCCACCTCGCGCAGCCTCCGGATATGGGTAAGGAAGCGCGGCGCCTTGACCGAGAAGACGAAATCTTCCGGCACCGCGGCGCCCCAGGCGGCGAAGTTCTGTGGCTTCTGCTGGCCGTAGAAGGTGCCGTTGATCTCGATCGAGGTGACCTGCCGCGCGGCGTAGGAGAGCTCATCCTTCCGCCGCAGCCCCTTCGGATAGAACACGCCGCGCCAGGGCGCATAGGTCCAGCCTGAAATACCGATACGGATGCGGCCCCCCGCCTGCGCCATGCGCCTGCCCCTTCCTTCCCGTTTCCCGTTGCCCGAGGGCTCTTGCGCCGCTCTCTCCGCCAGATGAGAAGAGGCAGGACGTTGAGGAAGGGCCTGACCGTGAAACTCTCGAAGACTCAGATCGCGATCCCGTCCGC
>NZ_DATJJK010000279.1:0-13062 GCF_035492295.1 Acidisoma sp. | reverse complement strand
TCCTGCCAGAGCAGGGCGTAGAGCGGGTTTGTTGTTGTCAGTGCATCGCCGCCGGGCACCGTCTGCCCTGCCGCATAGGGCAGGCGCGCGCCGCCGCGGAAGGAGCTTGACATCTGGCCGCCGAGATTGGCGAAGGCGCTGGCCTTGACCGCTGCCAGGATCACCGCATCGATGGTGGCGCTGGTCGTGCCGCCGTCCTGCATGGTCTGCAGCATCTGATGCACGGCGCCGCGGATAAGGCCGGTCATGTAGTCAAAAAAGATCTCCTGGATGAGTGGCGTTGTTGGATCATCGGCGGAGACGCGCAGGGCCTGAGCGCCCTCCTGGCTCTGGTTGACGAAGAGCAGGTTGAAATAGGCCTCGACATCGTCGATGTAGCGCGTCGGCATTTTGTTCAGGCTGCCGAAAACATAGCTGAGTTCGTCGGTGGCCGCGCCCTTCATGCGGCCCGCGGTCGCGAGTTTGAAGAAGGGGAACATCGGGAAGGCGGCGGCATGGACGGTGCTGCCGGCGGCTTCCTGCGGCACTGCGACGCGGGCCTGGTTGAAGACGGCGAGGGCACGCAGCAGGGTCGGGTAATCGATGCCCTGGAGGAGCAGGTCCGGATCGCGGTCGAGCAGCGACAGCTCGTGCTGCGCGACGGTGAAATTCCAGCCCGGCCGGCCGAGCGCCTGGCCCACCGCCCAGGTAACAAGCTGCGAGGCCACCTGCTCGAAAGGCTTGAAGCTCGCATAGTGGATACCGGCGGCGGGGGCGGGATCGTATTGCAGCGCGAGGGAGGCGACGACCCAGGGCACGCCAGTGCCGCTGGCCGTGGGAAAGACGACGGTGCCTTCCGGCGTGAACCAGATCGGCAGGCCGGGGGCGAAGCCTGGGATCAGCGGCAGGATGGTGAGAACGGGGTCGGCCAGCCGGGCGGCGCGCAGATCCTCGTGCAAGGCCAGGAGCAGGCTGCTCTGCTTCGGCCCCATCAGCTGCCAGTCGAAACGGAAGGAGGCATTGAAGCTGAAGCTGATCTTGATCGAGAAAAGGCCGAGATTGATCTCAACCGAGGCGCTGACGCGCACGCTCGCCTCGATATAGAGAAGGATCGAGCCGTCCTGCCCGGCCAACGGCTCCCATTTCAGGACGATGCCGACACTTGCCTGCAGGCGAACATTGACGCTCGCCTTGATGATAACGAAATCAACCGCGCCGTAGATTTCGCCAATGACGCCGAACTGGCCTTGCAGGGAGAGCGCGTCCGGCCGCTCGAAAATCTCGTTCGAGGTCGCGATGCGGTAGCCGGCGGAGCCCTGGATGATGCCGAAGAAGGTGACGCTGACGCCGGCCTTGAGGGGGCCCGCCACGAAATCCTTGCCGACACCCAGGCGCGCGGCGAAGCCGAAGGTCAGGATGCTTGCATAGTCACCCTTGAAGACCTTGGTCGTCGCACTGCTGAGCGCGCCGGTCTGGAATCCGCCCGAGCCCGTAACCGGCACCGGCCCTGCCTGCGCCTGGACGCGGAAGGAACGGCTCCAGTCATCACCTTTCGGAAAGCCGACATCGAGCAGCCAGTTGCCGTTGGTATAGACGCTGACGCCGATGGACGGCATGGTCAGCGAGGCGGCGCCGACCTCGAAGGTGCGCAGCGAATCCGGCAGGCTGAAATTGGCATAGAACAGGCCGATACTGTCGCTGATCTTGGTATAGGTGATCTCGAAATTGAAGAGTTTCGCGACGTTCAGCGTCAGGCTGTAGAAGGGGGTGGCATCGTAGAAGACGAAGCCGACCTCGATCAGCCCGAGCAGCTTGAAATTGGTGATCGCCAGCCACTGGCTGTCGGGATGATAGACCTTGTCGTATTGCCTCTTCTGGATGCTGGTCCAGAAGGTCGTGGTCATGAAGGTCATGAAATCGGCGAAGGTCGTGGGAGGGCTCGCCGGATCCGGCCCGGTGCGCTGGCCGAGGCCGAGATAGACGAGCTGAAAGGCCGGGCTATCCCCTTCCGCCCCGTCATCGGCGCGGATGACGGCGGTGCCATCGACCACCTCGCCTTCGAGCAGCCGGCTCTCGAGCGCGGTTTTGGCCGCCGTGTTGTTGACCGCGACGAGCCAGCCGATGCGTGAACTGTCATTCGCGGGCGCGAAGAGCGCGAAATCGAATTGCGCCGTGCCGGGCGGCAGGCGCACGCCGAGGATGTCGATCGAGGCATTGTGCAGCACCAGCACGAGCATCTTGTCGGTGGCGCCGTCCGGCGTTTCGTAGCGCAGGATGAACTGCTCGATAAGCAGGTTGAGCACGCCTTGGATTTTGATCTGCAGCTTGCCGTCTGCCTCGGGCAGCTTGACACCGAAGGCGATGCCGCCGGCGGTCGTCTCGTTGCCGGAGAGCCAGCCGATGACGAAGCTGAACTTGAAGGCTTCGAGGGAGCCGACGAGAGCGCCGAGCCGGCCGAGATCGAGATCGAACAGCAATCCGTAGTTGAATTGATCGGTCAGCGTGAAGCCAGGATCGAGAGGGATCGACGTCAGAGGCGTATAGCCCAGGCTCTTGACCGTCTGCCGCTCGGGATACTGGTTGTAGAGAAAGGCAGTGAGCTTGAAGGGCAGCAGGCTGAGCAGGCTGGTGCTGCCCTCCTTCGGTGTGCTGTTGGCAAGATCGAGGCGCAGATTGCCAGGGTTGAAGGTCAGCGCCAGATTGGCGGTGCTGGGGGATGCCGGCGGCGGCGGGATGGTGAGATCGAAGCTCACCGCGATGCCGAGATCGTTGAAGACAAGCTGCTCGAACGAGAAGATGTCGAGCACGTCGAATTGTTTGAAGACCAGCGCGCCCCAGATGCCGAAGGAGGCCTGGATGGTCGAGGTCTCGTCCCCCGCGCCGGGTGTTTCCTGCTGGAACGAGAATTGCAGCTTCGTCAGCGTGATCTTGTCGAGATAGGGATTTTCCGCGAAGGCGAATTCGAAACTCTTTTCGGCGACGAAGGAATAGACCCCCTCGCCGAGCGCCGCCGTGCCGCCGCCCGTGGTGGAATGCGCCTGGTAGGCGCCGGTGATGACCACGACATTGTTGTCCGCTGCCGCCGCCAGCGCGCGACCGCCGCTTTTGGGCGGCGCGGCTTTCTGCGTGACGCCGGTGCCGAAGAGCGTGTTGATCGTCAGGTTGATCTTGCAGGAGAACTGGGTGAGTTCCGAATTGGTGAACAGCGCCCGCAGGAACTGCACCTCGAAATTGTAGGAGACGCCGATGCCGCCACCACCGCTGCCACCCGCCGCGGGCTTTTCGTAATCGACCAGACCGAAGAGCGAGCTCTGCGACAATGTGGGCGTGGTCGCACCCGGATCGGTGTCGTTGATGGAGACGCCGACGTGATGGACGCGAAAGGCATCGATATTGCTGACGGTATTGCCTTGGGCATCGGTCCGCGTCATGCCGCCGGTCACCGCCTTGATGGCAGTCGGCAGATGCGCGAGCTGCATCATGCTGTTGAGAGCCAGCAGCCCGCTCCAATTGGGATCGGTCACGATCTGGTAGAAGTTGTAGTAGAGCGAGCTTGCCGCGGGCGGGCCGTCGGGCGCGGCGGCGGCGATCAGTTTCTGGATATAGGCTTGCGCCTTGGCGGCGCTGAAACCCGCCGGATCATTGAAGGTATCAGCCTGGGACCACAGGCTGGTATCGGCGACCAGGCTTTGCACAGACTGGCCAGGATGGAATTTCAGGATCACGATCGGCGGTACGCCGTCGAGCGGCGTCCCGGTCGGCGACAGGCTGAAGGGCCAGCCGGCGATATTGATCTGCTGGTCGAGCCCGGCGAAGCCGAACAGCGCCTGCCTGGTCTTCGGATCCGTTAGCGTTGATATGACAAGAAAAATCTGGTTCTGCTGCAGCGCCGTGCGGATCTGCTCACCCATGCCGGTGAACTGGAGAAAGACCGGATCGGCGGCCGCCTCGAGGCTGGGGCTGACGGCAATGCGGGTTGCTTCCCAGATCTGGTTCGGCGCGGTGCCGCTGACCCCGGCCAGCAGGCCCTGCGGCGTCATGGCATAGGTGAGATCAGCTTCCGCAGCGAGGCTCAACCGCTCGCCGCGCGCGGCACGGCGGGCGGAGAAGGTGGCGGCGGCGGCTGTGAAGGCGTTCTTGCGCGTCGGGTTGAGCGCTACCGTCTCCATCGCCGCATAGGGCGCGGCCTGGTCCGGCGTGTTGAAGGCCAGGCCGGCAAAGGGCACCATCGGCACGGCCGGTGTTGGCGTCTGCATTGCGCCGAGCAGCTGCGATGTGGGCGCATGCGCGGCGCTCCAGCTTGGCAGCGGCAGGAAATCCAGGAGATGGAGATCGAGCCCACTCTCCGAGCAGCTGACGCGTTCGGCTGGCTGGTCGAAAAGGGGCGAATCCTGCGGCTGGGAGACGTAGTGCCCGGCGGATGAGAGAAGCTGCGCCCAGGCGGTGGTGACATTGCCCTCCGCCGTGCTGAGGAAGCTTGGCAGATCACCCGGCTTGGCCGGTGGTGTCGTCTCCTGATAGGCGGCGCCCCCGGTGGTGAAGAGCAGCCGATCTCCCGCCGTAAGGTCGGCCGTGAGGAATTCCGTGCCGGCGGTGCCGCAGAGCAGCGAGACCGGGCCTGCGGGTGCCGCCCCTCCGTCAATCGCGAGACCGAAAGGCCCGGCGGGGGTCAGATAATAGGTGCTGGTATCCGTGACCGCTCGCACCGGCCGGTTGGCGAAGGCGAGGCGGCTGGTCTCGGCGGCGGCGCCGGCAGAGGGGATGAGCGTGAAGCTCTGGCCGCTGGCCGCGGTGAAATAGCAGCCGACGCTCGCATCCGCACAGCGGAAATAGGAGCGTGTGTCCGCAAGCGGCTGCAGCACGTCGAGCACGGCCGCGAAGCCGAGCGGCTGGGCCGCACCGCCCGGGGCGCGCAGGAAGGGAAAACCGAGCGCCGTCAGCAGCCCGGCCTGGGGCGGGCCAAAATACATGAAGCCCGCCTCGACCTGCGCGAGGTCGCTGACGGCGAGGGCGAAATCGGCCGCGACACAGCCCGCCTGCGGGTCCGTTCCGTCCGCCATCGGTAGGGCGAGCGCGGCGGAGCCCGACGGAAAGCTGACGGCGCCCCCGCTGACCGGCTGAACCTCGAGGGTCAGCGCGTTGCCATTGGCATTGGCGAAGAGAAAGGCGTTGCTTGCATCATCAAAGGCGACGGTCGCGGGCAGGAAGGGGCCGGCCTGCAGGCTCAGCGTGATATTGCGGAAGCCGAGGCTGACGGCACCTGAGAGTTTTGGCGTCGCGCTGTGGTCGATTGCGATGAGGGAGACGGCGGTGACGGTTGCGCCGCTCTCTGCGAACCAGCCGATCTGCGCATCCTGCTGATTGCCGAAGCTGCTGCGCAGGCTGGCGGCAAAGCTTGTCCAATCCCGCGTGGCGGAGGGCACGAAGCTTGCGAAAAACCCCTGCTGGGCCGGGTCTGCCCAGCTTTCGGCGGAGAGGGTATAGGTCGGGTCTCCGCGTGCGGCGTCTTTGAACAGGAAGGCGATGCCGGCGCGAGACGGATCGGCGAGGCTCGGCGCGGTAAGATAGAGGCCGTCGCGAAACCGGGAAAATGCGATCATTCACCTTCTCCGAGCCGGGGAATTCGTGGGCACGTCGCGCTGTGCCGAGAACCGGGAGGTCCTGCGCCGATGAGCGATCATCAGTCGCGAAGCGTCCACGTTCCCGACGGCAGCCTGCATCCGATGGCGGCCATGGGCCGCCTCGTTTCGTTTCCTATGCGGAGTCACGCAGAGTTCGGAACAACACCCAGACAGAAGCCATGATTAACGCGGCATTTCATGTGTGTGCCTTCGCTTGGGTGGATCGTGGTCGATCTTCTTCCCTTGTCCGGAGGTTTAGGCGAAGGAGGTCTCCGATGCAACAGCCGGAGACGGCTGATCATCACGATATCGCAAAAATATATTGATCAACTTTCTGCGACAACGCGTATCACAAAAGGAGGAGACGGGGGAATCATCACTACATGGCGCTGGCAAGTCGGTCCGTATCGCGTTGAAGTTACAATGCAACCATTGCGGCCAAGCGTCATCCTTCCAGCTATCCGCAACGCCGCAGGTTGAACCGTCACGACTCCAAAATAATGCGTGCGACGACGATATTCGTTCTGATAAAGAAGCGATGCGCCCATCTTGACGAGGCTATGGTCGAAGCGTTCGCATCGGGGGACGAGGTGTTGGGCGCGGGTCTCCCTCCCGAAGCATCCAGTCGCAATATCCATCGTGATCCGTCCAAACAGGAGCAGAGCATGAACAGCACCAAAGTCAGTATGACCTGGCTGCGCCATTCCGCGCGTGCCTCGGACGTCGCCCTGGGCTGCCCGCCCAAGGTCGATGCGCCAGAAATGAAGCAGCGTGCCGTCGAGGTTCCGCAGGGCTGCCCGCCCAAGGTCGACTGATCGCTGCGGCCCGCGCGGTGATCCACGATGCGACCGGATGAGTCCTCATAAGAGCTGACGTCAGGAGTTCCAGGTGTCGTCCTTCAAGGCTTCATATTACAATCGCGTCGTGGATCATCGGGACGCGGCGCTCCTTTTCAACGGCGCCAGCGGCGCCCTCGTGCAGCTGGAGGCGCCGACCGCTGCCCTGCTCGCACCCTTCCTTGGCCCCGAGCGACCGAAGACCGCGGGCGAGGGCCTCGCCGACTGGCATCCGACCCCCTTCGCCGAAAGCGACCTGCCAGTGGAGATTCGGCCGCTGTTGCGGGATTTCCTCGAGGGTGGGTTCTTCGTGTCCGCCGGGCTCGACGAGCAGCAGGCGCTGCGCCAGCGCCTGCGCGGCGGCAGCCACGGCACGTCTCTCTATGCGCGCATCACCACCACGATGAGCTGCAACTATGCCTGCTACTATTGTTTCGAGGACAAGAGCGCCACGCATCTGACCCGACCGGGTTGCGATGCCATCTTCGACTGGATGCGAGATCAGCTCGACGGGCACGGCTATCATGCCATCTTCACGGATTGGTTCGGCGGCGAGCCGATGCTGAACCAGACGGCGATCAACTACCTCTCCGAGCGGCTGATCGCAGAGGCGGAGGCGCGCTCCCTGCATTACGAATCCGCCATCACCTGCAACGGGTCCCTCTGGCCCGAGGATGCGCGGGGGTTTGTCCACCGCAACCGCATCGCCAAGGTGCAGCTGACGCTGGACGGGCCGCCCGAGCATCACCGCAAGCGGCGGCGGGACCGGCGGGACGGGGCGGAGGACAGTTTCGATGCCATCCTGCGGGTGGTGGACGAGATCCATACGGATACGAAAGTCGTTCTGCGCATCAACGTCGATCCCGGCATGGGCGACGAGGTGCTCGATCTCATCCCCTTCTTCCAGGAGCGCGGCTGGCTGTCCGGCCGCTCCCGCGTTTCGCCGTATCTGGCGTTGATCGGGCCGATGACCACGCATTGCGGCAATCTCGACAATGGCCGTTTCCGTGACTTCCGCATCCGCTTTGGCGCGCTCAACCAGGAATTCCGCCACAGGCTGGCGCGTCCGGCGCGCGCGTCCGTAACTCCGCGCCTGCCGCCCTTTCCTCAGCCGCTGTCGACACCCTGCTCCGCCGTGACGGGCAGCAGCGTCATCTTCGGGCCGGACGGGCGGATGTATCGTTGTGTGCTCGATGTCGGCCATGCCGCCATGGCCCATGATGCGCTGCTGCCGGTGGCGGAGGGCGCGCAGGCCGGCTGCTGCGGCACCCGCGCCCGACGGCCGCAGGACAAGGAGACGGAGGCCAAGCCGCACCCCTATCTCGACTACGATCCGGTGGGCAATGCGCGCTGTGGCCAATGCCAATATCTTCCGGTCTGTCTTGGCGGCTGTCCCAAGGACCAGTTCGAGAAGAACAGCTTCTACATCGAGGAACGCGGTGCCTATTGGGAGAGTAATCTCGACGAACTTTTGCGCATGCATGCCGACCGGACCGGGGAGCCCGCCCTTGTCGGCGCTTGAGACCCTGCCGCGGGCCGCCGGAGGCGATGATGGTACGTTGCTTGGCCTCGGCGTGCGATTCCACCGGGACGGGTTTCTCATTCTGCCGGATATCCTGACGGAGCAGGAGGTGGTGGCGCTGGCGGGGGCGGTGGAAGAAGTGTTCGCCCGTCCTTCCTCCGACGCCGAGGCCTTCGGCATGGCGGGCAGTTGGCGCCCGCGTATGTTCGAGGAAGACCCGATCTTCGAGATGCTGATCGACCGCGAGCCCGTAATCGGCCTGATCGAAAGCCTGCTTGGCGCGGATTGCCATCTCATCGCCATGAATGCGATGCGCACCGCGGCGGGGGACGAGATCAGCAAATGGCATGCCGATGACGAGATCCGCCTGCCTCTGCCGCGCGGCCTGGCGTTGGACGCAGCGATCGACAGCCCCTGTTTCGTTATCAGTGTCAATTATTACCTCACCGATGTCGATGCGGACTCGGGTGGCACCGAATTCGTGCCCGGCAGCCATCGCGCCGGGCGGCAGCCGGGACCGGAGGATTTTGATGCGGAGGGCAACCCGCTCTTCCACGGGCGGCGGGCGGTTCAGGCGATGGGCAGGCGGGGCACCGCGGTGATGTGGAACGACCAGGTCTGGCATCGCGGGGGCCTGAACCGCACGGAGCGGACGCGCCTTGTGCAGCAGGTGACCTATGGCCGGCGTTTCATGGCGCAGCGCTTCTATCCCTTCGCCGCCTATGCCCTGCCGCAAGCGGTGCTGGGCCGTGCCGGGCCGAGGCGCCGCCGGCTGCTCGGCCTGCACGGCCATGGCGCCTATGGCTGATGGGCAAGGGGCTGGACATGACGACCGACCGCATGGACGAGACCGACATCGTGCTGGCGACCGATGGCAGCGCGTATCAGAACTGGCAATGCGCGGTCTTTCGCGACACGATGCGCGGCGTCGGACAGCGCGGCCGCTATGTCGAGGTCGTTGACGGCAGCGGCGAGGACATCACCTACCCGACGCATCATCGCATCAAGGCGATGAAGCGCTATCTGGAGACAGCGACCGCGCAATCCGTCTGGATGATGGACCCGGATATGGTCTTCACCGGGCGGTTGGAACTTGCCCATGATAACGGCGTCGCGGTGGGCGAGCCGATTCGCGATCATCTCTGGGCCGAAATCATCCCCCATGCGCCGGAGATCCGCCGCCGGTTCAGCCGCAGGCCTGAGCGCGACATTGCCTTCACCCAGGTGCCGTGGATCCTGACGCGCGAAGACCTCGCCCGGGTCATCGAGCGCTGGGATGCGCTGATCTACGAAGTCTTTCACGATGCCCGGACCCGCGCTCTGCCCGGCTGGAACCCCTGGGTGACAACGAGCTGGTGCTACTGGCTGGTGCTGGCGGAATACGGCATTGCGCAGCGCGTTCTGCCGCTCGCGCATTTTCCCTATGAGGAGGAGCTGCGGCTGCCTCTCATCCACTACTGCCACAAGATGCGCTCGGGATTCTACAAGCGCAGCTACCAGCCCTGGACGCCGATTGCAGCGCCACGCGGCGATGTGCCGATCTGCGAGCGCGTGACACTGGAAATTATCGACGCCTATGCGCGGGCGCAGAGCCCCGTTTCGGTTTGAGGCGGGGGGCGGCTCGTGCCGCAATTGTGAATGCGGTGCAGCATTCGTTTCTTGCAGGACCGCAACTGTACGGTTTAGCTGGAGGATGCAGCGGGGGCGACCTGGCTGCTTTCTTGGACGTTTCCTCCCTAGACTTGGCGGCGCTTCGGCGCCGCCATTTTTTTGGCGCCCCCATTTGCTTTTTTCAGATTTTTGTTCAGCGATTTGATAGATCACACAGGTCAGGCGCCTTATAGCGGCCTTTCGGCTCGAATTTATGGGATCGCATGGGGGAAGAGCGCGTCGGCGGGCCCGGGGTGACGGCGTTCACGAGCATGCTCCTTGCTAACACGTTCGAGCGGCAGTTTCGCCTTTTCTGACCGCCGCCTGTGCCGCCGGTTTCGAGGCGATCTTTGGATGGGCGCCGCAGCCTCGGCGGAAATAGGCGCGGCGCACAGGCCTCTGATCGAATTCGCTCAAGGACAGGCTTGCGTAGCGGAGCTGCCCCATGCTTCGCCGGACGTGGTTCCACAGCACAGGATGGAACCCGACAAAATCGCGGGGAGCGCGCATGCAGCGGCTAGACGTTTTCCAGTCCCTCTGGGCGATGGAGCGGCGCAGCGACATTCTGCCGGAGCTGACGCTCGACGAGAGTATTCGCCGCATCGCCGAGGCGGGCTTCCAGGGCATCAGCACGCATTGGACCGACGCACGCAAGGTCGCCGAGGTCAGCGCCCTGCTCGCCGCGCACGGGCTTGCCGCCGAGGGGCAGTGTTTTCCGCAGACCGTGGACGACCTCAAGCCGGTGCTGGAGAATGCCGCGCGCTACCCCGTGCGCCATCTCTGCCTGCAGCCCGATATCCGGCCGCGGCGGATCGAGGATTGCCTGCCGCTGCTCGAAGGCTGGCAGGCGCTTGGCCGCGAGGCCGGCATTCCCGTCTATGTCGAGACGCATCGCGATCGCATGACGACGGATCTCTATTTTACGCTCGACCTGCTGGACCGTCTGCCGGATCTGGAACTGCTCGGCGATCTCTCGCATTTCCTGGTCGGCCGTGAATTCGCCTGGCCGGTCTCGGAGGAGAACCACGCCTATATGCACCGGATTATCGACAGCTGCTGGGCCTTTCATGGCCGGGTGGCTTCGCGGGAGCAGGTGCAGATCGAGATTTCCTTTCCCCATCACAAGCCCTGGCTCGACCTTTTCATGGAGTGGTGGCGCTACGGTTTCGCGAGCTGGCGTGGCCGTGCGGCGGCGGACGCGGCACTGGTTTTCGTCTGCGAACTGGGGCCGAAACCCTATGCCATCACCGGCCGGGACGGCGAGGACACGACCGATCGCTGGCAGGAAGCATTGATGCTGCAGAAGCTGGTGCGCGCAGCCTGGGCGGACGCGCCTGCCCATTCGCTGGTCAAACCCTAGCGGCATTGCCTATTATCGAGACAGGATCTGGGTCGCTTTGGTTTTTTTGATGCACGATGCCGGATTTTCTGTCTCGCGGGACGGGTCACTTGCCCTTAGACCGGGAGGAACGACGAAAGTCGATCCATCACAGGTGAGGGACCCGGCACGTCCATGGCGGCTTCAGGATTTCCCAAAGAATTCGACTATATCATTGTCGGCGCCGGCTCCTCCGGCTGTGTCCTCGCCAATCGCCTGAGCGCCAATTCTTCGGTCAGTGTTTGCCTGATCGAAGGCGGCCCGAAGGACAGCACGCCGCGCATCCATGTGCCGGCCGGCACGGTGACGCTCTATGCCAGCAAGACCTACGCCTATCATTTCGAGTCGGTGCCGCAGAAGAACCTCAACAACCGGAAAATTTCGGTGCCGCGCGGGCGCATGCTGGGCGGTTCCAGCTCCATGAACAGCATGATCTATATCCGCGGCCATCGCGCGGATTACGACGCCTGGGCGGAGATGGGCTGCCCCGGCTGGAGCTATGATGAGGTCCTGCCCTATTTCAAAAAATCCGAGGCTGATCAGTTGGGGCTCGACCCCGCCTACCACGGCAAATCGGGCGAATTGCATGTCAATCGCCCGCGTGATCCGAATAGCGTCTCGCGCCTCTTCGTCGAGGCCGCAGCCGAGGCTGGGCATGACCGTAGCGGTGATTTCAACGGCGCCGATCTTGAAGGGGTCGGCGTCTATAACGTGACACAGCGCAATGGGCAGCGACTGAGCAGCTACCGTGCCTTCGTGGCGCCGGTGCGGGGGCGGCCCAATCTGCATCTGCGAACGGATGCGGAAGTAATGACGCTGACGCTGGAAGGCAGCCGCGTGACCGGCGTTACGCTTAAGACCGCGCAAGGTGCGGAAATCCTGGCCGCGCGGCGCGAGGTGATTCTCAGCGCGGGCGCGCTCGGCTCTCCGCAACTGCTCATGGCGTCCGGCATCGGTGACGCCGGTGAACTCGCCCGCGCCGGTGTTCCGGTGCGTCATCATCTGCCGTCGGTTGGGAAGAACCTGCAAGATCATCTGGACGCGCTCGTCTCCTACCAGTCGCGTGGTCAGGGCCTGGCCATCTCGCCCAGCACGATTGCCCCCGTGCTTGCCTCACCCTTGAAATATCTGTTCCAGCGCAAGGGCTGGTGGACGACGAATTATGTGGAGTCCGGCGGTTTCGCGCGCACTAAATACGCGAATGCGATTCCGGACGTTCAGTTCCACTTCATCCCGTTTTTGCGGCGGCCCGGCGGCAAGCTGTTCGAATGGGGCCATGGCTTCGGCATCCATACCTGCCTGCTGCAGCCGAAAAGCCGCGGCACCATCACGCTCGCGGCCGATGGCAGCGGACGCAATCTCGACATCGACTTCAACTTCCTCGACCGCGAGGAGGATGCGTGCGTGCTCGTGGAAGGCCTGCGCACCGCGCGCGCCATCCTCAATGCCCCGGCATTCGCGCCATTGCGCGGACCGGAAGCGGCCCCCGGTACCGCGGTGCAGAGCGATGAAGCGCTGCTCGACTATATCCGGAAATATGCCGCGACCGTTTTCCATCCTTCCGGCACCTGCCGCATGGGCAGCGACGCGGCGTCCGTGGTGACGCCGGCGTTGAAGGTCCGTGGCCTCGAAGGCTTGCGCGTCGCCGATGCCTCGATCATGCCCAAGCTCATCAGCGGCAATACCAATGCTCCCTCCATCATGATCGGGGAGAAGGCGGCGGCGATGATCCTGGCGGCGTGATGCGATCTTTCAGTTGCCCTCAGGCGGGATCATGCCGGGAATGTAGCGGTCGGTGATCGAGGCCCGACAGTGGTCGGCGAAGGCGGCGAGCAGCCGCGTCGGGCGTAGATTGGTCAGGACGGCGGTACCGAGCAGCATCGGCCGATGCGCACCCTCGATAGGCAGGCGCACCAGGCGGCGGCCATCGAGCGCGATGTCAGAGCGCGGGCGCACATTGGCGAGCGTATAGCCATAGCCGTTGGCGACCATGGTGCGCACCACTTCCTGGTGGTTGGAGCGGGAGTGGATGCGCGGGGTCAGCCCTTCCGCCATGAACAGTGCCAGAAAGTAATC
>NZ_DATJJK010000278.1:0-90154 GCF_035492295.1 Acidisoma sp. | reverse complement strand
GGGGCGGAATCGAACCACCGACACTGCGATTTTCAGTCGCATGCTCTACCAACTGAGCTACCTGGGCAACGACGCTCTTGGCGTGGCCGGCTGGGTAGCGCAGCCGGCGACCGGGATCAAGGGGGGTAATTGCAACCGAGCTGTCACAGGACGCGCGGCTCAGCCCGGGCCGAGGTAGCGCGCGGTGAGATGCGCCTCGAAAGCCTGCGCATCCAGCGGCTTGCCGGTCGCCGCCCGCAGAAGATCGTTGAAGCCGAGGAGATTAGCGCGGCCGTGGATTTCCCGTCGTACCCAGCCGAGCAGGCCGGAGAGATCGCCCTCCGCCAGCGCCGCGTCGAGATCGGGCAGATCGCGCCGGATCGCCGCCATGATCTGCGCGGCGGCCATTGCACCCAGTGTGTAGCTCGGGAAATAGCCGAAGGCGCCGTCATACCAGTGGATGTCCTGCAGGCACCCGCGGCGGTCGTCCGGCGGGGTGATGCCGAGGAGTGCCGCAAAACCCTCGTTCCAGGCACCGGGCAGGTCCGCGACGGTGAGATCGCCCGCAATCAGCGCGCGCTCCAGCCGGAAGCGCAAGATGACATGGGCCGGGTAGGTGACCTCGTTTGCTTCGACGCGGATGAAGCCGCGCTCAACATGGCGCAGCAGGCGACCCAGATTCTCGGCGCGGTAGAGCGCCGGATCGCCGCCGAAGGCCGCATGGAGCTGGGGGCCGAGCCAGGAGAGCCAGGCGTCCGAGCGGCAGACCTGCAGCTCGATCAGCAGGGACTGGCTTTCATGCGCCGCCATGCCGGCGGCCTCGCCCACCGGCAGCCGCGCATGGGCCTGTGGCAGACCGGTCTCGTAGAGCGCGTGGCCGGTCTCGTGCATCACGCCCATGATGCTCTGGAAACACTCGTCTTCGCTGTAGCGGCTGGTGATACGGGTGTCGGTGGGCGTGCCGCCGCTGAAGGGATGGGCGGAGCGGTCCAGCCGGGCATGGGTGTAATCGAGCCCGGCCGAGGCCGAGAGGCGGCGGCAGAGCGCTTCCTGCAAATCGGTCGGAAAGGGGCCGGACAGGGGCTGGCCCGGGCCACGGGAGGCCTGGATCGCTTCGGCGCGCGGCAGGGCGTCGCCCAGGAAGAGCTCGTAGGCCGAGAAGACCGGCTCCACATCCGCCGCGACGATGCCGCGCTGGTAGAGGTCCATCAGCGCGTCGTAGGGGGCCATGCCGAAGGTCTCGCCGAGCGCGGTCGCCTGCGCTCGTGTGAGACGGACGACCTCCTCCAGATAGGGCTGGACCATGGCGAAATCGGAGGCGGCACGCGCGCGCCGCCAAACGGATTCGCAAGCGGAATTGGCGCGGCTCTGCGCCTCCACCAGATCGGCGGGGAGGGCCACTGCCTGGGCGCGGCGATGGCGCATCAAAGCGAGATTGGCGGCGGCCCAGGGCTCCTGCGGGGGCGCCGCCTCGGCCTCTGCGAGGTCGTCCGCGAGACGGGGATCGACGGTCAGCTCATGGGCGAGACCGGAAAGCACGGCGAGTTGGTCCCCGCGTGCGGCCGCGCCGCCCGGCGGCATCATGACGGATGCATCCCAGTTCAGCATGGCGATCGCCTCGCCCACGGTAGCGATGCGCGCGAAGCGGGCGGCGGCGCGGTCATAGGCGGTCATGGCCGGATCTTTCAGGGAAGCTTGCTCTTAATGAATGACCCGGCAGAGAGCGAGAGCCAGGAAGAGCAGGAAGAGATAGAGAAGGGAGTAGCGGAAGGCCTTCCGCGCTGGGGCGTTCTCCGTCACCGAGGCGCCGCCGGGCCCCGCGCCGTCGTGCAGCACGCGGACGGCATGGAGGATGAAAAGACCGCTGAGTATCAGACTGATGACGAGATAGGGCAGGCCGACGAAGCCCACCATCCAGGGGCTGGCGGCCACCGGCAGCAGCAGCAGCGTGTAGACGAGGATATTGATCCGCGTCACCCGCTGGCCGGAGACGACGGGCAGCATCGGCACGCCGGCCCGCTCATAGTCCCCACTCGCGTAGAGGGCGAGGGACCAGAAATGGGGCGGTGTCCAGATGAAGGTGATGGCGAACATCAGCACCGGCACGAGGTCGATGCTGCCGGTGACGGCCGCCCAGCCGATGATGGGCGGAAAGGCACCGGCGGCTCCACCGATGACGATATTCTGCGGCGTGCGGCGCTTCAGCCACATCGTGTAGATGAAGACATAGAAGGCGATCGAGACCGCCAGCATCAGGGCGGCGACCCAGTTGGTCAGCAGGTCCATGGCGACGACGGAGAGGATGGAGAGCACGACGCCGTAGATCAGCGCCGGCAGCGGCGCCATGCGCCCGGCTGGAATGGGGCGACTGGCCGTGCGACGCATGACCGCGTCGATATCCCGGTCGTACCACATGTTGATGGCGCCTGCCGCACCCGCACCGATGGCGATGCAAAGGATGGCGCCAACAGCGACGAGCGGATCGATGTGACCCGGTGCCAGCACCATTCCACTGGCGCCGGCGAAGACCACGAGGCTCATGACCCGTGGTTTCAGCAGCGCGATCCAATCCGCAAACTCGGCGCTGCCGGGCAGCGTCCGCTCGGCAGGGATCGCGGTAGCAGGCTTATCCATGATCAGGCTTTCGTCTTTCCAGTACCGTCCTTGGGCCAGGCCCACCCTTTACGGGAAATGGGTCAATACCGCGTAGCGCTGACATGGGGCCGCGCATGATGTCTGCCATGCCATCGTCGGGACACTGAGGGCGTGCGGCTGCGCTCCCTCAGGTCTAGCTGGGCTAGCACAGGAGTCTTGGGTCGAGAAACAGTTTGCGTGCAGGCCAAACACGCCTTTCGGAGAGTGCGGCCCTGCGCGAGGGAAGCGGCGCGCGCTCAGCCCGGCTCGGCGGGCAGGTGGACAAGCGTGAAGATGCCGAAGGGCCAGGTTGCGCGGGTCACGGCACGGGCGTTCTCCTCCGGCGTGAGGAGCGCTTCGACGGCGAAATCCGGATGCCAGCCCAGAGCGTGAGAGGCCGGTGCCATGGCGCGTTCGATCCAGCGGCGGGGCCCGGATGGTGCGATGAAGTGATTGACGAAGAGGAGATGGCCGGAGGGGCGAACCAGCCGCCGCATCTCCGTAATCAGCCGCTTCGGATTCGGCACTACGGACGCCACGAACATGGCGACCGCGATATCGAAACTCTGGTCGGGGAAGCCGGTCGCTTCCGCATCCATCTCGTGAAGTCCCGCGACGTGGCGCAGCCCCATCTTTTCGGTGCGCGCCCGCGCACGGGCCAGCATTTCGGTCGAGAGGTCGATGCCCGTCACACGTTTCTCGGGATTGTACAGGGGGAGTGCCAGACCCGTGCCGACGCCGACCTCCAGCACGTCCCGCCCAGGAAGCGCATTGATCAGGGACACGGTGCGGTTACGAGCGGAATGCGAGATTGCACCGAAGGCGCCATCGTAGATACCCGCCCACCGCCGGTAAGCGGCCTGCACGGCGGCCTTGTCCAGAGCCGAGTGCGGCTGGTGCTCACGCGTTTCGGATACCTGCATTACGAGCGGACCTGCTGCTTGTTGACGTTTCGCATCCCAGCCGAAGAGATAGGGTGGAATCTAACGAATGACTTAACAGCGTTACACAATTGTGACCAGACGCCAGGAGTGCGGCCGATCCTCGATTGCGTTGTCTGCATATAGCGCGGGATAATTTCCGGTGCGATCACGAAACTGATCACGGGCGGTGGTATCGCCTTCGATGGCGCCGAGAAGCGCCGGGGAGAGTGCGAGCGCATGGCTCTCGCCCGGCCGTTCCACCACTGCTCGGGCGAGGGAGGCGAGACCCGCGAGTGCCTCCGCATAGGCACCTTGCAGCAGTTCATGGAGCGGCGGATGGGTGCGGCTGCGCTGGATTTCGGCAAGGCCGAGCCCGGTGAAGCCGAGGAAGCGCGGTTTCTGCGGATCGTTGGCGAGCGCCGCCTGGAAGGCCTCGGTGAGCAGCGGGCGCTGGCGCTGGGGCAAGCCCGCCAGGTCGATCACGATTGCGCCAGAAAGATGTCGCAGCCGGATGTGCCGCGCGATGGCCGGGATGAGGCGGCGGTTGAGCGCGAGCTGAGCGTCCTTCTTGCCGCGGCGTTCGCCGGTCAGGCTTGTGGCATCGGCGTCGATCGCGACAAGCGCCGGGGTAGGCGTGATCGAGAAGCGCCCGCCGCCTGGGAGATGCACCTCTGCCTCGGCCAGCGCCGCCCAGATTTCGGCGGCGTGCTGAGCTTCGTCGCCCAGACCCACGGTCATGCGCGGGCGAAACTCGGCGGGAAGGCCGGCCGAGAGGCCGGGCCGGTCCACGAGGATCGCGGCCTCCGGATGGAGCGCCGCCAAGCGTTCGATCGCCCCGGGGCCGCGACCGAGGAGGCGCGGCGGCCCTTCCGCTGCCGCCTCAAGGCGGGCGACGCGCGGGCCCTTGCCTCCCTGGGCGCCGCGGATGACGCGCAGCGCGAGGGGACTGCCCTCAGGAAGCCCGGCCGCACCGGCGGTATCGGGCAGGAACCCGTCTGCGGAACCCGCGGGCAGGGCGACGAAGGCCCCCGCCATGGCCGGCACCTGGGCGCGGATGCGGCCGATGACCTGGTCCCCGGGTTCGAGTGGGCCGCCCGGCCGCTCGATCGCGCTGTCGATCGCGATTCCGCCGACCAGGGCCAGCGCACGGATTTCTCCGGGTCCGGAGGTCGCGAGAATGACCGAGGATGCGCTACTTGGCAGGAATCTTCTCGCCAGGCAGCGAGCCCCAGAATTCGCTGCGTTGCAGCCAGCCAGCGACATGGTCCACGCGCACCCGGCACCAGTCACTGCCGGCATCGCAGCGCTCGATCGCGCCGACGACGCCGGGCATGAGCTGGGCGCGCGGATCGGCGTCGGTCGTCGCGCGGCGATAGAGAGTGACCGGGGCAGTGCCGTTGATCACGAAATGGCGACCGCCCATCAGTGTCGCCTCATGCATCCAGCCCTTGGTCCCCTCCGAATCGACAACCAAGCGCCAGACATCGAATTCGCGCAGCACTTCTACCGGCAGCCCGACCCGATGATAGACCCAGAGAATGGGATATTGGTCGCCCGGTCCGACGCGGAGATTGACCGCATCGGCGCGGAGCGAGACGAAGCGCGGCAGCGGCAGGCCAGAGGAACTGCCGACATGCGGGTCCTGAACCGGTTTGGCCGGCGCAGGCTTGGTGGCGGGAGCTGGGGTCGGCGCGTCTGCGGCCATGGCGCCGGAGGTCAAAACCGCAAGGAAGATCGCAAGGGCCGTGGCGGCTAGGCGGGGCAGGAGGCGCATGGTCCGAAAGCTCATGCCCTGTGCGTGCCAAGCCAGGCGCGCCGGGTCAAGGGGAAGCCGCGCAGCCAGGCGGCCGGTCAAAGGCTGATGGTCTGCGCGCTGGCGCTCTCGGAAAGGAAACGGGCGATCCCCGAGACGGCCACGCCCGGGAGCAGGGCGGTGGCCGATAAGGCTTCCGCCTGGAGTCCGGCCGCGCAGGCGAGAAGCGTCACGCCGAGTTCTTGGCAGGCGTCCCTGAGCGCCGCGAGGCCGGCAACGCCTCGGGCCTGGATCAGCGCGTCCCGCTCGCAGTCCGCCAGGCCGGACCAGTCCGCCGCCAGCGCGTGGCACCCGCCATTCGTCGCGAAAATCAGCGTCGGCCGGCCGAGGGCGGCGGCCCCGGCCGCCAGCGCGAAGGCGTAATGCGCCCGCTCATGCGTGCCGGAGAGGAGCAGGATCGCGAGGGGTTGCGCGCTCATGCCGCGCCGCAGACCGAACAACGGGGATCGCGCGGCACGCGGATGGTGCGAAAACGTGTGGCGAGCGCATCCCAGAGTAGAAGGCGGCCGGACAGGCTTTCGCCGATGCCGAGGATTTCTTTGATCACCTCTGTGGCCTGCAGCGTACCCATGACGCCGGTGACGGAGCCGAGCACGCCGGCTTCGGCACAGGAGGGCGCAAGGCCGGGAGGCGGCGCCTCCGGATAGAGGCAGCGATAGCAGGGGCCCTCGGCATGGGCATGGGGTTTGAAGACAGACAGCTGCCCCTCGAAGCGCAGCACGGCGGCGGAGACCAGCGTCCGCTTCTCCCGCACGCAGGTGTCGGCCACGAGATAGCGCGTCGTGAAATTGTCCGACCCGTCACAGACGAGATCGTAGCGCTGGATGAGGCCGGCCGCTTCCCGCTCACCAAGGCGGAAGGGGTGCTCCTCGACCCGGCAGAGCGGGTTGATGGCGCGCGCGCCGGCCGCGGCCGAAGCGGTTTTGGCCTCGCCTAGCCGGGAAGCGGTATGGGCAATCTGCCGCTGCAGATTGGACAGTTCTACCCGGTCGTCATCGACGAGGCCGATCGTGCCGATGCCGGCGGCCGCGAGATAGAGGGCGAGCGGACTTCCGAGGCCGCCAGCGCCGATGACGAGCACGCGGGCGCGGCGAAGCGCGGCCTGGCCGCTGCCGCCGATCTCCGGCAGCAGGATATGCCGCGAATAGCGCTGGATCTCTTCCTCGGTGAAATCGAGATCGGCGCCGTCGGACACGGAGAGCGCGGTGTTCATGGAAGATCCAAAGCACCGAAGCCTGCGGGCGCACAAGAGCGCGCATGCGGGGGAGCCTTGCCCCGGTGCGGGCTTCGCCTTCAGCGCCGTGTCGCTCTCAAAGTTCTTGTCAGACAACGGTCTGTCGGGTTTTTATCATGTAACGCCTGAGAGATGAGGCGTAGACCGCTTGTCAATGGGATCAGTGGGATGAACCTTCGGCGTAGCTTGGGCCGATCTGGCCTGCGGGGGCTATCCGCCGTCTTGCTGCTGGCCGTCGCCGGATGCGGCGGCGGACGCTACGCCTCCTATGGGCAGAGCACGCCCATGACCTGCGTTCCCTATGCGCGCCAAGTCTCCGGCCTGCCGCTGAGCGGCGATGCCTGGCAATGGTGGTCGGCAGCGCAGGGGCGATACGCCGAAAGCAACCGGCCGGTGCCCGGCGCCATTCTTGTCTTTCGCCGCACGGGCCGGCTCAGCAGCGGCCATCTCGCCGTCGTGACGGCGGTCGTCTCGAACCGGCAGGTGCTGGTGACGCAGGCCAACTGGCTGCCCTACCGGATAACAGACGGCCAACCGGTGGTCGATGTCTCGCCCGGGAACGACTGGTCGGCTGTCCGGGTCTGGTGGCCGCCGTCTGACCGGTTGGGGATGACCGTCTATCCGACCTATGGTTTTATCCTACCCGCGCCGGCCTCACCCTTCCCGGTGACGCCCGGTGCGCGCCAGGGCGTGCCGATCGCGGACGCGGTTCCGAGCCTGCTCAGCGCCGGCTGCTAGGTCAGATCAAACGCTAGCCGCAGTGGCTCGGCAGGAGCTGGAACTTCGCGAGCTTGCCAGCCATGGTGAAATTCCCGAAGTCGAGATCGAGGGAGTCAGCCACGCCATTGTCCCAGTAGCGCATGGCGATCAGCGTGTCCGGCAGCAGCTGCGTCGTGTCCTTCGGAAAGTAGCCCATGTGGACCATCAGGCTGGGCAGTTCGGCGAGTGGCTTGAAGGCGGTCGTCACCTCCTCGCCGCGGGTCGTGATGACGGCAAAGGTATTCTCTGCCGAAGCGCCGGTGGTGCCGTCGAAGACCGGCATGGAGACGAAGGTCTTGCCCTGGTGCGCGGCGGTGAGGACGGCTTCGGTTTGGGCCATCGGAAAGACTGTGCCCGGCGGCAGGGCGACACGCTGGTCGTGCGGTTCCGTATAGACTGCGAAGCCCGGCTTGCCCGGCGGTAACTCGGCATAGCCGGCGCGCTCGTCCCGCGCGCCATTCGTCACCTGGGTGATGCGGAAGCGGAACTTCCGGCCGTCCTTGGATTCCCAGGTGGCGTAGTCGGAGACGGTATGGGTATCTCCGCCTTCACGATCGAGCACCGTCATGTCGAGCCGCTGCTGGGTTGCCCAGCCGGTGCAGCCGTCGATGACCTCGTATTCCATCGCGCCCGAGGCGCTGGTGACGCCGCTGTTGCCGGTGGAGGCAAGGGTGAGGCGGTAATAGGCGCGGTGGGCGGCGAGGGTCATCGCCTGCGCTGGAGCCGGCCGCGCCGCGAGCGGCATGGCAAAAAGGGCGAGGCCCGCGAGAAGTTTTGTCAGGCGGTGGAAGGCTGGCGTCATCCTGGGCTTTCAGTCCTGCAATCCCGGCCCCGGCGGGGCTCGGCCATTATCAAAGCACGATCGGCGAGACAGACACATGGCAATCTTTGAACCCGACGGCAAAGCGCCGACCCTCTTTACCATTGGTTACGAGAAGGCGGGTTTCGGCGCTTTTGTCGAGACGCTGAAGACTGCCGGTGTGCGGCTGGTGATCGATATTCGGGATCTGCCGCTCTCCCGCCGCGCCGGCTTCTCCAAGCGCCAACTCGCTGCCGGCCTGGATGCGGCGGGCATTGCCTATCTCCATCTCAAGGCACTCGGAACGCCGCCGGCAGGGCGGGAGGCCAACCGCCGCCGGCAATGGCCGCTCTTCTGGGAGATCGTGGAAGACAGCCTCGCCCGTCCGGCGGCCGGCGAGGCCTTGGCCGAGGCGGGGAGGGTCGCCGCGGCCGCGCCTTCCGCGCTGCTCTGCTACGAGGCCGAGGCCTGCACCTGTCATCGCCGCAGGGTGGGCGAGATGCTGGCGGAGACGCGCGGATTCCGGATCGAAGATCTCCGTGTCGAGACGCCATTTGAGCCCTTTTAGGTCTGACCGGTTCAGATGAATCGCGGGGGCGATTCCTCTGAACCGTGAATCAGAACCTTCTCAACGGGTCAGAGCCCGGCATCCTCCGCTGCGCGCTTCGCGATGGCGCAAAAATCAAGCGCGCCCTCGCCGCGCGATTCAGTGGCGAGGAAGCGGTCGCGAAGGAGCGAGGCCATGGGCAGCGGTACCGAAAGCTCTTCGCCTGCGGCGAGGATCAGCCGGTTGTCCTTGGCTCCGAGCCCGACCTTCGCCCCGGGCGGGTCATAGGCCTGGTCGAGGATGATGCGGCCGTAATTCTTGTGCACCGGTGCGGTGAAGAAGGATTCCGTCAGCACCTCGAAGAGGGTCGCCTTGTCGACGCCGCCCTTCTCGTTGAGAGCGAAGACCTCCGCCAGCTGCTCGATCGTCGAGAAGATTAGGAAGTTACAGGACAGCTTGATGAGATTGGCCTTGAAGGGCCGGTCGCCGGCGATGAAGAGCCGCTGGCCGAGGCTTTCCAGCACGGGCCGCACCCGCTCCAGAAGGGCTGCCTCGCCCGCGGCCATGACGAACAGCTTGCCCGATTCTGCCGCCGGCGGCCGGCCGAGCACGGGAGCGGCGACAAAACCCTGGCGCAGGCTTGCATGGGCCTCCTCCAGCCGCTTCGAGAGATCGACCGAGATGGTGCTGCCCGAGATATGGATCTGGCCGGGCTTCAATCCGGCCAGCACGCCGTCCGCGCCGAAGACGAGGTTTTCCACCGCCTCGTCATGCGCCAGCATGGTGATGACCAGCCCTGTCCTCTCGGCTGCATCGGCGGGATTGTCCGCGATCGTCACGCCTTCGCCGGCCAGGGCTTCCGCCTTGTCGCGGGAGCGATTGTAGACGACCACCTCATGCCCTGCACGCAGCAGCGTGCGGACCATGCCCTGTCCCATCGGCCCCAGGCCGATCATTCCGACTTTCATGATTTCAGTCCCTTCTTGCTTGTCGTCCTGCGAGACGGTCGCCCGTCGCGTGCCAGGGGTGCCATGTCGTTCCGTACCGGTTACGAATGCGCAGGAAGCATATTGCCGCCCGTCGCCGCAGCCCTTAGTTTGACCATGTGGAAAATCTTCTTAGCGGTTACAGGCGGTTCCGCCATACAGTATGGCCCGGGCGCCGTGAGCGGTTCGAGGCGCTGGCTCAGCGTGGCCAGAAGCCCGAGACCCTGATCATTGCCTGTTCCGACAGCCGGGTTGACCCGGCGATGGTCTTCGACGTCGGCCCAGGCGAAATCTTCATCGTGCGCAACGTGGCCAATCTCGTGCCGCCCTTCGAGAAGGACACCGCCTTCCACGGCACCTCCGCCGCCATCGAATTCGCTGTCCGCGTGCTCGAAGTGCGCAATGTGATCGTCATGGGCCACGCCATGTGCGGCGGTATCAATGCGCTGTTGCATCCGGCCTCCGCCGAGCGGCTGGACTTCATGTCCTCCTGGGTCGAGATCGCGGCCGAAGCGCGGGACCGTGTGCTGGCCTGCGAGCCGGTCGAGGAAAAGCAGCAGCAGATGTGCGAATACGAGGCGATCAAGCTCTCGCTCCGCAATCTCATGACCTTTCCCTGGCTCGCCAAGCGGGTCGAGGACGGGCGCCTGAACCTGCATGGTGCATCCTTCGACATCCGCAGCGGCACGCTTTCGCTGCTGAATGCCAAGGGCGAATTCGAGGCGGCTTAGGCCTTGGGCAGATTTGATCCCTCCTACGGCTCCCTCGTTCCGGGACCGGCGAGCGAGGCCGCCATTGCCTTGGGGCACGCGTTGGGAGGCCGCCAGTTCGCGACGATCCTCGCCGATCCACCCTGGCAGTTCACCAATCGCACCGGCAAGGTGGCGCCCGAGCATCGGCGGCTCGCCCGCTACGGCACGATGACTCTCACCGAGATCATGAGCCTGCCGGTGGCAGCCCATGCGACCGAGCCCGCGCATCTCTATCTCTGGGTGCCAAACGCCCTGCTGCCCGAGGGCCTCGCGGTCATGCGGGCCTGGGGTTTTACGTACAAGACCAATCTCGTCTGGCACAAAATCCGCAAGGATGGTGGGCCGGACGGCCGCGGCGTTGGTTTCTATTTCCGTAACGTGACGGAACTGCTGCTGTTCGGCACGCGCGGGGCGCGGGCCCGCACAGGGGCGGCGGCCCGCCGACAGGTCAACTTCCTGGCCACGCGCAAGCGCGAGCATAGCCGCAAGCCGGACGAGCAATACGATCTCATCGAGCGCTGCAGCCCGGGTTCCTATCTTGAGCTTTTCGCCCGCGGCCCGCGCCCCGGCTGGGTCGGTTGGGGCGATCAGTCCGAGATCTATGCGCCGGATTGGGAGACCTATGCCTATAATTCTCAAAGTGATCTGCCGCGGCTGCACTGCGGCGAGGCCTGACTCGGCGCGTTTCTGACGGCAATGCAGGCTTGCATGGTCGCGCTCCACGCGGTTCCATGGGCGCCGCGATAACCGGCGGTTCGATTGGCTCGAGCCCCCATCCCGGAGAGAGGATTCCATGCTGCGCGCTGCCTCGAGGGGTATCATTGGCTTGTCACTGGTTCTGGCCGTGCTCGCCTTGGCCTGGATCGTCTGCGATCTTCTCCTCGCGGCGCCGGCCACGCTCGTCTTCGAGGAACTCGCAATCGGATGCGCGATGCTGGCGCCGCTCGTCTGCCTGCTCGGCTGGGCGGTGCGCTGGGTCGGCTGCCGATTCGAGACCTGAACGGGGCGTCCGCCTCATCTCGGAGAGTATTATGCAAGACGCGAAAACCGAACTTGGCCAGAAGATCCTCGGGATCAAGCGAGAGAAGGGCTTGAGCTGGGACGTGGTGGCCGGGGCGCTTGGCCAGTCCCCGGTCTGGAGCTGTGCTGCCTGCCTCGGCCAGATGTCGATGCCGCCCGAGGTTGCAGCCCGTGCCGCATCCCTCTTTGATCTCTCGGTTGCCGAGCAAGCGCTGCTCGAAGCAATTCCTTATCGGGGGTCGCTGCCGCCCGGGCCGCCAACCGATCCGCTGATCTATCGTTTCCACGAACTCGTGCAGGTCTATGGCACGACCTGGAAGGAGCTGATCCACGAGGAGTTCGGAGACGGCATCATGAGCGCGATCGATTTCGACATGACGATGGAACGCCAGGCGGACCCCAAAGGCGACCGGGTGCGGATCACCATGAGTGGCAAGTTCCTGCCTTATAAGCGCTACTGAGCGGCCTGGCTTCGCTCTTTGAACCGAGGCTGGAGGACGTGACCAAGCTTTCAATGGATCAGCATCTGCCGCGCCAGAGGGAAGAGGACACTGCCGAGATAGACGCCGAAGGCGCCGATGATGCCGGTGAGCGTGGGCGGTGCCGGCAGGGGCAGGCGCAAAGCGGTGAAGAGAAGGCCGACCGAAAGGCCCGCGCCGAGGGCGAGGAGATGCGCCATGGCGGTCATCCTCGCGCCGAGGCGCCGAGGAAAATATCCAGCGCGCGGGAAAGATGGCGCAGCGTCACGGTGTCCGTCAGCTCTCCGTCCGTGATCTTTTCATTGACCAGCGGCACCACCAGTTCATGCAGCGGCACCAACCGGCAAAGCATGGCAGTCAGCGTCTCGCGCAGCTGAGCCTGGGCGCGCACCCCGCCGAGCGCCCCAGGCCCGATCGTGACGAACAAAGCCGGCTTGCCGACGAAGCAACTCGTGAAGGCCGGTCGGGAGAGCCAGTCGAGCGCGTTCTTCAGCACCCCCGGCAGGCCGTGGTTGAATTCCGGCGTCACGATGATCACCGCGTCGCTGCGGTCAATCTGCGCGCGCCCTGCTACCACGGCCTCGGGCGCGGCCTCGGTATCGAGATCCTGATTGTAATGGGGTAGGGCGCCGATATCGAGTGTCTCGAAGCGGCTGCCAGTGGGCAGCAGCGGAGCGATCCCCCGAAGAACGGCGCGTGCATAGGAGTCGCGGCGCAGGCTGCCAGCAATGCCGGTGATGATGAAGGGCTGGGTCATGGTGTCTCCTTGGCGCCGGCGGCTTGTCGCTGGACTTCCGGAGTGGCATCTATACGCAGCATACGCCGGGGTCTTTCGCCAACCGGCCAAAACCATGCGCCCTGATGCCATGCCGACCTGGACTGCAGATCGTCTCGACCATCCCGCCGGAACCACGATCGATCGCCACAGCCATGCAAGCGGGCAACTCGCTTTTGTGCTCCATGGAACGATGACGGTGGAAGCGGAGGAGGGGGCCTGGCTCGCCCCCCCGGGACGAGGGATCTGGGTGCCCCCGGGAATTCCCCATGCCGCGCGCTATAGCGAGGCCGCCTCTCTTGTTCAGTTGCTGTTGCCGCCGGAGCGGGTGCGGGATTTGCCGAGGGAATGCCGGAGTGTCGCGGCCTCTCCGCTGCTCCGCGAGCTGGCGCTGGAAGCGGTCCGACTGAGCCCGGACGATGAGGCAGAGCGGGGCCTTGTCCTGCAGCTCATCCTGCGCCGGGTTCTGGCGCCGCAGCCCGGGCCCGTGCTCTTCCTGCCCTACGGCCGGGACCCGCGCCTCCGCCGTGCGGTTGCGCTTCTATTGGCTGAACCCGGCAGCGACATCGGCTTTGAAGAAATCGCGAAAATTGCCGGAGCCAGCCCGCGCACGCTCGCCCGGCTCTTCCGGGCGGAGACCGATATGGCCTTCGCCCGCTGGCGCGACCATCTGCGCGTCACTGTCGCGGTTGATCGTCTGATGCGCGGCCACCCCATCACCGCAACGGCGCTCGACCTCGGCTATCAGAGCGCCAGCGCCTTCAGCGTGATGTTCAGCCGGCTGCTGGGGCAGCCACCGGGTCGGTTCCTGAAGGAGCGCGGCCGGTAAAGAGGCCGATATGCGCGTCTCCCCAGAATTTCAGTGCCTGCAGCACGGGTTCGAGTGTGCGTCCGCGGTTGGAGAGGCTGTATTCCACCTTCGGTGGCACCTGGGCATAGACACGACGCAGGATCAGCCCATCGACTTCCAGCTCGCGGAGTTGGTTGGTCAGCATGCGTTGGGTGACGTCTGGAATGCGGCGCCGGAGTTCATTGAAGCGGAGCGTACCGTCCAGCAGGTGGAAGAGGATGACTCCCTTCCACTTGCCGTCGATCAGGCTGAGCGTCGCTTCCACCGAGCAGCCGGGGCTGCAATCGAAGCGGGAATGGCGCGGCGGTGTGGTTACGGTATCCATTTTGATACTATGTGCTCAAATTGTGCGTACTTTTCAGAGTCGATGATAATGGCCAAATTTCTTCTCAACGGCAAAGAGGAGATGCGCCATGCGCGCCATTGGCTATCAAACCCCGGGGCCGATCGGCCGTGCCGATGCCCTGATGGATATCACGCTCGACGATCCGACCCCCGCGGGCCACGATCTGCTGGTCGAGGTCAAGGCGGTCTCGGTTAATCCTGTCGACACCAAAGTGCGGGCGGGCGTGGCGCCGGCCGGGGGCGCCTGGAAGGTTCTGGGCTGGGATGCGGCCGGCGTCGTCCGCGCCGTCGGTCCCAGCGTGACAAGATTCAGGCAGGGCGACGCGGTTTTCTACGCTGGTGACCTGACCAGGCCCGGAACCGATGCCGAGCTTCATTTGGTGGACGAGCGGATCGTGGGTCACAAGCCGGCCTCGCTCGACTGGGCGGAGGCGGCGGCGCTGCCGCTGACGGCGCTCACAGCCTGGGAGGCCTTGTTCGACCGGCTGGACGTAAAGAAGCCGGTGCCGGGCGCGGCGCCCGCCGTTCTTATCATCGGCGGCGCGGGCGGCGTCGGGTCGATTACCATCCAGTTGCTCCGTGCGCTGACGGATCTCACGGTGATTGCTTCGGCCTCGCGCCCGGAGACCCAGGATTGGGTGCGGTCACTCGGCGCGCATCATGTGATCGACCATCGCAAGTCCATCACGGAGCAGGTGGCCGCTTTAGGAATCGGCGCGCCGGGCTTCGTGTTTTCCACGACCCATACGGACAGTCATCTGCCGGCCATCGTTGAGACGATCGCCCCGCAGGGACGCTTCGCCCTGATCGATGATCCGGCGGCGCTGGATGTCGTGCCCTTCAAGCGCAAGGCCGTTTCCGTTCATTGGGAGTTGATGTTCACGCGGTCCCTCTACCAGACCGCCGATCTCGCGGCGCAGGGTGAGATACTGGATGAGACAGCTCGCCTCGTGGATGCGGGGAAGTTGCGGACGACGCTGACGGAGCGGATCAGCCCGATATCGGCCGCAAATCTGATTCGCGTGCACAGGCTGATCGAAAGCCATGCCGCGCAGGGTAAAATCGTGCTCGAAGGCTGGAGCTGACCGGCACGTCGGGTTTGGCCGCCGTTGAGCGATCTAGACGGCGGCTTCCTCGGGTTGCGAATCCTGGCGGTAAGAGCCGTCAGCATCCAGATCGGCCGCGTCGACTTCCTCGGCCGAGGTGAGGATGATAAGGCCGCGCAGGGCTTCAATCTGGGCCTGGCTGCGCTTGGTCGGGGCAATCTGGCCCAATCCTTCGCCGGGAATCCAGGTCCAGTAGCTGTAGACGACGATTTTCCGAGTCACAGGGTTCCTCCGCCCGCCCCTCTTTGAGGGGCGCCGTATCCCTGCAATTATGATCCGGTGCGCGCGGTTTGTTGCATCGCAATCGCGTGTATCGGCATGCGGCGGCTGAAGGGCACGATTGACCGTACCGTCCAACCCTTTGCCGGCGGGGTATATTTTCTGATCGGACTTATGATCTGTCCTCGGACAGGGTCCGGCGGCAGATGATCGTTCAGGTCATCTGCTCATAGACGTCTGCGGCGATCAGCTTGATGTTCGCGCGGCCAATTGGCGCGACAATGGTGCAGTTGAGGCTTGCATCCGTCCAACTCATCATGTCGAGACCGGCCGCCGTCGCGAAGCGCGGCGTGTCGTCCTTTCGTGGTGCAACCGGGGTGAAGAACAGGGTAAGGCGCCGGCCTGCAGCATCCTCGTACATGATCTGCGCTCCAGGCTTGTCGCCCGCAGGAAGGAGGCTGCCGCCGACGAGCGCCCACCCCGCGGCATGCAGATCCGGAATCCTGAGTGTGCGGTCCAATCGCTTGGACAGCCAGGCACCCAGCTCGCCGCTCGGATTGCCGCTGACGTCGACGGGATGGGCGACCTCTCCCGCATAGAGACGATAGGCCGTGAGGGCAGCTGTCATCTGGACGGGAAGCGCCCCCCGCCCGGCGCCGGGGCTTCGATTCCCCAGATACCATCCGCCACCCGCGCCGATGCCAAGACTGAGGATGACCGCTGCTGCCATGCGCTGCCACCCCTGGTGCACGGCTTTCCGCTCGGCCGCCATCCGCCGGACGTTCAGGCTGGGTGGCAGCGGTTCGGTTGCCGCCGGCTGATAGAGATTGGCGATCAGCGCGTTCTGCTGCTGCCAAATCGCGAGGCGCGTCCGAGCTTCCGCGTCGGTCGCGAGAGCGCTTTCTATCTCGCCAACGCGTGCGGCATCGAGTGAGCGGTCCAGATAGGCCATCAGATCGGCATCGGTGATTTTGCTTGCGCGTTTGCCGGTCATTTCACACTCCGCAGTCTCAGCGACGGCGCATCGGTCGCAGTCCGGAGAGCCTGACGCGCGCGCGAAATGCGCGACATGACCGTGCCGATCGGGATCTCCAAGATGGCCGATGCCTCCACATAGGTCATGCCTTCCAATGCCACGAGCATCAGAGCCTCCCGGTGCTCATCTGGCAGCCGCTGCAACGCCCGCGCCACCTCGGCGAGTTCGAGCCGCGAAACCTGATTTCCGGAAGCCCCCGAATGATCGGCCTCGCCTTCGATCGGCACATGAGGCCCCTGCCGCCTTATGCGCCGTTTGTCGTTGCGATAGAGATTGAGAAGAATACGGAAGAGCCAGGGCCGCACCGGTCCGACCGGCCGGAACAGGGACCGTTTCCGCACCGCGCGCTCAAGACAATCTTGGACGAGATCATCGGCGATATCGCGGTCGTGCGACAAGGCACGGGCGTAGCGCCGCAAGGCTGGGATACAGGCCTCGACCTCGTCCAGAAAGACCGTCATGCGGTCCTATCCTCCTGAATCGCGTCTACCAGGCGCCGCCGGTCGAGGATGCGGTGGCGGTGGTCGGCACGACATGCCACACCCCTTGCACGCCGTCGCCGGTCGCCTGTCCCTTCGCCGTGTCATTCTCCCAGAAATAGAGCGGCAAGCCGTTGAACGCCCATTGCTTGGCACCATCCTTGCGCACGACGAGCGAATAGGGGCCGCTGGCAACCGCACCGGCTTTCGCCATGTCGGGAGGCCAGTACTCGGCACACTCGCCATAGCAGTTGGACATCCCCTTCGTGTCCTTGTCGTAGGTATAGAGCGTCATCCCTTTGTCGTCGGTCAGAACGGTCCCCTTGGACGTCTTGGCCGAGGCGAAGGGAAGCGACGCAGCGAGGGCGAGTGGGGCCGCGAAAATCAAAGCGGAAGCTGCGAGCAGCGCGCGTTTCATGGGCGTGTCTCCGGTTGCAAAGGTCGGCACGAGTGATCGTGTCAGAGGGTCAACAACGCCGGCCGTCTTTTATTCCAGGATATTTTCCGGCCACCACGCGAGGGAAACCGATCTTGTTCTCGCATTCGACACCGCAAGCACCGGCAGCCCGGCCTGATGACCGGGGGCACGCGTGTCCTCAATTCGGCAGGAGCTCCGCGAGGCAGGATTGAGGCACATCCACCAAGCCTCGCCGGTTCCTGCACCGGCATGCGCCGATCAAAGACGCATCAACGCCGATTATTTCGAACGACGCTGTGATCTTTCCAAATCCTCGCGGAGCAGGTGAGGATTTCTCCTCTCGCGCGATCCGTCGTTACCCACTCTGCCCATAGGTGCCGATGGTCGGGGCAATGGCATCATCGATCGTCTCGAGCCAGATGAAGTCGAGCGATGTGCGAGCACTGAGAGGGATGTCGTCGTAGTCCCGGCGATTGCGAGCCGGCAACATGACCGTTTTGATGCCGGCCTGTGCAGCCGCGATTACTTTCTCCCGAATGCCGCCGACCGGCAGCACCAGCCCGCGTAAGCTTATCTCTCCCGTCATCGCGATCGTCGGCGGTATGGCGCGCTCGGTCATCACCGAGGCGAGCGCCGCGAACATGGCCACCCCTGCGGAGGGGCCGTCCTTCGGCGTGGCGCCCGCGGGGACATGGACGTGGACATCCTTCTGGGTGAAGAGATCAATATCGATACCCATCGCCACAGCGCGCGTCTTCAGGAGGCTGAGTGCCGCCTGGGCGCTTTCCTTCATAACGTCGCCCAACTGTCCGGTCAGAATGAGCCGGCCCGTACCAGGCATGCGGCTTGCCTCAATAAACAGGATGTCGCCACCGACGGGTGTCCAGGCCAGACCTGTCGCGACGCCGGGGACGGATGCATGCTGAGCCACATCGGATTCAAATCGGCGCGGCCCGAGGATCCCCTCCACCTCCGCCGCATTGACGTGCACTTGGGCAACCTCGCCCTCCGCGACGCGCATCGCGACGTTGCGGAAAACCGCGCCGATCGTGCGCTCCAGGCTCCGCACCCCGGCTTCGCGCGTATAGCCTTCTATGATGAGTGTGAGCGCATCGTCATCGAGGTCGACTGTTTCTGGCGTCAGACCATTCTCCTTCAATTGTCGCGGGATCAGATGCTCCCGCGCAATCGTGAGCTTCTCCTCTGCCGTATATCCCGAGAGGGACACGACCTCCATGCGATCTCTGAGCGGCCCTGGGATCGTGTCGAGCATATTCGCGGTCGCGATGAACAGAACTTTGCTAAGATCGAAGGGCACGCCGAGATAGGCGTCCCGGAAGGTCGCGTTCTGCTCAGGGTCAAGAACTTCGAGCAAAGCCGAGGCAGGATCACCCTGGAAACCACCCGAACCGAGCTTGTCGATCTCGTCGAGCATGACAACGCAATCACGCTCCCCTGCGCGGCGGATGGCCTGGATGATGTTGCCAGGCAGGGCGCCGACATAGGTGCGGCGGTGTCCGCGGATCTCAGATTCGTCATGCACGCCGCCTAGACTGACGCGAACGAATTTGCGCACCATCGCCCGCGCAATGGATTGGCCGAGTGACGTTTTGCCAACGCCCGGCGGTCCGACGAAGCAAAGGATCGGCCCTTTTCCGTCAGGGTTCAACTTGCGGACGGAAAGAAACTCCAGTATCCGGCGCTTGATTTTCTCCAATCCAAAATGGTCTTCATCAAGCACGCGACGCGCCAGCGCGATATCGATTGG
This sequence comes from Acidisoma sp., assembly GCF_035492295.1. Taxonomy (GTDB): domain Bacteria; phylum Pseudomonadota; class Alphaproteobacteria; order Acetobacterales; family Acetobacteraceae; genus Acidisoma. Next base: position 71,233 of record NZ_DATJJK010000278.1, on the reverse strand, counting down.
TGGCTTTTCAGCGATCTGCCAGGGAAGTTCCGTCAGCCATTCAAGATAAGAACGAACCATGCCCGCTTCGCCGGCGCCCTCGGGCATCTGCGTCAAGCGCCGCAGTTCCCGGTTCGCCTGAGCGGCGACATCCTCGGGCATGCCTGCCTGGTCCAGCTTTCGTTTCAGATCATCGAGTTCGGGTGTCGCACCATCAGATTCTCCGAGCTCTTTCTGGATAGCCTTAAGCTGCTCCCGCAAAAGAAACTCTCGCTGGCGGCCCTCCATGGCGGCCTTGGTTTGCTGGCCAATGTCACTTGACAGCCGCAACACCTCATACCGGTAGGCAAGCCGGGTGATCACCCGGTCCAGCCGGGGCAGCAGTGCGATTGTCTCGAGAATTTCCTGCTTCTCGAAGGGCGTCAGGTCCAGCAGACCCGCGACAAAATCGGCCAGCGCCCCAGGCGCCTCGACCGACCGGATGGTGGCCGCGATCTCGGCCGGCGCCTGATCGACCAGCCGGAGAAGATCGAGCGCTCGTTCCCGCAACTGGTGTCCCCGCGCATCGATATCCGGCGTTCGCTCATGAGGCTCCTCTATGCGCTGAACCGTCACGCTCGGATAAGGCGCGGTTGTCGCCATCCCCGTCAGGCGCAGTCTGCCCACCCCCTGCACGATGGCGTTGTGAGAGCCCTCACGCCCGGTAAAATAGCGAAGGAGGCGCACCTCCGTGCCGATGGCATGGAGATCCCTGATCCCGGGCGTTTCCACGAAAGGCTCCCGCTGCAGCACGACCACCAGATGCTGATCGGTGCGCGCTGCCTCCTGGAGCGCCAGCACAGCGTCCGCGCGGCCAGTGCTCAAGGGCAGGACTGTCCCCGGCAGGATCACGATATCCGTGGCGGGTAGAAGGATCATGGTTTCGGTTGGGCCAGAAGCTTCGACCGGCGCAGAATCGGCGATGTCCATCATCAAAGCTTCCGCATTGTCAGAACAATACAGCCGTCCTGGTGGTCCTGGCTGACAAGCTGGTAGGCCCCAGGGGGAAGGGGCAGGCGACGCTCGAACCGTCCATGAGGAAGCTCGATCCTGTAAACCCGCGCCGGCCTTTGCGGGCACAGCCACTTTCTGGTCCCGCGCACGAGGACCTCACCATGGCTGACGACAATCTCGACCTCTTCCCGCGGGACACCCGGGATGGCGATCACGACCAGGAGCTCCGTCTCGGTTTCCAGGACGTCGACCGGCGGCTCCCAGGCGCTGGAGACCCCGGCAAGTCCTTGCCGGTGCAGCTGATCCGTACGCGCGAGCAGTGCTAGCATGTCTGACCATAGTCCTTCCCGGTCTGAACGAGGCATCGCGGTCCTCCCATTCCTAGGCAAAATTAGCCGATCTCGCTTAGTCCCAATATGAAGTACGGAGAAGCCGCCGCGGCCACCATAATCTGAAACAGGATGCAAACATTTCCTAGTTCGGATCGGAGGCTGCAGCAGCCCGGTCTCCGGGCGCCGTGTCGGGGCTGGCTAAAACTAGAGGGTGTCGTGTCGCTTTAGGCGGTCCCGGCTTGGTGACTTCCGTTCCTGCACGTACGCAGACCGATTGGCTATCATTGATCGCCCAGAGGGCGCTGCTGACCCACTAGCCGAATCTGGCGAAGGTCTGGGCGTCTTTGTTGGCCTGCATCAGCATGGTGAAGCTCGGGATGCTTTCGAAGCCGAGGCCGTGGGGCGGGCCGTCCTCGCTGTCGGCCTCGATCGCGCCATAGGGGGCGCCGCCGATCTTCTCCCATTTGTTGCCGGCCGGCTTCTTCACCTCGAGATTGGCGACCGTCGCCTTCAGCACGAGGCGGACGATCGCCTCCTTATGGGCGCGCGGCTTGGTCAGGCTGAGATTACCGCCCATCATCTGCCAGCCGTTCTTCAAGGCCCAGGCGGTAATTTCCTCCTGCGTCATGTGTCAGCCCTCCGTGCGGATGAGTTTGTGTTGCTTCTTGCCCGCCGAGAGTTTTAGCGCACCATCGCGCAGGTCCGCAGCCGTGACGACTTGGCCCTCTTCCGTGAAGGCAACATCGTTCAGGCGGGCACCGCCGCCGCGGATCAGGCGCCGGGCCTCGCCATTGGTCGTGGCCATCCCGGCCTGCACCAGCAGAGCGAAGGCCGGAATTCCCGCAGCCAAATCTGCCGTCGGCACGGTGACCGTCGGCAGGGTATCGGCGGCAATGCCTTCCTCGAAGGCCCGCCGCGCGGTCTCGGCCGCTTCCAGAGCGGCGGCGCGGCCGTGGCAGAGCGTGGTTGCCTCGGTCGCGAGAATCTTCTTGGCCTCATTGATCTCGGCGCCGCCGAGCCCTTCAAGCCGAGCGATTTCGTCCAGCGGCACATCCGTGAAGAGCCTCAGGAAGCGGCCGACATCGGCGTCCTCGGTATTGCGCCAGAACTGCCAGTAGTCGAAGGGGGAGAGGCGCTCGGCGGTCAGCCAGACGGCACCTTTCGCCGTCTTGCCCATTTTGGCGCCCGAGGCGGTGGTGATGAGCGGCGCGGTCAGGCCATAGACGGTCTTCGCATCCGTGCGGCGGACGAGATCGACGCCGGAAACGATATTGCCCCACTGGTCCGACCCGCCCATCTGCAGAGTCACGCCATAGCGGCGGTTGAGCTCCCGGAAGTCATAGCTCTGCAGGATGGAATAATTGAATTCGAGGAAGGTCAGGCCCTGTTCGCGATCGAGGCGGGACTTCACGCTGTCGAAGGCGAGCATGCGGCTGATGCTGAAATGGGGCCCGACTTCGCGCAGCAGCTCAATATAGCCAAGCTTATCGAGCCAGTCGGCATTGTTGGCCATGATGGCATCGGCCGGACCTTCGCCGAAGGTCAGGAAGGGCTCGATATTGCGGCGGATGCCGGCGATGTTCTCGGCGATCGTCTCGTCCGTCATCAACTGGCGGGCTTCTTCGCGGAAGGACGGATCTCCGATTTTGGCGGTGCCGCCGCCGAGCAGGGCGACCGCCTTGTGGCCATGCTTCTGCAGCAGGCGCAGCAGCATGATCTGCACCATATGGCCGACATGCAGGCTATTGCCGGTGGGATCGAAGCCGATATAGCCGGCGACGGCGTTCTGGGTGAGCGCCTCGTCCAGCGCCGCCTCGTCCGTGCATTGGAAGACGAAGCCGCGTGCCTTCGCCTCCGCCAGGAAACCGCTTTTCACCATCGAGCCTATCCGTGCGTAACTAAAGATCGGGACGGTGGGCTAGCACGAGAGAGGATCGGGCGAAATGCTGCGTGTGATTGGTCTGATGAGCGGAACCTCGCTCGATGGCGTGGATGCGGCGCTGATCGACACAGATGGGGAGCGGGTGGGCGCCTTCGGACCGGCCCTGACGCTTCCCTATGAGCCCGCCTTGCGGGCTGCGATCCGCGAGATTCTGGATCGCGCGCCGACGCTCGAGGCCGATGATCCGCAGCTGCTCGCCGTCACTCGGCGGCTGACGGAAGTGCATGCCGAGGCGGTAAGGGCGCTGGATACGCGCTTTGACCTGATCGGCTTTCATGGCCAGACCATTCTTCATCAGCCCGCGCAGCGGCGGACCTGGCAGATCGGCGACGCCGCCTGGCTGTCCCGAAGGCTGGGGGCACCCGTTGCCTACGATTTTCGCTCGGCCGATGTGGCGGCCGGGGGCGAGGGCGCTCCGCTGGTGCCGGTCTTCCACGCCGGGTTGGCGGCCGATCTGCCGAAGCCGCTCGCCATCCTCAATATCGGCGGGGTCGCCAATGTGACCTTCCTGGGCACCGATGGCAGCATCGCGGCCTGCGATACCGGGCCCGGCAATGCGCTGCTGGATGACTGGGCGATGCGCCATACCGGAAGGGCATTTGATGCCGAGGGCAGGATGGCGGCAGCCGGGCGTGTGGACGAGGACAGGATCGCGCGTTGGCTGGGCCACCCCTATTTCGCGCGGTCCCTGCCCAAATCGCTTGACCGGCTTTCCTTCCACGCATTGCTCGACGATATGGCGGCCATGACCCCGGCCGACGGGGCGGCGACTCTCGCGGCCTTCACAGCGGCGGCGATTGCCGTAACGCGGCTGCCCGCGCCTCCGCGGCAGTGGCTGGTGGCGGGTGGCGGGCGGCACAATCCGGCCCTTATGCGGGCCCTGGCGGCGCGGCTCCAGGTGCCGGTGGCGCCTGTGGAATCAGTGACTTGGCAGGGGGATTTTCTAGAAGCGCAATGTTTTGCCTATCTCGCGATGCGGGTGCAGCGGGGGCTGCCGCTGAGCTTCCCAGGGACAACCGGCGTGCCGAGACCTATGCCAGGAGGCAGGCTCCTGCCATGATTTATGCGCATATCACAGGGATGTGAGGGGTTTTCTTTTCCATTTCAACAAAAAAAGCATGAATAACATGTGTTGCGGCAGCGTTCTAAGGTGACGCCCGCAGTCGTATCTCTCCACCAACGGATGGCGATGGACAGTTCGAGCCTCGCCGCAGGCGGTCCCAGGCGGGCCAGCCCAACAGATTTGGAGAGTATCATGAAGAGCATGCTGATTGCGGCTGTTGCCGCTGTGACCCTTGGGATGACCGGCGCGGCCCTCGCCGACCAGGTTTCCGCGAAGCAGCCCGCTTCCGGCCAGAGCCAGGTGGTGATGCCGAACCAGCGCGCCGGCTATCTCGCGCGTAACGAGAGTGTTCTGCCGAGCCAGCGTCCGGCTTATTTGGCGCGCAACGAGAGTGTGCTTCCGAGCCAGCGCCCGGCCTATCTCGCCCGCAACGAGAGCGTGCTTCCGAGCCAGCGTCCGGCCTATCTCGCCCGCAACGAGAGCGTTCTGCCGAGCCAGCGGCCGGCCTACCTCGCCTAAGCCTCTCTTCGCTTAATGTTTTTCAAGAGCGAGTGAGATAAACAAAAGGCCGGTCGTGAGACCGGCCTTTTGTTTTGATGGGTGTCCGGTCGGCGTGTCATGCTCCCTGTAAAGGGAGGAGCGCGCGATGATCGACCTCAGACCCTATGAGAGCTTGGGCGGCAGCCATTGCGGCTGGCTCAAGACCCGTCACCATTTCTCCTTCGCGGATTACCAGGAGGAGGAACGGATGAACTGGGGTTCGCTTCTCGTCTGGAACGATGACGAGATTGCGCCCGGTGCCGGCTTTCCGGCTCATGCGCACGCCGATATCGACATCATCACCTACGTCCGAGCCGGGGCCCTCACCCAAGGAGACAGCATGGGCCATGACGGCTGCATGGAAGCCGGGCGTGTGCAGGTGATGAGCGCAGGCAGCGGCATGCGCCATTCTGAATATAATTTCGGCCAAGAGCCGGCCCATCTTTTTCAGATCTGGCTACGTCCGCAACAGGAAGGGGGACGCCCCGATTGCTGGGCCCAATCCTTTCCTCGCCTGAACCGTGCGGGCGATTTCGTCGTGCTCGCCAGCGGCCAGGCCGAGGCTGAGGACGTGCCGCGAATCCGCAGCGACGCCCGCGTGCTGGGCCTCATCCTCCGCGCCGGGCAGCAGACGTGCTATGTCGCGGGGCCAGGCCGGCATCTTTACCTTGTGCCAAGCCGGGGCAGCGTGACCGTCAATGGCCGGTTGCTGGCGGCGCGCGATGGGGCGGCGATCACCGGCGAGACCGTGCTGCACCTTGCCGCCCCGCAGGATTCCGAAGCGCTGTTGGTAGACGCGCCCTGAGACAGGGCGGGGTTGCGCCTCAGCGCAGGATCAAACTGTCGATCAGGCGGGTCTGGCCCAGCCGGAACGCGAGGGAAGCGAGCGCCTGGCTGCCGATCTGGTCCAGTTCCTGCAGGGTGACGCAATCCGCGACGCTGACATAGTCGAGCCGCGCGCTGGGCACGGCGGCGACGACCCGCGCCATGGCGGCGCGCAGTGCCTCGCCCGAGCGTTCCCCGGATCTGAACAGCGCTTCGGTGCCCTGCAGCGCATGATAGAGCACCGGGGCAACGGCCCGTTCGGCAGGCGAGAGATAGACGTTGCGGCTCGACATGGCGAGGCCCTCCGTCTCCCGTACCGTCTCGCCGACTATCACCGCCACGGGCAGGTCGAGATCGCGGACCAGCTGACGGATGACGGCGCGCGCCGCCACTCCATGCGCAGAGGCCCAGGTGCCACCAGGCACCTGGGCGCATTCATCTCACAGATAGCGGTTGACAAGGTTTTCCAGATATTCCTGGCGGCCGGAGCGGGGGCTCGGGTTGATGCTGCGTTCCTCGACCAGCTTCGCCATGTCGTCCAGATTGCGCTCGCCGCGCAGAATCGCCTGGTTTTCCGGCTTCCTCCAGCCAGCATAACGCTCTTCCACGAATTGCGGCAGTGCGCCATCCTCGATCATGTCAGCGGCCATCAGCAGCGCGCGGGCGCAGACATCCATGCCGCCGATATGCGCGGTCAACAGATCCTCCGCGTCAAGCGACTGGCGACGGATCTTCGCATCGAAGTTGCAGCCGCCGGTGGTGAAGCCGCCGGCGCGGAACAGATGGTAGAATCCGAGCGCCATGCCGGTTGGATCGTTGGGGAACTGATCCGTGTCCCAGCCGGACTGGCGGTCGCCGCGATTGACGTCGAGCGAGCCCATGATGCCGAGGGCACAGGCGAGCGCGATTTCATGCTCGTAGGTATGGCCCGCCAGCGTCGCGTGATTGTCCTCGATATTGACCTGAACTTCCTTCTGCAGGCCGTAGCGCTCGAGGAAGCCGTAGACGGTTGCAACGTCAAAATCGTACTGGTGCTTGGTCGGCTCCTGCGGCTTCGGCTCCACCAGGATCGCGCCCTTGAAGCCGATCTTGTGCTTGTGCTCCACCACCATGGAGACGAATCGGCCGAGCTGGTCCAGCTCCTGGCCGATGTCGGTGTTGAGCAACGTCTCGTAGCCCTCGCGGCCGCCCCAGAGCACGTAATTGGCGCCGCCCAGACGGTGCGTCGTCTCCAGCGCGTGCTTTACCTGGGCCGCCGCGTAGATGAAGACATCCGGATCCGGGTTGGTCGCACCCCCCGCCATGTAGCGGCGGTTGGAGAAGAGATTGGCCGTACCCCAGAGGAGCTTGACCTTCTCGCGCGCCATTTTCTCGGCGAAGACATCGGCGATGACGTCGAGATTGCGGTTGCTTTCGGCGAGTGTCGCACCTTCGGGGGCGACGTCGCGGTCATGGAAGCAGAAGAAGGGCGCGTCGAGCAGACGGAACAGCTCGAAGCCGACATCGGCCTTGAGGCGCGCCATCGCCATCTCGTCCGACCCGTGCATCCAGGGGCGCAGGAAGGTCTCGCCGCCGAAGGGGTCCCCGCCCGGCCAGGCGAGCGAATGCCAATAGGCGATGGCGAAGCGGAGCTGTTCCTCCATCGTCTTGCCGAGGACCATGCGGTCCTTGTCATACCAGCGGAAGGCGAGGGGGTTCCGGCTGTCGCGGCCCTCATACTGGATCGGCGCCTCCTGGGTGAAGAAGCGGGTAGATGCGGTCATGGACATTCCTTTTCGTGGATCCGGCATGCAGCCGTTTCAGCCGCTGTTCTTAGCATTTTGAGCCTGGGCGGCAACGGCCACGACGCCCAGGGAGCCGAGGCTGCTCGCCATTTCACTCGGAATGATGATGGTCGTGCCGCGCTCCTTGTTCATTTCGTAGACGAGGTTCATCTGGCGGAGCTGCAACGCCACGGGATCGGTGGCGTAAACGGCCGCTGCCTCCCGCACCTGCAGCGCAATGCCGATCTCGGCCGAGGCCAGGGTTTCGCGCGCCTGCTTCTCTCGTTCGGCCTGGGCCTGCCGGCTCATCGCGTCCTGCAGCGACGAGGGAATGGCGATGTCCTTGATTTCGACCGAGGTGATTTCCACCCCCCAGGCGCCGGTCTTGCGGCTGATGGTCTGCCGCAGCTCCTCATCGGCGGTCTTGCGGTCTGACAGGAGTTTGGTGAGGTCATGGCTGCCGATTGTCTCCCGCAGACTGGTCTGGGCAACCCGTTCCACCGCCTGGCGATAGTGTTCAATTTCCGTCGCGGCCCGCATCGGGTCCACCACGCGCCAGAAGACGATGGCGTCCATCGCGATGGAGACGGTGTCCCGCGTCAGCGCCTCTTCCGCTCGAATTTCCGTCGTGCGGATGCGAAGATCGACGACGGTCGCGATGGCTTCCAGAAAGGGGATGAGAATGAACAGCCCGGGGCCACCGAGGCCGCGATACTGGCCGAGGCGCAGCACAATGGCGCGGTCCCACTGATTGGTCATCTTGAGGGTTGCCGGGATGACGATGGCGCCGATTACCAGGATCACGGCGAGGGTGATGCCCGCAGCGCTGCCGCCATGCCCGGCGAGGGCCGCCAGCACCAGGAGAATGACGGAGAAGGCATAGGCGATGGGCGGGGCGTTCATCGGCCGGCTCCTGTATCGGAAGTGCCAACATAGAGGCTTTCGCGCCCCGGAGTGTGATGGCGATCACACGTTCAATTATTGATCAGGCGCCTCAGAGGCTCTTCTTGGCCGGCATGCGGGCGGCGAGGGCTCCCCGCCAGGAAACCGGCAGGAGCGCAGCGAAGCGGGCGGCAGCGGCCATCCAGATGGGGAAAGCTGCGCGCGCCTGCCCGGCGGCGATCGCCCGCAGCATATGCCCCGCTGCCCGTTCCGCGCTCATGATGCCGGGCATCGGGAAGTCGTTCACCGCCGTCATCGGCGAGGTGACGAAGCCGGGGCAGAGGCTCGTCATCACGATGCCTTGTTTCCGCGCCGAGGGTACGGCCCCTACCACCCAGGCATCGACCGCCGCCTTGGAGGCGCAATAAGCCGGTGCCGAGGGACTCGGGATGAAGGCCGCGATTGAGGCGACGACCGCGATGCGTCCGCGCACTCCCCGCGCGTCCGGCGGCTGGGTCGCCATTGCCGCCATTGCGGGCAGGACAGTGTTCAGCACGCCGTCCAGATTGGTGGCGAAGATCGCGCGGGTCTGCGCGTCGCTCTCCATGGCACCCGCCGTGCCGCCGGAAATCCCCGCGTTGGCGATCACGAGGTCGAGCGGGCCAGCGGCTGCGATCCAGGCTTCCATCGCGGCCCGATCCGTGACGCCGACCGCATGTGGCAAGGCCGCGGCTCCCCGGCTTCGGCATTCGGCAGCGACGTCGTCGAGACGCGCCGCATCGCGCCCGCCGAGATGAAGCGTGACCCCCGGCGCCGCGAGTGCCAAGGCCAGGGCGCGCCCGATGCCGGAAGAGGCGCCGGTGAGGAGAACCCGCTTGAACGTCATTTCTGGCACCAAATTCTTGTCGGGCGCATTTGCGAAAGCTGCATTTCGCAATAGAAGCACGCGGATGGAAGAGAAGCAGCCCTTGGCCTCGATGACCGGGTTTGGTGCAGCCGCGGGGGACGCCGCGGGTATCGCCTGGGCCTGGGAAATCCGTAGCGTCAACAGCAAAGGGCTGGAGCCCCGCTTCCGGCTGCCCTCCGGATGGGAGGCGGCGGAGGCCGAACTGCGCCAGGCCCTTCAGAAGCGCATCCGCCGCGGCAGCGTGAATGCCAGTCTCAGCCTCAAGGCCGAGGAACAGGCGGCGATCCAGCCGGATAGTGAGGCGCTGGAGCGGGTGCTGAAGCTCACGCAGGAGATCGCGGCCCGTATCCCGAATGCGCCGCCGCCCCGGGCCGAACTGGTGCTGGGCCTGCCGGGCGTGCTGCGGGCCTCCCAGGTCTCCTCCGGCCCGCCGGCGCCCACGCCTGCTGTGAAGGCCGCCGTTTTCGCCGGCTTCGACGAGGCGCTCGGTCAGCTCGAACGGGGCCGGTTGGATGAGGGGGCGCGGCTCACCGGCGTGCTTGCGGCGTTTCTCGATGAAATTGCCGCGCTCTGCCGCCAGGCCGAGGCCGCGGCCGAGGACCAGCCCCGCCTCCAGCGAGAGCGCATGCTGGACAGCGTGCGGGCCCTGCTGGCCGAGGGGATGAGCCTGCCGGAGGAGCGCATCGCTCAGGAAGTGGCGCTGCTCGCCAGCCGGTCGGATGTGCGGGAGGAACTGGACCGTCTGTCCAGCCATATCGACGCCGCGCGCAGCCTGATGGCGGAGGCCATTCTGGTCGGCCGCAAGCTCGACTTCCTCATGCAGGAATTCAATCGCGAGGCGAACACACTCTGCAGCAAATCGGCCTCGGTACCCTTGACCGGAATCGGGCTCTCCTTGAAGGCCGTGATCGAACAGCTGCGCGAACAGGTTCAGAACGTCGAATGAGCGCCTCATCCCCAAGCGGCTCGGGCATCGGGCGCCGCGGCCTCTGCTTCGTCGTCGCCGCCCCCTCCGGCACCGGCAAGAGCAGTCTGACCCGGGCACTGCTGGCCGAGGAGCCAGAACTCGCGCTCTCGGTCAGCGTCACGACCCGAGCGCCCCGGCCGGGTGAGGTCGAGGGCAAGCACTATTTTTTCCGCAGCCCGGAGCAGTTCGAAACCCTGCGCGAGGAAGGCGGACTGCTGGAATGGGCCCATGTGTTCGGGCGCGAAACCCTCTACGGCACGCCGCGCGCGCCGGTGGAAGCGGCGCTCGCTGCCGGCCAGGACATGATCTTCACCATCGACTGGCAGGGGTTTCGCCAGATGCACGCGGCCATGCCGGGGGATGTCGTCGGCGTCTTCCTGCTGCCGCCTTCGCTCCCTGAACTGGAGCAGCGGCTGCGCCTGCGTGGCCAGGACAGCGAGGCCGAGATCGCGCGGCGGATGGCCTCCACCGCCGGTGAGATGGAGCATTACGCTGAGTTCGATTATGTCGTGGTCAACCAGGATTTCACGGCGGCGGTGGCCGATCTCCGTACCATCCTGAGGGCCGAAAGACTGGCCACGGCGCGGCAGACCGGCCTCGCGCAATTCACCCGCATGACCGCGAGATGAGGCGCATGATGAAGCATACCCTGGGGCTCGGCCTCATCGCTCTCGGCCTCGCGGGCTGCGCCGTGCCTGGGCGCGGACTCTTGGGGCCGAGCCCGCTTCCCCCTGCGGCGACCACCGTGGACACGACCAAGGCTGAATTCGGTCGCGTGCCGCTTGTGACCATTGCGGCGGGCAGCACGACGGCCGACTATCTTTCGGCGCTAACCGGGGCGGTTCAGGCCGCCGAGGCGCGCAAGCCGGATGTCGTCTTTGACGTCGTCTCGACCGTGCCGCAGACGGCAACACCGCTTGACCAGATCACCGCCGCGAAGGCGTTGACGCCGCAGGCGTCCGCAGTCGCCCAGACGATCATGGGGGCAGGGGTTCCGGCGTCTCGTGTTACTCTTGGCGCCCTGGTCCTGCCCGGCATCGGCGGCGAGCAGATTCGCGTCTACGTGCGCTGAGCGGCTCCTATCCGGCCGCACTTAGCCGGTGGGCGTAGCCGCCAGCCGGGCGGTGGCGCGGGCCGCGTAATCCGGGTCGATCTCGAAGCCAATGCCACGCGCGCCGAGACGTTCGGCTGCGACGAGCGTGGTGCCAGCGCCGAGGAAGGGATCGAGCACCAGCGGATCAGCGACCCCCACGAGGCGGATGCAGCGCTCTGGCAGTTCGACCGGGAAGCCCGCCGGATGGTCAAACTTCTGGGCGCGGGATTTCACCGTCTGATAGGGCAGGAACCAGACATTGCCGGCGCAGCGGCGGTCGCGCGCATGGCCCCAGCGCGCGATATTGGACTTGTCCTTGAAAGGCACGCCGACCGCCAGACGGTCGATCGCGACGCGGCCGGACTTCGTGAAGTGATAGATGGCTTCGTGATTGTTGTTGAGGAAGCGGTCACTGGTAATAGGCTTGAAGTGACCCAGCGTATCCTCGCCGATGCTGAGTGACTTCACCCAGACGATATGGTTCTGCAGCACGAGGTCGCGCGTCATGGCGTCCGCCACGTCGCTCGCAATCCAAGGGTCGTTTCCTGTCGATCCGACATTGAGGAAGAGCGAGCCTTCGGGCTTCAGCACGCGGGCGATGGCCAGCCCGACCTCTGCCATCCATTCCAGATACTGCTCCCGCGGCAGGCGGTCCGCATAGGAACGATAGGCGATGCCGATGTTGTAGGGCGGCGAGGTGACGCAGACATCTACGCTCTCTGCTGCGAGCTCAGCGAGGCCCGTGAGACAATCTGTCTGCAGGATGCGCTGGCGGCCGATCGTCCATTCCCCTGGCGCCTTTGTCTTGTCGAGCATGGCGGCGGGGTCAGCGATCCGTCAGGCGGAATTCGATGCGGCGATTCTTGGCATAGGCGTCCGGCGTATGGGCGGGGTCGATCGGCTGGGTATCGCCGAAGGCGGTCGCCGCCAGATGGTTCGCCGGTACGCCGTCGAGGATGAGGAGCTGCACAACCGAAATCGCCCGCGCGGCAGAGAGCTGCCAGTTATTCTGGAACGGGCCGCCGATGACGGGTTGGCTGTCGGCATGGCCGTCCACCCGCAGCATCCAGGAGAGGTCGGGCGGGATCTCCTTCATGATGCTTTTGATGGCCGCGCTGATGCCGTCGATCTGGGTCTGGCCCTCGGGCGTCAGCTGGGCGCTGCCGGAGGCGAAGAGCACGTCGCTCTGGAACACGAACCGGTCGCCCACGATCTTGATGTTGGGCTGGTTCTTCAGGATTTCGCGCAGCTTGCCGAAGAAGTCGCTGCGGTAGCGTTGCAGCTCCTGCACCTTGGCGGCGAGGGCGAGGTTCAGCTTATGGCCGAGATCGGCAATCTGCGCGTCCTTGTCCCGTCCTTGGCTCTCCTGCAGGTTGAGGGCGGCCGAAATCGCCTGAAGCTGGGCGCGGAGCTGTGCCATCTGCTGGTTGAGCAGCGCGATCTGGGCATTGGCGGCGTCGGTCTGCTGTGTCTGCTGGGCGAGATCCTGTTTCTGCTGGGCCAGGGCCGATTGGCTGGCGTTCGCCAGATCCGTCTGCTTCGCGAGATCGCTCGTAACGCTCGCGAGCTTGACCTCCGCCGTTTTCGCCCGCGCCTCCATGGCCGTGAGCTGGCTCTCCAGATTGGCGATTTGATTCTTGGCCGACGTGGCTGCGGCAGAGGCGGTGGCCGCCGCCTCGGTCGCCTGAGCCAGCTGAGCCTCGTCTGCCGAGAGCTTCTTCTGGTTATCTGCGAGGTTGGCCTGCAGCGTGTCGAGCTGCGACTGGGCGGCGGTCGCGGCCGTTGTCTGCTGGCCGAGCTGACCCTGCATGTCGTTGAGACGGGAGGTCGCCGATCGTGCCTGGAGGCGGGCATCGGCGAGCTGTGCCGAAATCTGGTCGCGCTCTGCCGTCAGGCTCGCGACCTTGCTGGAATCGCTCGCGATTTCAGCCTGGGCCGAAGCAAGCTGGCGGGCCAGGCTATCTCGCGTCGCGGTCGCGTCGCCCAGGTCGCGGGCGAGGCTTGCGACATTGTTCTGCAGATCGGTCGCGCGGCCCTTTTCGAGAGAAAGCATGTCCGTCAGCTGTGCGATCTGCTGGTGCAGGCGTTCCAGCGCCTTGTCCTTGCCGCTGAGGGAGACCGAGAGCAGCCCCTGCGCCAGCACGAAAACCAGCAGCACGAAGATCGTGACCATGAGGAGCGTGGAGAGCGCATCCACATAGCCGGGCCAGGCGTCGAGCCCGTTCTGTTGCCTGCGCCGGTGATACCCGGGCATGTCAGCGTGCCCCGTCGCTCATCGCCGCGAGCGTGCGGGTCAGCACGCGGATTTCGTTGCGGATTTCGCCCGTGCTCTGGTTGCGGCCCTGCTCGTTCTCGGCGATCAGCCGCTGCAGCGCGTGCTCGATATTGCGGAGATGGGCATGGCCGACCTCGTCTGCGGCGCGGCTGTCCCGCGTGTCGCCCAGGCGTTGGAGCGCGGGTCCGAGGTTCGCCTGGGTTTCCGCGATGCGCAGCATGAGCTGCTGATTGGCGCGCATCGTGTCGGTGAAGGTATTGAGCCGTTCGGAAAGGGTATTGAGTGCCTGGGCGGATTGCACGCGCCCTTCCTCTCCGCGGGCGAGCACGGTCTGCAGCCCCTCCATGTTCTCGGCGGTCTGCTCCAACAGTGCCTGGACGTAAAGCGGCACATTGCCACCTTCGCCCTCGCCGCCGAGGACACCCGAGGAGAGGCGGGTGAAGCCCGCGAGCCAATCTTCCAACTCGTTATAGAAGCGGTTCTGCGCCTGCCCCGCCTGAAGGTCGAGAAAGCCGAGCACGAGCGCGCCGGCAAGGCCGAACATGGAGGAGGAGAAGGCGGTGGACATGCCGGCGAGCGGCCCGGCGAGGCCGGATTTGAGCTGGTCGAAGATGACGTTGATGTCGCCCGCGCCGACGCTCATGTTCTGGATCACGTCCGCGACCGCACTGACCGTGCGCAGCAGGCCCCAGAAGGTTCCGAGCAGGCCGAGGAAGATCATCAGGGCGGTGGCGTAGCGGGAAAGTTCGCGACTCTCGTCCAGCCGGCTGCCGATCCCGTCGAGCAGGCTGCGCATGGCCTGGGTTGAAAGGCTGACCCGACCTTCGCGCCCATCGCGCCCTGCGGCCTCGGCCCGGGAGGCCAGCATGCGAGCCATGGGGGCGAGGAGCTTGGGCGGGACGATGCCCGAAAGCCGTTGGCGGTTGCGCTGATAGGCCGCGACCCAGGCGACCTCGGGCTCGAGCCGCAGCACCTGACGGAGATTCCAGATGATGCCGAGAAGCAAGACGAAGAAGATGAAGGCGTTGAGCGCCGGATTGCTCGCGAAGAAGATTTTGATCTTCGGGATCAGGAAGACGCCGACCGCCGCGACAGCCGCCAGAAAGACCAGCATTCGGATGAGATAGGTGGTCGGCCGTGTCATGGGGGCGAGAACCTGCTCAGGGTGCGGAGGATGGCGGAGTATGCCCGGGCGCGGGCGGGATGGCGACCACTTCCACCCGGTCGGGCGGGGTGCCGCCGGCATTGCCGCGGGCGAGGAGACGGACCTGGTTCGGCTTGGCGCCGGCGGCCAGCAGTACGGACTGGACGGTCCGGGCGCGCTCCAGCGCAATGCGGCGCGGGGTGGACGGATCGTCGTCTCCGGCGGGCACGGAGGCGAAGGCCTGCACCGAATATTGCGCCTCCGGGCCGTAACGATGGACGAAGGCGGTAAGCATGGCGCTCTCGGCCGCCGGTAGATCGGTATCCTGCCCGGAATAGGGCAGTGTCATGCGGTCCGCGCCCGAGGGCAGGGCGTTGGGGAGCGCATTGCCTTTGGTCTGCCCCTGGGTGGGTGCCGCTGGGGGGGCGGCCGCAGCCTTGGGTTGCGTCGCGGCAGGCGCCGGTGGTGGCGCTCCGGGCAAAGCGAGGGGAGCGCCCGGCGGATTGGCAGACTTTGCAGGAGGTTGAGGCGCAACCGCTTGCGGTACGACGGGCGGGGCGGGTGGCGCGCCACGGGGCAGGGCAACGGAGGCGCCGGCCGGATTGGCAGGCACCGCCGCCGGCTGAGCCGCTTTCGGCTGAGCGGCTTTGGGTGGAGGCGCGGCCGGCGGAGCGACGGGTTTGGGCTTGGCCGGAATGGGCGGTGCTGCGCCGGGCAGGGTCGGCAAGGTCGTGAAGGAGGGGCCGAGTCCTTTCTGCTGTTCCGTGGGGCCGGTCGCCGCAGCAGGTGGAGAGGGCGCGGCCGATTCCGGCGACTTCGGCGCCGACGCCGTTCCCGTCTCCTGGTGCGTCCTTCCTTGGCCCGTCTTATGATGCGTCGCTTTATGCGCGGGCCGCGCATGATGCGCCGGCCCGGGGCGTGCCCCCCGCGGCGGGGCGGGCAGGACGGGACTGCCGAGCGCGTTGAGCGCGTTCGGATCCACGCTCACCTGCGCCATGGCGGGCGCGGCCGCTGGAAGCGGCAGGGCGAGGGTAGCGGTCGCGAGCAGGAATGAGTGGAAGCGGCGCATGTCCTTGCGCCTTTACGGCAGTTTGAACGCCACGGCGAGGGGGGCGGGCGCCCCTTTTCCGCCTTTCCTTCCGAGGCTTGGCGGGAAAGTCTCCAGATGGCTGCCAAGAGCGGGCTGAGCGCGCCGCCCTGACAGGAAGGTCAGGCCTTGCCGGCGGTGGTGACGCCGTCGGCGACGACGGCGAGCAGCTTCGGATGGAGGAGCGGATTGGCGGCCACGAGTTCGTCTTCCACGATCTCGTCCCCCGCAGGGGTGGTGACATAGCCGCCGGCCTCGCGGACGAGCAGGATACCGGCCGCAATATCCCAGGGCTTCACGCCGATCTCCCAATAGCCGTCGAAGCGGCCGGCCGCGACCCAGGCGAGGTCAAGGGAGGCGGCGCCGAAGCGGCGGATACCCGCTACCTGCGGCATCAGGGTGCTGAGCGTGCGGGCGAAGGCGAGGCGTTGGCGCTGCGTGGTGACGGCGAAGGGAATGCCGGTCGCGAAGACTGCCTGGCTAAACTCACGGCGGGAAGCGACCCGCAGCCGGCGCTCGTTCATGAAGGCGCCGGAGCCCTTTTCGGCCCAGAACATCTCATCCGTGCAGGGTGCGTAAATGAGACCGGCATTGGTCTCGATCGTGCCGTCTGCCAGCCGCCGTTCAAGGCCGATCGAAATCGACCAATGCGGCATGCCATGCAGAAAGTTGGTCGTGCCGTCGAGCGGGTCCACCACCCAGCGCCAGGTCCAATTGTCGCCGCCCGAGGCGCCGGATTCCTCCATGAGGAAAGCATAGCCCGGCCGGGCCTTGGCGAGCTCCTGACGGATTGTCGCCTCGGCGCGGAGATCGGCCTGCGAGACGAAGTCAGACGGACCCTTGATGCTGACCTGCAGCTGCTCCACCTCGCTGAAGTCGCGGAGGAGTTGCTTGGCCGCCTTCTGGGCGGCGTTGGCCATGATGGTCAGATGGGCGGAGAGGCGCGCGGCCATGACTGTTTCCGCCCGTTAGGACTTGGCTCGCTCGACGTAAGAGGCATCTTCCGTGCGGACGACGATGCGCTCTCCACTCTCAATGAAGGGCGGCACCATGGTCTTCACGCCGTTCGAGAGGATGGCCGGCTTGTAGGAACTGGCGGCAGTCTGGCCCTTCACCACCGGATCGGCCTCGACGATTTCGAGCACGACGGAAGCGGGGAGATGGATGCCGACGGCCTCGCCTTCGACGAGATCGAGCTCGACCTGCATATTGTCCTGGAGGAAGGCGACGCCCTCACCGAGCAACTCGGCCGGGATCATCACCTGCTCATAGGTTTCCTTGTCCATGAGGACCAGATTGTCGCCATCGGTATAGGAGTAGAGATAATCCTTGTTGTCGGTCATCAGACGCTCGACCGTATCGGCAGTACGCCAACGCTCGTTCGTCTTGTTGCCGGTCTTCAGGTCGCGCATTTCGACCTGGATGAAAGCGCCGCCTTTGCCAGGAGTGATGATCTGCTGCTTGAGGACGGTCCAACGGCGTCCTTCATGCTCGATCACCTGGCCGGCGCGGATAAGGTTCGCCTGCTGCTTCATCGGACTTCTCGATTATCGTCTGGATTGGAGGCGGGGCTTGTAACCTCTCATCCACCGGGGAGCAAGCTCAACGGACTGCGTGCAGCCTATGGGTGATACCCGCGGGGTCGCGCACCTCCGCCTGGGAGGAGAGGTAATCCGGTCCGATCGGGACCTTGCCGTGGCCGCCCGGAATATCCAGCACATAGGTCGGCCAGGCGAGGCCGGTGACACGGCCACGCAACTGCCGCAGCAGGGCCTGACCCTCCGCAATCGGCACATGGAAGCGCGCGGTGCCGGGGGCGGGGTCCAGCTGGTGCAGGTAATAGGGTTTCACGCGCGCCGCGAGCATCGCGCGGAACAATCCTTCAAGCGCCTCTGCGCTGTCGTTCACGCCGCGCAGCAGGACGGACTGGCCGAGCACCGGGATGCCCCGCGCCTGTATGCGGCGCAGCGCGGCACGCCCCTCGGGCGTGAATTCCCTGGCGTGGTTGGCATGCACTACCAGCCAGACGGCGCGGTCGACATCCAGCGCCTCGGCCATCGGCTCCGTCAGCCGTTCAGGCGCCGTCAGCGGCAGACGGGAATGGAGGCGGATCGTCTCGACATGCGGGATCACGGCCAGCCGCCGCATGATTGCCGCCATGCGGCGGGGAGAGAGCATCAGCGGATCGCCGCCCGTCAGGATGACTTCACGGAGTTCCGGCCGGGATTCGATATAGCCGAAGGCCGCCTCAAGCTGCGCCTCGTTCAGCAACCCGCCGTCCGGACCCACATGCTCCCGCCGGAAGCAGAAGCGACAATAGACGGGGCAGACGAGCAGTGGCTTCAGAAGCACCCGGTCGGCATAGCGATGGACGATGCCGGGGAGGGGGGAGAGGGCGTCGTCGCCAATCGGGTCGGCCCGCTCATGCGGCGCTTCCACCAGCTCCTCCCCATCGGGCACGAATTGTCGGCCGATCGGGTCATCCGGGCTTTCTATAAGCTGGCGGACGGTTTCGGGGATGGCGACGGCATAGCGCGCGCCCACAGCGGTCAGCGCCGCGCGGTCGGCTTCTGTCGCCAGGCCCGCGCGGATTAGCCCTTCCATGTCCCTGATGGTGGCGGCGCCCATGACGGGTGCCTCAACCGATATCCGCGAAAGGCACGAGGATCGAGACCGCCGCCATGCAGGCGATGCCTTCGCGCCGTCCGGTGAAGCCAAGCTTCTCCGTTGTCGTCGCCTTGACCGAGATACGGCCCAAGGGAACGCCCAGGAGATCGGCCAGGCGCGCGCGCATGGCCGGGGCATGGGGCGTGATCTTCGGTTGCTCGCAGATGAGCGTCACATCGGCATTGACGAGCAGGCCGCCGCGTCCGGCGATCCGCTCTGCCGCATGCCGCAGGAAGCGTGCGCTGTCGGCATCCTTCCACTGCGCTTCGGAGGGCGGGAAATGGCGGCCGATATCGCCATCCGCCAGCGCACCATAAATTGCGTCGCAGAGCGCGTGGATGCCGACATCGGCATCCGAATGCCCGGCCAATCCCTTCTCGTGCGGCACCTCGACTCCGCAGAGGATGAGCGGCCGCCCCGCTTCCAGGACATGCACATCATAGCCCGAGCCGCTGCGCGTCAGGAAACTGGGGAGAGAAGAGGCATTCGTCATGGGTCACCATGGAGGGCGGGGATTACAGAGGGCGCAAACTCGTCTCTGCCCGATTGCGCGTCAACCCGCTGGTGCTGTATCTGCACAATACATGGGCAATCGAATGATTCTGGATCAAGCCGCGCCGCTTTCGGCGCTGAAGCCGATCGCGCTCGGCGGTCATGGCAATCCCGTGATCGAAACTCCGGTGATTCTCGCGCCAATGTCGGGCGTCACAGATCTTCCGTTCCGCAGGCTCGCGCGCGACCTGGGCGCAGGGCTCGTGGTCTCAGAGATGATCGCCTCCTGGGCGATGGTGCGGGAAAATCAGGCAACCCTGCGCATGGCGCGGGTCGCGGAGGGCGGCGGCCCGAATTCGGTCCAGCTGGCGGGCTGCGACCCCCAGGCGATGGCGGAGGCCGCGAAAATCGCCGTCGGCCATGGCGCCAATATCGTCGACATCAATTTCGGCTGCCCCGTGAAGAAGGTCGCCGTCGGCCAGATGGCAGGCTCGGCCCTGATGCGGGATGAGGCGGGCGCCGCCCGCATTCTGGAAGCGACGGTGCGCGCCGTCGACGTGCCGGTCACGCTCAAGATGCGCATGGGCTGGGACCATAACAGTCTGAACGCGCCGCGGCTGGCCAAGATAGCGGAAGAGAGCGGCATCCGCATGCTGACCGTGCACGGCCGCACGCGGCAGATGTTTTATACCGGCCAAGCTGACTGGGCCTTCATCCGGCAGGTGAAGGAAGCGGTCACGCTGCCCGTCATCGCGAATGGCGACATCATCGTGGAGGAGGATGCGGCGGAAGCGCTGCGCCTTTCGGGCGCAGACGGCGTCATGATTGGCCGCGGCTGCTACGGTCGGCCCTGGTTCCTGAACAATGTCGCGCATTTCCTGCAAACGGGTGAGACGATCCCCGAGCCCGATCTCGCATCGCGCAAGGCGATCCTGCTCACCCATTACGATCTGATGCTGAGCCATTTCGGCGAGATTCCCGGCCTCCGCCTCGCGCGGAAACACCTCGCCTGGTATTCCCGCGGCCTCCCGGGTTCGGCCGATTTTCGCTCGCAGGTGATGCGGGCCGCGGAGCGCCCGACCGTGATGGCCCTGATCGATGCTTTTTTCGACCCGTTGATCGCGCGCGGGTTCCAGGCCCCGACGCCCGATAAATCCGTAGTCCTGGCAGAGGCGGCATGAGCGCAGTAACCAAGGCTGTTCGGCGCACGGTTCTCTCCGTCGTCAGGCGAAACCCAGTGCCCTCATCGCAATTACCCGAGGCGGCGACGATCCTTTCGGCCCTGCCTGTCGCCGTCGTCGTGCTCTCGGAGGACAACCGCTTCACTTTCGCCAATTCCGCCGCCGAACAGTTTTTGGGCATTTCGTTCCCGCAGCTTGCTCAAATGTCGTTGGACGACATCCTGCCCGAGGACAGCCCGCTGTTTCTCATGGTCAATCAGCTGCGTACGGGCGCGAGCTCGATCGCGGACCATGACCTTTCCTTCGACGGTCCGCGCCTGCGGAAAGTCGGCATCAGCGTTCAGGGCACGACGCTCGCCGAGGATCCGGGCAGCGTCCTCCTGGTCCTGCAGGACAGCACCACTGTCCGCTCTCTCGACCGGCAGATCGCCGCGCGCAACGCGGCGCGCAGCATCACCGGCATGGCGGCGATCCTGGCGCACGAAATCAAGAACCCGCTCTCCGGCATTCGCGGCGCCGCACAGCTTCTGGAAAGCAGTGTTTCCGAGAACGATCGCGAATTGCCGGTGCTGATCCGGGACGAGGCCGACCGCATCCGCGCCCTGGTCGATCGCATGGAGATTTTCGGCGAAAAGCCGGTGACGATGGAAGCGGTGAATATCCACCGCGTGCTCGAGCATGTCCGCCGCCTGGCCCGCTCGGGTTTCGCGGATACAATCCGCTTCAGCGAAAGCTATGACCCCTCGCTGCCGCCGGTCTGGGGTAACCGCGACCAGCTGGTGCAGGTTCTGCTGAACCTCGTGAAGAACGCGGCCGATTCGCTGGTCGCTTCGGGCGCGGCCGAGGGTGAGGTGACGCTCATCACCCGCTACCAGCATGGACTTCGCCTCGCGAGCCCGACCGCCGACCCGGACAGCCGGGTCGACCTGCCGCTGCTCGTCACCGTGCGGGACAATGGGCCGGGCATCCCGGACGATATCCGCCCGCATCTCTTCGAACCTTTCGTGAGTTCGAAGCCATCGGGGCAGGGGCTCGGCCTCGCCTTGGTCGCCAAGATCATCGCCGACCATGGCGGTCTGATCGAAGTCGAAAGCCGCCCCGGACGCACGGAATTCCGGCTGCATCTGCCGATGCTGGCCGAGGAGGATGACCAATGATGCCGACCGTTCTGATTGCCGACGACGATCGGTCGATTCGTACCGTGCTCACCCAGGCGCTGGGCCGCTCGGGCTATCAGGTCCGCACCACAGGCAACGCCGCGACGCTGTGGCGCTGGGTAGAAGACGGCGAGGGCGATCTCGTGATCACCGACGTCGTCATGCCGGACGAGAACGGGCTCGACCTCATCCCCCGCATCCGCCGCCTGCGGCCGGATCTACGCGTCGTGGTGATGAGCGCGCAGTCGACGCTGATGACGGCGGTCAAGGCGACGCAGCGCGGCGCCTTCGAATATCTACCCAAGCCCTTTGACCTGCGGGAGCTGCTGGCGGTCGTGGACCGCGCGCTCGCGACGCCCACGGCCCCCGGCGACCAGCCGCCGCCCGAACCCTCGGATGCGGATGAGCGCCTGCCGCTGATCGGCCGCAGCGCGGCGATGCAGGAGATTTACCGCACCGTCGCGCGGCTGACGACGACCGACCTCACCGTGATGATCAATGGCGAATCGGGCACCGGCAAGGAGCTGGTGGCGCGCGCCCTGCACGATTACGGCCGCCGTCGGGGCGGCCCCTTCGTCGCCATCAACATGGCTGCGATCCCGCGCGAACTAATCGAGAGCGAACTCTTCGGCCATGAGCGCGGCGCCTTCACGGGTGCCACCAGTCGCAATCAGGGCCGTTTCGAGCAGGCGAGCGGCGGCACCTTGTTCCTGGACGAGATCGGCGACATGCCGCAGGAGGCCCAGACTCGCCTTCTCCGCGTGTTGCAGGAAGGAGAGTTCACCGCGGTGGGTGGCCGCCAGCCGGTGCGGGCCAATGTGCGTATCATCGCCGCGACCCACCGTGACCTGCGCGCTGCCATTCGCCAGGGTCTTTTCCGTGAGGATCTGTTCTACCGCCTTAATGTGGTGCCCATCCGCCTGCCGCCCTTGCGCGAGCGGGTGGAGGACATCCCCCTTCTCGCCCGCCACTTCCTCGACCGCGCGCGGGCCGACGGCCTGCCCTTCAAGGCGCTGGACACCGCGGCCATCGACCGGCTGCGCAGCTATCGCTGGCCGGGCAATGTGCGCGAGCTCGAGAATTTGATGCGCCGCATGGCAGCACTTCATGCCGAGGAGACCATTACCGGGGACTCGCTCGAACGTGAACTGGCCGAAGCCACCGTGCCTCTCGACGAGGACGGGGGCGATGCCTCCGAGCCGCTGGCCCGCGTGATGGAGCGCCATATTCGTCAATTCCTGACGGCGCATGAGGAAGGGCTTGTCGGCAATGACATCTATGACCGCGTGATCGCGGAGGTGGAGCGTCCGCTCATCCAACTCACCTTGCTCGCGACGCGGGGCAACCAGATCAAGGCAGCTGCCATGCTCGGGTTGAATCGCAACACGCTGCGTAAGAAGATTCGTGACCTTGAGGTCCCCGTCGTGCGCGGGGTCGCCTGAGGCGCCGCGGGCGCGGCGGCGACCAAACCTCTGGGGTCTGATCGGTTTGAATTGAACCGCGTGAGCGATTCATCAGAACCGTGAATCAGATCCTGATCAATAAGTTAGAGTGTGATTGTCACGATCGCACTCTAGGAGACGGGTCGACCCTCGCGAATGCTGATCAGCAATACGCCCAACCCCTCCATGTCGCTTGTGGGCGACGAGGGGCCGAACAAGAAATGGCCGCGCTTGCGCTGGGTGCTGCGCATCGTCCTCGGCAAGACGATGACGCTCATCCTCGCGATGGTTGCGCTGCTGCTGGCCTGCGGCACCTTCGTCGTGCTGTCCGGTGGTTCCTCCCTCGGCCTCAGCCACCGCGAGATCATCGCCCTGGTGCCAGCGAATTTCGTGGTCCTCCTGCTGCTCGCGATCGCCGTTTCCGTCCGGCTCGTGCGCGTGTATCTCGAGCGGCGGCGCGGTTCGGCCGGCTCCCGTATCCAGGCACAGCTTGTACTGCTCTTCAGCGTCGTGGCGGTGACCCCCACCATCGTCGTCGCGATTTTCGCAACCGTCTTCTTCCAGCTTGGCATCCAGGCCTGGTTCAACGAGCGGGTGCGCACTGCACTCGACGAGAGCATGCAGGTAGCCCAGGGCTATCTGACCGAGCATAAGGACGAGATCCGGACGGACGCTTTCGCCATGGCGGACGACATGGCTCGCGCTGGCCCCTTCATCACCAGCGACATGCAGAATTTCGGGCAGTTTCTGGAGACCCAGGTCTCGCTGCGCGGGTTGACCGAGGCTGTGATTTTCGTGCCCTCCACCGGCCAGGTCGTGGCTTCCGCCGGCTTCATGGGGGGCATGACGACGGCGCTTCCGCCGCATTGGGCGATTTCCGTGGCGCATAACGGCGATGTGGTGGTGCTGGGATCCAAAGACGGCACGACGGTGAGCGGCCTCGTACAGCTCGCCTCCACTCCGCCGCTCATGCTCATGATCCAGAAGCCGGTCGATCCTTCGATCCTCGCCCATATGGCGCATACGGCGGCGGCGGTGCAGGAATATCACCGGCTGGAATCGAACCGGCACAGCCTGCAAATTACCTTCGTCGTCATCTTCGCCATGGTGGCGCTGCTCGTGCTCTCGGCCTCGGTTCTCGTCGGTCTCGTCTTCGCTCGTCAGATTGCGCGGCCTGTGGGCCGCCTGATCCGCGCTGCCGAGCGCATCCGCTCCGGCGACCTCGCCGTGCGCCTGCCGGAAAGCCGGCGGGAGGACGAGATCGCCGGCCTCACTCGCGCTTTTAATCGCATGACCGGGCAGCTCGATGCGCAGCGTTCCGAACTCATGCAGGCCTATAGCCAGATCGACGAGCGTCGCCGCTTTACCGAAGCCGTGCTCGGCGGGGTTTCCGCCGGCGTCATCGGCCTCGACCAAGGGGGCCGAATCGAACTGCCGAACCGCGCTGCCTCCAACCTTCTCAGCGTCGATCTGATGGCGGCCCTCGGCCGGCCACTGGCGGAGCTGGTACCGGAATTCGAACCTCTCATCGCGACGGTGCGTGCCAATCCGGAGCGACCGCGCCGGGCCGAAGTCGCGATCGGCCCGGCATCTCATCGCCGTCTGCTCAACGTCCGCCTCGGCGCGGAGATGACCGAAGAGCGTGTCGACGGATTCGTCATCACCTTTGACGACATCACGGAACTCGCCTCCGCGCAGCGCAAGGCGGCGTGGTCGGACGTGGCGCGGCGCATTGCGCATGAGATCAAGAATCCGTTGACACCAATCCAGCTTTCCGCCGAGCGTCTCAAGCGCCGCTTCCTGAGTGAAATCCACTCCGATCCCGAAACATTCGTGCAATGCGCCGATACGATCGTGCGGCAGGTCGGCGATATCGGCCGGATGGTCGACGAGTTCTCGGCCTTCGCGCGCATGCCGCAGCCCGTGATCCATGCCGAGGATATCAGCCAGGTGGCGCGGGACGCGCTGATGCTGCAGCAGCATGCGCGGCCGGATATCCGCTTCACGGCCGAGATTCCGGCGGGCGGCGTGATGGCCGCCTGCGACCGGCGGCTGATCGGCCAGGCGCTGACCAATCTTCTGCAGAATGCGGCGGATGCAATTGCAAGCCGCCCCGGCGCCGCGGAAATTGTGCTGACGGTTGCCGAAGTCGGGGCGGAGGTGCATGTCAGCGTGGCCGATGACGGGATCGGTCTGCCGGATGCCGAGCGCGCCCAGCTGACGGAACCTTATGTGACGACCAAGGAAAAGGGCACGGGTCTCGGTCTCGCCATCGTCAAGAAGGTGATGGAGGACCACGAGGGGCGGCTCATTCTGGAGGACCGCAAGCCGGGGCCGGGCGCCGTGGCGACGCTGGTTCTGCCAGCCGAGGCCAAGGCGGAGCAGGCGGAGCTGATCGTGGCGAGGGATGATGGCTGCTGATATTCTGATCGTCGATGACGAACCGGACATCCGGATGCTGATCGACGGCGTGCTGCGGGACGAGGGCTACACCACGCGCCAGGCCGCCAATGCCGACGAAGCGATCAACGCCTTCCAGGCGCGCCGCCCCGGGCTCGTGATCCTCGACATCTGGCTGCGCAACTCCCGACTCGACGGGCTGGGCATTCTCGAAGTCCTCTCCCGGGAGGAGCCGCAGGTGCCGGTGATGATGATCTCCGGCCACGGCACGATCGAGACGGCTGTGACGGCGATTCAGAAAGGCGCCTACGATTTTATCGAGAAGCCCTTCAAGTCCGACCGGCTGCTGCTCATGGTACGCCGAGCTCTGGAAGCCGCGCGCCTGGCCGCGGAGAATGCCGAACTGAAGCTGCGTATCGGCGCGGAGAACAGCCTGCTCGGCGAGAGCGCGCCGATGCAGGCGCTGCGTGGAGCGATTGAGCGCGTGGCGCCCACTGGCTCGCGCGTGCTCATCAGCGGTCCGGCTGGTGTCGGCAAAGAAGTCGCGGCGCGGATGATCCATGCGCTCTCCCGCCGCTCCGACCAGCCCTTCGTGGCGCTCAATTGCGCGACCCTCAATCCGAGTCGCTTCGAGGAGGAACTCTTTGGCATCGAGGCGGTGAACGGACCCAACCGAGAGCCGCGGCGTGCGGGTGTGCTGGAGCGCGCTCATGGCGGGACACTCTTGCTGGACGAGGTGGCCGACATGCCGCTCGACACCCAGGGCAAGATAGTGCGTGCGCTGCAGGTCCACGCCTTCCAGCGTGTCGGCGGATCGTCCCGCGTCAGCGTGGATGTGCGGGTGATCGCGACCACGAACCGCGATCTGCAGGCGGAGATCGCCGCCGGCCGCTTCCGTGAGGATCTCTACTACCGGCTGGCGGTGGTGCCCCTGCTCGTGCCGGCGCTCCGCCAACGCCGCGAAGACGTGCCGATGCTGGCCGAATATTTCCTGGTGCGCGCGGCCGAGAATGCCGGCATGGCGCCGCGGGAACTGGCGCCCGATGCGATTACCGCGCTGCAGGCCTATGACTGGCCGGGCAATGTCCGCCAGCTGCGCAATCTGATGGACTGGCTGCTGATCATGGCGCCGGGGAGTGCTGCCGACCCCATCCGCGCCGACGTACTGCCGCCCGAAATCGGCGCCCACGCGCCCAAGCTGCTCAGCCTGGAATCCGGGGCCGACATGATGGGGCTCACGCTGCGCGAGGCGCGAGACCTCTTCGAGATCCAGTATCTCCAGGCGCAGCTGCTGCGCCTCGGCGGCAATATCAGCAAGACGGCGGCCTTCGTCGGCATGGAGCGTAGCGCGCTGCACCGGAAGCTGAAGCAACTCGGCGTGACGATCGACGAGCGGGGGTGATGCGCCTGGGTTCTGCGCGCCCGCGCGTGGCAGACCCTTGTCAGGGCCTGGCGCCTTGAACCTCAAGCGGCCTGACCGTCGATCGGTGCTGCCACCCGCTCGTCCTCCCGCCTCCGCGGGTGGGCGGCGAGCCCGACATAGAGTGCCGCGAGCGTGCGCGCCTGATCTTCCGAGCGCCGCAGCGGTGGTGTCTGTTCGAGCGGTCCGAGATAGCGCGCCGGGTTCTCGTCGATCTTGCGGAGCGTGTCCCGCAGATGCTCGAAGTGGTCGGCCGGGACGATGAAGCCGCAGCCCGGCGTCACATCCGCGCTGATGGCGCCGCGATCGGAGACCACAACCCAGCAGCCGGCCTGCAGCGCTTCGCGCACGACGAGACCGAAACTCTCCGGCCACACGGAGGGTGCCAGCAGTACATCGACGTCCCGGTAGAGATCGGCGATGCGGGACTGCGGGGTTTTGCCGCGGAAGGTGACCGGCGTCGTGCCCCAGGTGGTCGTGGTTTCCTGCCCGGGCAGCATGGCGTGGTCGATAACGAGCAGGTCGAGATGATGGAATTGCCCGTCGGTGAGGGCCGCCTGAACCAGCGGATAGCCTTTGTGCAGACCCATGCCGCCGATATGGGCGAGACGGACCCGGCCTGAGGGCGACGGGCTGCGTGGCTGGAAGGCGATGGGCGCCAGGCCGTTCTCGATGACGCGCGGACGGCGCAGGCCGGTTCGCTCGTAGAGTGCTGCGAAGGGCGCTGAGACGGTCAGGACTTCCGCGGCGCCGTCGATCACGTGGCGGAAGAGCTGCATGCGGGAAAGTCGCCCGCCGCCATGCTTTGCAGCTTCCTGAAGCGGCTTGCGATAGTCATACAGCGAAACCGACCCGCTTTCGTCGACCAGGAACTGGTGGTCGGATATCCACCATCCGTCATGCACGGAAATGATATAGGGAATCTTGCGCCGGAGCGGCACATCGCAGATCGCTGCCGTCAGGCGCTGCAGGCAGTGGAAATGGACGACATCGGGCTGGAACCGGTCGATGCAGGCCTCGAAAGCCGCGACCATTTGCTCGTCCCGAATGCGGTGGTCGATGTCCGGGTCGTCGGGTGTCGTGACGGAATGGACCGGGATACCGTTCCAGAGGTTGGTGGCGCTGCGATACGCCTGATGCGAGCCCTCCATTCCAGCAAAAACTTCAATCTCGAGACTGTCTCCGAACAGCTGCTGGAGATCGCGAGCATTGTCGGCGACGACCCGCGTTGCGCCGCCAACCGCCTGGGGCGGGAAGTAGACGTTGACGAGAAGGACACGGGTGCGACGCGATGCCACCCGCGCTTTGCCCGGTCGATGCCCAATGATCCTGCCGAGCTTCTGGGCCATCGCGACTCTGCCGTATTTGCGCACCACATGGTCGTGAGCCGCGCGCCCGACGGAACGCCGCAACTCAGGATCGGAGATGAGCCGGGTCAGAGCCCTGTGCCAGGCATCGGCTTCGGTTGCGAGGAGACCGGTCCGCCCGTCCTCGATCGCCTGCCGATAGGTCTCGGTCGGCGTCGCGACGGAGGGGATCCCGAGGAGGGCTGCTTCCAGCCATTTGATCTCGCTCTTGCAGTCCGCGATGAGGCCTGGCTTCAGCACGGCGATGTTGATGTCCGCGGTGGCGAGAACCTGCCAATAGAGCGCAATGTCCCAAATGGGATCGATGCGGGTGATGCGCGCGCGGAAGGCGGCGAAGGCGGGTGGCAAAGTCAGGTAGCCGATGATGAGGAGATCGACCTTGGCGTTCTCGTGGAGGATGCGCAGCAGCGCGGGCGCTGCGAAAAGATCGAAATCTTCATTATGGGCTGCCGTGCCGCTGCCGTAGACGATTCTGATCCGATCATCCGCGGCGCGGTGCGGGGGGTACCGCAGGAGCGTCTCGTGCGGGCTGTGCAAGGCATTGTGATGCACGAAAACCCGCCGCTCGCCCATGACCGTGGCCATCTGCCGCGCGAGCGCCGGCGTGGAGGCGATGGCAAAGTCGCAAAGCTCCATCGCCGTGCGCAGCTGCGCCGGCGCGATGACGAGGGTGGCGTAGAGCGAGCGCGAGATCTGATTGCCGTAGCTTTCGAAAGACTCGGGGAAGCGCGCCGGGTCGAACATGAGATCGTCGATCTCGTAGAAACTCGGCTTGCCGGCGGCCCGCGTCGCGTCGATCGCTTCAATGACGTCAGGTGTCGCTGTGACGCGGTAGAAGACGACGACATCGAACTGATCGAGTCGGCGGACGAACTCAGCCGTCTCGCAGTGGAAGTCGAAGATCGTGGTCTCTATGCCAAGCTCTTCGAACTGCTCGCGCTTCTGTTCGACGCGGTAGAAGCGGCATTGGTTGAGGCCGAGATCGGCGACGAGCGCCACCGACGCGACCTCCCGCCGGGGCACTTCTTCCAGCCGCTCAGGGACTGCGATCATCAGCCGGATCAGCGCCATCGCCTGGGCGATGACTGATCGGGCTTCATCCTCGAAGCCGTTCTCGCCAAGCCAGAGCGCCTGAGCGCGAAGAGTATCGTAGCCACTGCGGCAAATGTCGCGCAGCCGGCGCTGAACGCCGAGATCGCCCGGCCTTTTGTCGGCCAGCGCGCGCACGGCCATCGCCGCTTGCTGCCATTCCCGAAGCTCGATGAGGCAGCTGGCAAGGTTGAGAAAGGTCCAGGTGGTCTCGAAACCGGTCTGGATCAGCCTGCGGTACTCGCTTGCCGCATTGTGCCAATCACCAAGGCGAAACAGGCAGTCGGCATAATGCCGCCGCGCCGTCACATGATCGGGATCGGCGCGCAAGGTTTCCTGATAGATCAACTGAGCCCGGGGAAGGTGCCCGGCGATGGCCTGAAGGTCGGCGGCCGCACGAAAGAGATCAGCATTGCCGCGGCTCAGCTGGGTACCCCCACGTCCCTCGGCAATGCCGTTCAGAACGCAATGCTGCAAAAGCCGCCAGGGCCCGACGATGATTGCTGCCAGATCGGGGTTCGCCATTCCATAGATCGCCGGCTTGAACCCTTCCGGATAGCGATCGGTCTTGTGAAGCAGGAGTTTAGACAGGAACTTGGTGCGATTCGGCGCCTCATCCCGCCCCAGGCCAAGGCTGAGCCAATGCCGGTAGCTTTCGAAATCCGACAATTCGGTGAGATCGCGGTTGATCTCGCGGTAGAAGGCGGCATCGAAGACCATGTCGAAGCTGATCGGAGCACAGGCCGGCATGCCTCGGAACACGAAATGATGGAGGCATTGAGCCTTGCGACGCAGGCCTAGACCGCTGTGGAAGATAATGTAGTCGGTTGTGCTGAAGACCGGAAGGATACTGTCCGCCGTGAGTCCGACTGAGGCCAGCATATCCTTCGCTGTTTCAAACGCGGGGGTTTCCCCTTTCAGCACCGCTGCGCGCAGGTTGCGACTGTAGGATGAATCGTCATCCAGATAGAGTTCCCGGACGAAATCCCGATCTTGGGGTCGATAGGCGAGGCCCCGGTCGCGGCCAATGCCGAGATAATGCGCCTGCGCATCAAGATCTGATGCTGCCTCCGGCAGCGATTGCGGATAGAGCAGGTGGTAGAGCGCGGCGTCAAAATCAGATGGCAACAGACAACCACGTGTTCTGAAGGTCTCAATGAGCTGAACCGCATTGGGAAAGCGGCCTTCGGCACGCCCGAAGACGTGCCAATGTTTGGTGGCTTCGTTTGCCGTCAGGCTGCGCAGATCCTCATAGAAACCGCGATAGAAGTCGACGCAGAGTCCGTCGGTCGGGAGAGATGCCGCTCCGGCAGCTGGATCGCTTGCGGGTGCCGCCTGGCTGCGTGCGGGCGACGGAATCGGCAAGGCCACCCGTGCGGAGGCGGTGGTGAGTGGACGGGCTTTCTTGCGCGCTCTCAGGCTCATGGATGAATGACGGCCTTCAAGGGGAACCGGAACGGGGATGGAGGTCAGTCTTGGTCGGGAGGCTGAGCGCTTCCGTCTTTGGCTGCGACAGAAGACGGCCTTGGATGGGCGCTAAGGCAGAGTCTCCCGGTTCATGGGAAGGCACGGTCACGATCTTTAAGCGTATAACCTCTAACAATTTCTTAATTGTTGCCGGGGCGCTGGCGCGCCCTGTCTTGGTTGCTTAGATTATATGTAACGGAATGACAACAAAAATTCTTTGGCCTGCCATGGATCGTTTCTCGAGGCAGGTCGCGCGAGACGCAGGGGAGGCGAGCTGCTTCCACAAAATCTTGCGAAAGCGAAACAAATTTGAGGGATTCGCTGAAGGTGTAGAGTCCGAAACGGCGCGTGCGCTCCTCTGGGCAGAGCGGGGGCAACAACGACGGCCGGACGGTCCGGCCGTCGTTGCGCGGTCGTCAGTCCAGGTTGCCCGTGACCGCGATCCCGAGGCTCCCCGCCACGTCCTGAATATACTGCCAGGCGACACGTCCGGAGCGGCCGCCGCGGGTGACCGACCATTCCACCGCCCCGGCCCGCAACGCCTCCGTCTCGATTGGCAGCTGCAGAGCTTTGGCGTAGCCCTCGATCATTGCAAAGAAGGTCGGCTGGTCGCAGTTGTGGAAGCCGATCCAGAGGCCGAAGCGATCAGAGAGAGACACCTTCTCCTCGATCGCCTCACCAGGGTTGATCGCGGTCGCGCGCTCATTGTCGATCATGTCCCTCGGCATCAGATGCCGACGATTGCTGGTGGCATAGAACAGAACGTTATCGGGACGGCCCTCGATGCCGCCGTCGAGCACCGATTTCAGCGCCTTGTAGTCGGCATCCTCCTTTTCGAAGGAAAGATCGTCGCACAGAAGGACGAAGCGCGCGGCCCGGCCGCGCAGCAGGTTCAAGAGCTCGGGCAGGGTCTTGAGGTCGTCGCGGTGGATCTCGATGAGCTTGAAGGGGCTGACGCCGGCGCCCCTGTCTTCTGCCGCCACGGCCGCATGGGCGGCTTTGACGAGCGAGGATTTACCCATGCCGCGCGCGCCCCAGAGCATGGCGTTGTTCGCGGGCAGGCCGCGCGCGAAGCGACGGGTATTCTCAAGGATGATGCCCTTCTGCTGTTCGACCCCCTGGATGAGGGCGATTGGCAGCCGGGAGATATGCGGCACGGGGGCCAGCCGCCGCTCGGCCGGCTGCCACATGAAGCCCTCGGCGGCCGAGAGATCCGGTGCGCTCGCCGGCGGCGGCGCCAAGCGCTCGAGCGCGCCCGCGATACGGGTCAGGAGATCGGTGAGCGAGGCATCCATCGGGCACTTCCGTCGATTAGCAGGTGAAACAGCCGGCGGCACTGCCAGCGGGGCAAGACCTCGGGCCGCAAAAGGGAGCGGTTTCCTATTGAAAAGGATAGGCAATTTCCGACAAGGCTGGTTCCAGGCCTGAACAAGGCTTGACGGCGGGGGCCCGCGCCCTATGGTCCGGCCGCATTGGAGCCGGCTTGTCGGCGGCGATATTCTTCGCTGATCCCGCCTCGCGACCTTGGCTTCGCCACTCTGTCACGGAACCGGATGCCCGCATGCACCTGATTTCACCGGCTTTCGCCCAGTCGCTCGGCGGTAGCTCCTCTCTGGGCAGCTTGGCGCAGTTCGCGCCGCTCGTCCTCATTTTCGGCGTCTTCTATTTCATCCTGATCCGGCCGCAGCAGCAGAAGCAAAAGGCGCTGAAGGCAAGCCTGGCCGCCATGAAGCGCGGTGACCGGGTCGTGACCTCCGGTGGCATCCTGGGCGTCGTGCAGAAGACCCGCGAAGGCTCGGACGAGATCGAGGTCGAGATCGCTCCGAATGTCCGCGTCACCGTGCTGCGTTCGACCATCTCGGCCATCATCAAGCCGGTCGTCGCCAACGACGCTAAGGCGACGCCGCAGCCCCCCGCCAAGACCGGCTGAGCCGGGGCGCAGCGCCCAAAGAAAAAGCCCGGACGCGCGCGCGTCCGGGCTTTTTTGTGTGCGCGCGGCCGGATCAGGCGGCGGCGAGTTCGGCCTCGGCGAATTCGTAGTTCGCGAGCTTGTCCAGATAGTTGGTGACATAGTCCGGACGGCGGTTGCGGAAGTCGAGGTAGTAGCTGTGTTCCCAGACATCCAGGCCGAGGAGGGCCTTACCTTCGCCCGTCGCGAGCGGGTTGGAGCCGTTCGGGGTCTTGGTCACTTTGAGCTTGCCGTCGGCGGCGAGCACGAGCCAGGCCCAGCCGGAGCCGAACTGCGTGGTGGCCGCCGTCTTGAAGGCGTCCTTGAAGGCCTGAACCGACCCGAAATCTTCATTGATCTTGGTCTCGAGCTTGCCCGGCAGCTTGCCGCCGGTGGCCGCGAGGTTCTTCCAGAACAGGATGTGGTTCCAATGCTGGCCGGCATTGTTGAAGACCGGGGCGAGGTCGCTCTGGCCATAGGAGAGCTTCACGATCTCCTCGAGGGACTTGCCCTGCAGCGCGGGGTTTTTCTCAACGAAGCCGTTAAGCGCCGTGACATAGGCCTGATGGTGCTTGCCGTGATGCAGTTCCAGGGTTTCTTGGCACATGCCGGCCCCGGCGAGGGCCGAGACGTCATAGGGCAGTGCGGGAAGCTCGAAAGCCATGATGCGCTCCATTGGTTTTGGTGGCTGAGGGCAAGCGTCGCGGCGGATAAGCCACGGCCGCCCGGTCGCCGTTAACCTTATGCCGAGGGCGGGCAGCGTCAACCCATGGTCGGCGGCTAGCGTGTGATCGTATCAGATCGAAGGGGAGCCGCTTCGATCCGAGCCCTCCATCACACTCTAAGTTTATCAGAGCCTCGCCTTCGTTCCCCGCTTCTTGCTATCGGGCAGCCGCCGGTCCATCACGCGGCCCATGCTGTCTCCCCTTGGCGAATCGCTGCGCCGACACGATCCGGACCGTTTCCTGACCCTGCTTTTCGCGCCGACGGAGCTGCGGGAGCGGCTCGTCATCCTCTATGCCTTCAACCACGAACTCGCGCGCGCACGCGAGGTGACGAGCCAGAACCTGCTCGCCCTCATGCGCCTGCAATGGTGGCGTGAGGTCGTGGAGGGGGAGGCGAAGCCGGGCGAGCTATCGACCCCGCTGCGAACCTTGATTCGGGAGGGCGTGTTCGACCGCGCGCCACTTCTGGCGATGATCGAGGCGCGCGAGGCGGAGATCGACGGCGCTTTTCCGACGCTCGAGGATTGGCGGCAGTGGCTGTTGCAGGGTACGGGCAGCCTCGCCGTTGTGGCGGGCCGCGCGCTGGGCGTCACCCAGGCCGGGATGCTGGAAGGGCTGCGCCTGCGCGGCGCCGCCTATGGCGTGGCGGGGCTGCTCCGCGCCCGCTTCGCGCTCGCGGCTCAGGGCCACGCGCCCTGGCCCGCAGACCTGCTGGAGGCGGCGGGGCTGATCCCGGAAGCCGCCGCCGCCCACCCGCTGGACCCCGCGCTGATGCCGGTTCTCGGCCAACTGCGTGCGCAGGGCGAGGCTTGGCTCGCCGAGGCGCGGCGCCTGCCGCGGCCGCCGCGCAGCGCCGTCGCTGCGGCGCTTCCTGCCATCCTCGCCGCGCGCGATCTGCGCCAGCTCGCGCTACAGCCCGTGGGGCTGCGCGGCTTCGGGGACCGTTTTGCAGTGACGCGCGCCGGGTTTCTCGGCCGCGCGTAGCCGCGCCTCAGGGCTGGGGGTGCTGCCAGCTCTTGTAGACGAATTCGAGACTGTAGCCGTCCGGGTCGAGCACGTTCGCAGCATAGTAGCGGGGGTCGTAGTAGAGCCGTATCCCCGGGGGCCCATTGTCGGTGCCACCCGCCGCCATCGCGGCCTCATAGGCGGCGTCGACTTCGGCCCGGCTATGGGCGACGAAGCCGATATGGGCGGCCCGCCCCTCCACCGTGCCGGCGCGCAGCCAGAACCCGATTCGCCCGCCTGATCCGAAACCCTTGAGGTCAGGATGACCGGGCGGCCCGTCCTGCCCGTCATAGTCATGCCGGATGGTGATCCCGAGCGGGGTCAGTGCCTGGCTATAGAAGGCAACCGAGCGCTCGAGGTCGCTGACGGACAGGAAGGCGTGATCGAGCATGGTCCGATTCCAATCAGGGATAGTCTGCGGTCAGCGGCCGCCCGAGACATCCAGCACCGCGCCGCTGGTATAGGAAGCGGCGTCGCTGAGCAGCCAGAGGATCGGCTCGGCGATCTCGCTTGGCTCGGCCGCACGGCCCATGGGCGTGGTCTCGCCCAGCCGCGCCGCCCGGTCAGGTTGGCCGGCGGTCGCGTGGATTTCGGTCGCCGTCAATCCTGGGCGCACGGCATTCACCCGCACGCCCTCGCGGCCCAGTTCGCGGGCGAGGCCGATCGCCAGCGTGTCCATCGCTCCCTTGGACGCCGCATAATCGATGAATTCGAAGGGCGAGCCGAGGCGGGAGGAGACGGAGGAGACGATAACGATAGCGCCGCCGCGTCCGCCGCGGCTTGTCGAAAGACGCCGCGCCGCCTCGCGCGCGCAAAGAAAGGCGCCGTAGACGTTGACATCGAAGAGCCGCTTTATGCGGCTGGCCTCCATCTCGGCCAGCGGCATGGATTGCGCCGCGATCCCGGCATTGATGACGACGCCGTCGAGTGGGCCGAAGGCCGCTTCGGTGGCATCGAACATGGCGATGACCTCCGCCTCCTCCGCGACATCGCCCTGGATTGCGACAGCGCTGCCGCCGGCGGCTTCGACCTCGGCCACCACAGATTCGGCGGCCTGCCGGTTGCCGGCGTAGTTGACGCCAACGGACCAGCAGCGCGCCCCCGCCAGAAGCGCAGTCGCACGGCCGATGCCACGGCTGGCGCCGGTGATGAGAATCGTCTTGCTCATGCCTCAGCCCCATCCAGGAAGGGAGTGACTGCTGCGAGGAAGCCCGCCGGATCGTCCACATGCAGCCAGTGCCCGGCATCGGGCAGTGTCGCGAAGCGCACCGCCGGGAAAAGCGCGCGGATGTCGGGATAGGCTGTTTCCGGCACGTAGTCTGAGCGGCCGCCCGTGATGAAGAGGGCCGGCCCGTCATAAACCCGGGGGACCGGCTGCCAGCCCTCGATCACGCTCATTCCCTCCGCGATCTCTGAAAGACCGATGCGCCAGCCGTTGGGCTGTGTATTGCCGAGGCGGAGATTGAGCATGAGAAAGGAGCGGATCATGGCATTGGGGATGCGCGATGCGAGAGCGGCGCTCGCTTCCGCACGCGTCATGCCGGGTGTGATCTCCAAGCCCCGCATGGCGGCTGCAAGATCGGCATTGCCGTGCTCATAGGTGCGCGGCGCGATATCGGCCACCACGACGCGGTCAAGCAGGGCCGGGCGGGAAAGGGCGAGTGCCATGGCGACCTTGCCGCCCATGGAATGGCCGAGCAGGCGGCAGAGGCGATGTCCCAGGCTCTCCAGCGTTTCGGCCACGTCCTCCGCCATGGCGGCGTAGGAGGTGACAGGGCCGTGCGGGCTGTCGCCGTGATTGCGGAGATCGAGGGCGATGACCAGCCGCCCGCCGGCGCCAAGCGTCTTCTGGTGCTGACCCCAGTTGCGAGCGGAGCCGAAGAGTCCGTGCAGCAGGACGATGGGCGGGCGGCCGTCAGCCGCCTCGCCGAAACTGATGGCGTTCAGGCGCATCCTGGTTAGCTCGCCATGCTCAGCATGATTTTGCCGATATGGCCGCGGCCTTCCATCAGCCGGTGAGCCTCTGCCACCTGCGCAAAGGGGAAGACCGTTTCGATTACCGGCGCGCAACGCCCTTCATCGAGCACTGGCCAAACCCGCTCCTGCAGTCCCTTCGCGATAGCGGCCTTCTCGGCCGCCGTGCGCGGCCGCAACGTCGAGCCGGTGATCGTCAGCCGCTTCGTCATGACCGGCAGCAGATCGGCGTCGGTGATCGTCGAACCCTGCAGGAAGGCGAGGAAAATGAGCCGTCCGCCGCGCTTGAGGGAGGCAATGTTGCGCGAGAAATAGGGTGCCCCCACGATGTCGAGGATCGCGTCGACCCCCCGATGGGCCGTCAGGCGCGCGATTTCGGTGGCGAAATCTGCCTCGTTGTAGTCGATCGCCGCGTGGGCGCCGAGGCGCTCGGCCGCTCGGGCCTTGTCCCGGCCGCCGACGGTCGTGAAGACGACCGCGCCGAATTCGGCGGCGAGCTGGATGGCGGTGATACCGATGCCGCCCGTGCCGCCATGCACCAGCACGCTCTCGCCCGCATGCAGCCGGCCCATCTGAAACAGATTGGCCCAGACGGTGAACATATTTTCCGGCAGGGCTGCCGCCTGCACGGCATCATAACCCTTCGGCCAGGGCAGGGCTTGGCCCGCCGGCATAGCGCAGTATTCGGCATAGCCGCCGCCATTGGCGAGGGCGCAGACCGCATCGCCAACGGACCAGCCTACGACGCCAGGCGTGACCGCCGCGACATGCCCCGCGACCTCGAGCCCGAGGATCGGGCTGGCATCCGCGGGGGGCGGATAGAGCCCCTGGCGCTGCAAAAGATCGGGACGATTGATGCCCGCTGCCGCGACACGCACGAGGATCTCGCCTGGACGGAGATCGGGCAGCGGCGCGGAGCCTAGTTGCATGACATCGGGGCCACCGCCGCCCTTGGTTTCAATCACGCGCATCGTCTGCGGCAGGGTCATCGGGGCCTCGGTTTGTCTGGAGTCGCGGCAGACTGGCACGGGCGGCGCCTCGCCGGCCCGCGTCGCTGAAGCATAATAGTTAAGCCGCCGCTCTTTCGCCGCCAAGGCCGTCGGATTAGTCATGCGGCTGCGGGCCTGTCCCGCGCGTGGGAGTGTCACCGCATGGCCGCTCGTCGGCGCGATCTTCTCAGCGGACTGGCGACGGGCCTCAGTCTTGGCATCGCCGGCGTGGCGATGCCTGGAGGCAGGTCAGCCCAGGCGGGCACGCCACCGCGGCCGCCCGACAACAAGAGCCTCGTCATCGGCGCGCTCTTCCCCCTCTCCGGGCCGCTGGCGGCCCAGGGCAACGAATGCCTGCGCGGTGTGCAACTCGCGACCGATCTCTGTAATGCGGGTGGTGGCCTGCTGGGCCGACAGGTGAGCCTGGCCCTCGGCGATGCGTCCGATCCGGACCGTGCTGTCGCGGAAGCGCGGCGCCTGATTTCCGATAAGCAGCCGGCTCTCATCTTCGGCACTGGCGAAAGCATGTTGAGCCTTGGCGCCAGCGAGGCGAGCGAGGGGTCCGGCGTGCCCTATTGGGAACTGACGGGTACGATGCCCGCCATCACCACGCGTGGCTTCCACTATCTCCTGCGCCTCTGTGACACAGAGGCCGGAGTTGCTGATCGCTGCCTGGAAGCGATCGCGACCGTCATCGCCTCGGCCCTCCAACGCCCCGCAGACAAGCTCTCGGTGGCATTGCTCTATGCCGACGACACTCCAGGCAGCGCGGTCCAACCGCTGATCGCGGCTGCCGCCCATCGCCACGGCGTCAGCCCGCCCATGAGCATAGCCTACCAGCCGGGAGCTGCGGATTTTGGAGCGCTCGCCGAGAGGCTTGCCGTTATGAAACCCGATATCCTCATCCATCACGGATTGGCGGAGGGGGTAGTGCTGCTGTTTACCGCGCTCGCCGCCCGCGATTGGCGGCCCCAGGTGCTGATTGGCATCTCTGCAGCCTATGGTTCGATGGAAACGGCGGCAATGGTGGGGCCCGGCTTCGACGGCACGCTCGCCGTGGGGGTGGTACCCTATGGTGTCGATGCGCGGCTTGCTCCCGATGCTGGCATGGTGGGGACCCTCTACGAGCAGAATTTCGGGGCGAGCCCGCGTTCCGGACTCAGCTTTTCCCATTTTGCCGGAGCCGGGCTTTGCTTCGATATCCTCCGTCTCGCCAAGAGCGCGGACAAGGACAAGGTGCTTGCCGTCGTCCGCGGCATCGCATTGGCGCGGGGGTCGCTCGCCAATGGCTGGGGTGCGCTTTTCGGCCAGGACGGGCAGAATCTGCGGGCCTTCTCCTGCCTGTCGCAATGGCAGAAGGGAAAGCAGGTTGCGCTGTTGCCGAAGGACGGCGCGGCTGGCGCATTTCGGTTGCGCACTTGAACGGTGCGGCGGCCGCACTTCACGTTTCCGTAAACCGTGGCCTCAATCCACAGGAATCAAGACAGTCCAGGCCGGACCGCGGTGGAAAACAGCGGAGCCGCACCCACGTCGGGATAACAACAAACCGAGGGGTTCGTCATGCTGAAATGGGCGATCATCTTCGCGATCATTGCAATCATTGCCGGTGCGCTGGGTTTTGGCGGTATCGCCGGTGCGTCGGCGGCAATCGCGAAGTTCCTGTTCTTTATCTTCCTGGTCATCTGCATCGTCTTCCTGGTGCTGACCTTCACCGCCGCGCGACAACTATAGCGCACGGTTCGGGGCTTTGCTCCGCAGATGAGGAGGGCGTGCCGGGGGTCTCCTCCCGGCACGCCCTTTTCGTTTTTGGATTGCCGTGCCGAGCCTTCAGAAATGCGAAAATAGGGCAAATTTGCTCCTGCGGGTCTTACTTCCTCCATGAAGTTGTGAGCTAAAGAACTGCACCGCAGCAAAAGGCGGTGTCGGGCGGGATGGGCGGCGGCTGGTCGGGCGCCACCTGGAATTCCGTTTGGCAACCCCGCCGGCATTCACCCTTCGCGGGTGCCTGGGTAGAGAGAGACCGAGGACGGCCCGCACGATGTCGACGCGCTCCCTGTCGAGCCGCAGCCGCCGTCAGCAATGGGGGGAGTGGGTTCTGCACGCCCCGCAGACGCTCCGTGCCCTGGTCCGTGCTGATGAAATCTGGCTCACAGTCCTCGCCGCTGCCATCGGTATCTGTGCCGGCATCGTTGTCGTCGTCATGAACGGCACGATCGAACTGATGCATGAAACGCTGTTCGGTATCCCCGAGGGCAGCCGCCTCAGCTCCGCTTCCGAAATCGCCATTCCGCGCCTGATGCTCGTGCCGATGCTGGGCGGCCTCCTGATGGGGCTGGGTGGCCTCGTTCTCGCACGCTGGCGGCCGCGCCGCGCGGTCGACCCGATTGAGGCGAACGCGCTCTACGGCGGCCGCATGTCGGTCATCGACAGCATCATCGTCTGCGTGCAGACGCTGCTCTCCTGCGGTGTCGGGGCCTCGGTGGGACTCGAAGCCGGCTATACGCAGATGGGCTCGGCCATCGCCTCCTACATCGGGCGGAGCTTCCGGCTGCGCCGCAGCGACCTGCGGCTCATGGTCGGCTGCGGGGCGGCGGGCGCCATCGGCGCCGCCTTCAATGCGCCCATGGCCGGCGCCTTCTATGGCATCGAACTCGTCATCGGCACCTATACCATCGCCAATCTGGCGCCGGTCGTGGTGGCCTCGCTCACCGCCGTCTTCGTGGAGCGCGGGTTGCACGGCGGGATCGACGGTTTCGACCTGATCCTGCCGAGTAGCTTCCCGGTGGTGCAATATATCCCGATCCTGGCACTCGGCATTATCTGCGCCTTGGCCGGGATCGCCGTGATGCGCGGCGTGACGATCGCCGAAAGCTGGTTCCGCCGCAGCCCGCTGCCGGTCTGGAGCCGACCGATGGTGGGCGGGATCGTCGTCGGTCTCTGCGGCCTGGTGACGCCGATGGTGCTCTCCTCCGGCCATGGCGCGCTGCGCGAGGGGCTCGGCATGGATTACCCTCTGCTGCTCATCACGACCGGCTTGGTGCTCAAATCCATCGCCTCCGCGGTCTCGATCGGCTCCGGCTTCAGGGGCGGTCTGTTCTTCGCCTCGCTGTTCCTGGGCTCGCTCGTCGGCAAGATCTTCGCAGGCGTGCTGGCGTTGCTCGCCGTGGGGCCGGTCATGTCGCCCGTGGTCTATGGGCTGATCGGCATGAGTGCGATGGCAGTCGCCGTTATCGGTGGGCCGCTCACCATGTGTTTTCTGGCCCTCGAAAGTACCGGCAGCTTTCCGCTGACCGTCGCGGTACTTGCCGCCGTCATCGTCTCGTCGCTGACTGCACGGCGCACCTTCGGCTACTCGTTCGCGACTTGGCGTTTTCATCTGCGCGGCGAGGCGATTCGCAGTGCCGTCGATATCGGCTGGGTCAACACGCTGAGCGTGGGACGGATGATGCGGCGGGACACCCGCACGGTCAGGGGTTCCACGTCCCTCGAGGTCTTCCGGCGAGAATTCCCGCTCGGCTCCACCCATCGCGTGGTGGTGGTCGACGATAGTGGCCGCTATGCCGGCATCGTGCAGACGGCCGAGGCCTTCAGCCCTGATATGGCTGCCGAGACCGTGGGCGAACTCATCCATGTCGCCGATACCGTGCTGACGCCTGCGATGACGGTGAAAACCGCGATTGCCCTTTTCGCGGAATCGGAAAGCGATGCGCTGGCCGTGGTGGACAGCCAGGAGACCCTGCGGGTCATTGGTCTGCTGACTGAACAGCACGCGCTGCGCCGCTATTCCGAGGAGCTCGATCGCAGGCGACGGGAACTTTCCGGGGAATAGGGTCCGCTCTGCGTCGGTTGGGCTTGACCGGAGGGGGCGGGATGGGCCATGTGCGGCCCTCGTTTTGGAAATAATGCGCTGGTCGGGAGCGCCGATGCCGCGGGGGCGGCGACGGTGGTTTATGGGCGGCGACGGGAATTGGACCTATGGCGAAGTCGAACACCGTTCAGATCAAGCTCCTCTCCACCGCGGAGACGGGCTATTTCTATGTGACCAAGAAGAACACGCGCGCGCAGACCGGCAAGCTGGAATTCAAGAAATACGATCCGGTGGCCCGCAAGCACGTCGTCTTCCGCGAAGCCAAAATCAAGTAATCCCGCGGCGCCCCAATCCCGGCGCCGGTTGAGAGACTTCGGAAAACCCCGCGCTTGCGCGGGGTTTTCGTCGTTGAGATCCCGCCCGGTTCAGGCCACCCCCGCGCGCAGCAGGTCGTGGATATGGACGAGGCCGACCGGCTTCTCGCCCTCCACCACGAAGATGCAGGTGATGCGCGTCTCGTTCATCCGCGCCAGCGCCTGAGCGGCGAGATCGCCCGGCGCCATGATCTGCGGACGGCGGCCCATGGCCTGCTCCACCGGCACATCGGCGAAGCCGGCGCGGAAGGCGCGGCGGAGATCGCCGTCCGTCAGCGCACCCACGAGATGGCCTGCGCCATCCACTACGGCCGCGATGCCGAAGCGCTTGGAGGTCATCTCCACAATGCCCTCGGAGAGCGTCGCATCGTGACGTACCACGGGCAGCGCCTCTCCTACATGCATGAGTTGGCCGACCGTCAGCAGCCGGGCGCCGAGTTTACCCCCCGGGTGGTAACGCTGGAAGTCGCCCGCCGTGAAACCCCGCCGCTCGAGAAGGAGAACGGCGAGCGCATCCCCGGCGACGAGCTGCATGGTGGTACTGGTGGTTGGCGCCAGGCCGTTTGGGCAGGCCTCCTCGGCCAGCGGCAGCACCAGGCAAAGATCGGCCGCCCGACCCAGCGCGCTGTCGGCGCGTGAGGTCAAGGCCAGCAGCTTGATGCCGAAGCGGCGGGTATAGGCCACGATATCGGCGAGCTCCGGTGTCTCCCCGGACCAGGAGAGGGCGAGCACCACGTCATTCGGTCCGATCATGCCGAGATCGCCGTGGCTCGCCTCGGCCGCGTGGACGAAGTGGCTCGGGGTGCCGGTGCTGGCCAGGGTCGCGGCGATCTTGCGGCCGATCAGGCCCGATTTCCCCATGCCGGTGACAATGACGCAGCCGCTCCGCTCAATGAGTTCGGCGGCGGCGAGAAAGGACTCCGAGAGCCCGGCGGGAAGCGCCGCTTCAAGGGCGGCCAGTCCCTGCATTTCTGTCCGCACCGTGCGGGCGATGCTCGCCACATGGTCCTCGGTCCGGTCCGGGACCAGGGAAGTGATGAAATCCGCTGTCATTGTATGCCTCCGGCCCGCCTGTTTTAAGCGAGCCGGGGCATCGGGTCGAGTGAGCCGGCGTCAGAGCAGGGTGGGTGCGCGGCGGTGACCGGTCGCCTGCTCATAGGCATAGGCAAGCGCCAGAATCTCCGCTTCGCTCCATTTCGGTCCAACGAAGATGAGGTTGAAGGGTGCGCCGGAGGCGTAGAAACCCGCAGGCACAGTGACGCCGGGAATCCCCGCGATATTGATTTCGCTCACCGTCGTCTCGTCGATCCGTCCGCCGCTGTGCAATCCGGCGAGATCGGTGCGCATCTGCGGGAAACAGAGCCCGTCCAGCACGTGCTGCGCGAAGACGGCGCCGAAGATCTCGAGATAGCTCTCCCGCGCCGTGATAAAATCGGAGAGATCGGGCGGGACGGACGGATTGGCGAGGCAGGCGGCGAACTGGCGCTGGTAGACCATGTAGTGCAGCGCGCCGCCGGGAGCGAAGGCATCGTCTCCCTTGGTCGCCTCAGCGAATTCCGCGAAGGTCTTCAGGGCGGCGTCTGGCCCAAGGCGCTTCAGATACTGCTCCACGTCGTAGGGCACGGATTCCAAGCCGCGGGCATCGAAATCCTGGCCCGGCACGGTCTGGTGGCGGAGATCGGCGAAGCCCGAGCCCGCGAAAGGGTCTTCCACCAGGATGGCGCCAGCGGCTTTCAGCTCCACCTGCGCGCGCGCGTAGAGGCTGGCGGTCTCCTCCGAGAGCGGCTGGTTGCGCCAGCCTGCGCCATACAGGCCGATACGCTTGCCGGCAAGCGCGTCCTTGGAGAGTTTGGAGGTGTAGCCGCCCTTTGGCTTGTGGCCGACGCCTGCAATCGTCTTCGGGTCTTCTGCGGTGAAGCCCGCCAGCACGTCCAGGCAGAGGGCGGCATCCCGCACGCAGCGGGCGATCGGGCCCACGACATCGCGATGAGCGGAGAGCGGCACCACGCCGGCATTGGGCACCAGCGCGTGGCTCGGCTTGATGCCGACGAGACCTTGGGCCGAGGCCGGATTCTGGATCGAACCGCCGGTCTCCTCGGCAAGGCCGAGCACCGCAAGGCTTGCGGCCACGCACGCGGCGGTGCCGGTGCTGCTGCCGCCGGGCAGCAAGTCGGGTGCGGCGACATTCAGCGTGGGGCCGGCAAAACTGTCATTCG
The DNA here is from genome assembly GCF_035492295.1 of Acidisoma sp. Lineage (GTDB taxonomy): Bacteria > Pseudomonadota > Alphaproteobacteria > Acetobacterales > Acetobacteraceae > Acidisoma. The sequence continues at coordinate 27,720 of NZ_DATJJK010000278.1, read as the reverse complement.
CATCGGCGCCGGTATGGCTGAGGATGGGCACATTGGTCTTGCCGAGGATGACGGTGTCGGCGGCCTTCATGCGGGCGACGACCGGACTGTCGGTCGAAGGCATCAGATCGACGCCACCCGCCTTGCTGTAGAGCTGCGCCCAGCCGGCGGTGGTGGGGATGCCCACCATGTCCATCGGATCTTTCACCACGACTGGGATGCCGGCCAGCGGGCCGAGCTTCTCACCAGCGGCTCGGCGACGATCGATCGCGCGCGCGGTTTCCAGCGCATCCGGGTTCATGAACAGGATGGCGTTGTATTTCGGGTTGTATTCGGCGATGCGGTCCAGAAAGGCCTGGGTCAGGGCTTCGGACGTCATGGCTCCGCTGGCCATGGCGGCCTGAGCCTTTTCGACCGTGAGTTCGACGAGATCAAAGGCGGGCAGTTTGCTGTCAGTCATTTCTAGGAAAAACTCCGGTCCGGATAGCGCAAGGGCGGCAAGGTGGCAGCCTGGGGGCTGGCGATGCAAGATACCGGCCGGTTCGCCGCGCGTCGCGCGGCTGGTCTCATGCGGCGGGCCGGATGGTTGCAGCGGCGCCACTCAGCGTAGGATTCCGCAGCTTCACGCAAAGGGAGAAAGAGAATGGCGCGCCCCTTCCGGCTGGTCGATGTCTTCGGCAGCGGTGAATTTTCAGGCAATCCGCTCGCGGTCGTGGCCGATGCGGCGGGCCTCGACACGGAGACCATGCAGCGTATTACGCGCTGGCTCAATCTGTCGGAGACGACCTTCCTGTTGCCGCCGGAAAATCCGGAAGCGGATTATCGCGTCCGCATCTTCACCCTCGCGCGTGAATTGCCCTTCGCCGGGCACCCGACGCTCGGCACCTGCCATGCCTGGATAGAGGCGGGCGGCACGCCGCGCCGGCCAGGGCAGATCATGCAGGAATGCGGCGTCGGTCTCGTCCCGATCCGTGAGACGCCGCAGGGCTACGCCTTCGCGGCCCCGCCGCTCGTGCGGGAGGGTCGACCGAGCGACGAGGTGATTGCCGAGGCTGCCGCCGTCCTGCGCATCCATGTGGACGCGATCGTCGATGCCGCCTGGATCGACAACGGGCCGGGCTGGCTCGGCATCATGCTCTCTTCCGCCGAGGCGGTGCTGGCGGTGCAGCCGGACGTATCGCCGGGGCGTCATGTCGACATCGGCCTCATCGGCGCCCATCCCCCAGGAAGCGAAGCGGCTTATGAGGTGCGTGCGCTGTTCTCCAATGCCGAAGGCACGGTGATAGAGGATCCGGTCACTGGCAGCCTCAACGCGTCCGTCGCGCAATGGCTGTTCGCCTCCGGCCGCGTGACCGATGGCTATGTCGCGGCGCAGGGCACGGTGCTCGGGCGGCGGGGGCGCGTGCGGATTGATCGCGATGCGGAGGGCGCCATCTGGGTTGGCGGCGCGACGCGCACGCTCTTCGCCGGTGAGGGGCGCTTCTGACAGGTCACCGATTGAAACCTTCGGCAAAGTCATTGTTTTCACTGCCAAAACCTTCATAGATCCTGATCATTCCGCTATGCGCGCCATGATGGCCGCTCACCGTTCGTTCAGGAGAGACGCATGCAAGGCTTCGCCAGTGACAGGCTGCGCGACGAGGTCATCCTCGTCGCGCGCATCCTTCTTGTCCTGCTCTTTCTCATTTTCGGTTGGGGCAAGATCACCGGCTTTTCCGGCACAGTCGGCTACATGGCTCATAGCGGCCTTCCGCTGCCCTGGGCGGCGGCCATCATTGCCATCGTCATCGAGGTCTTCGTGTCGATCGCGCTTGTGATTGGAGTCTACACGCGGCCGCTGGCGCTGGTGATGGCGATCTATACCCTCGCCACCGCCTTCATCGGCCATCCCTACTGGACCATGAGCGGCACGGCCCATTTCGAGGCAGAAATTAACTTCTTCAAGAACGTGAGCATCATCGGCGGCTTCCTGCTGCTCTATGTGACCGGACCTGGCCGCTACGCCTTGCGTTCCACGCTCTAAGCCCGCTCGCGGCCGTCGTTCAGCGCAGCGGGATCATTCGCCGTAGCACCCCGTCCTTCAGCGCATAGTGGTGGAAGAGCGCCGTCGCTGCATGCAGTCCGGCAATGACAATCACGGCCCAGGCCGCCCAGAAATGGATGAAGCCAACGGGGGCGCGCAGGACCGGCTCCGCCGGAAGCGGCGAGGGGATTGAAAAGAGCCAGAAGACATTCAGCGCCTGGCCGGCCGCCCAGCGTTTCAGCGGCCCGGTCACAATCATGGCAAGCAGCAGGAGATAGAGCACGCCATGCCCCGCCTGGGCGAGCTTGCCGACCATGCCGGGGTGCGACAGACGCACGGATCCGAAGACGCGCCAAAGGATGCGCGCGATCACGATCGCCACCAGCAGGCAGCCAAGGGAGACGTGCAGGCCCTGAAGCAGGTGTCGTGCGGGCCCGCGCGGCAGGAACCCCCAGATCTGGGCGAAGGCGAAGAGTGAGACGACCAGCAAGGCCGTCAGCCAATGGAACGCGATCGCGAGCCCGTCATAGCGGCCGGACCAGCGCCCCGCGTGGGTTCGTCCGGCGATGTCACGCGTGGCAACAGGCATGCGGCAATCCTTTGAATTGATGCGCTCGGTCTAGCCTCTGGGGCTGTAACGGAGCATCTCGATATGTATTCGGACGGTTAACGCGCAAGCGGCGGCGCGTCCTCGCCTGCCGTCGGGCCCTCGGTGCCGAGGGTGAGGAGGGCTTCCGTGCCGCCTCCGCTGCGCGGCGCGAGGCTGAGGCTCCCGCCATGAGCTGCTGCGATTTGCGCCACGATGGCGAGGCCCAAGCCGGCTCCGCCCTCACGCGCATGGGGCCCGCGCTCGAAGGGCTGCAGCAGCCGGGCCTCCTGCCCGGGCGGGATGCCGGGCCCACGGTCGCGCACCGCGATTTCCCGCGGCGCACAGACCGCCACCTCGACCGTCGTTCCCCGCGGCGCATAGCCGAGGGCATTTTCGACAAGATTGATGAGCGCCAGCAGAAGAGCGGCGCGGTTGCCGGTGACGGTTAGTGATGCTTCCCCGGTCAGGGCCAGTTCCACCCCCTCGCGAATAGCGAGCGGTGCAAGGCCGGCGACCGCTTCGGCCGCGACGTCGTGCAGGTCGATCGCCTCGGAGAGATCGACCGGCAGGCTTTCGAGCCGCGCCATGCGGAGGAGTTGGGAGACGAGCCTGCTCATGCGGTCGGAATCGTGGCGCAGGCCACAGACCTCCGGTGATTCGGCCATACCGTCCAGCCGGGCTGTGAGCACGGCGAGCGGTGTGCGCAGTCCGTGTGCCGCCTGGGCCATGAAGCTGCGCTGGGCGGCGATGGTGCGTTCCAGCCGGCTCAGCGCCTCGTTCACGGCATCGACCAGCGGCGTCACTTCCCGCGGCAGGCCTTCGGCTGGCAGGCGGCGGCCGGGCTCGCCTGGGCGGATCGCGGTGGCGGCGGCCGAGGCGCGGGTGAGGGGGCGGAGCCCGCGTCGCAACGTGACGATGCTGACACCGAGCATAAGGAGGCCGATCGGCAGTAGCAGCCAGACGGCGGTCCCCAGAAACTGTGTTGTCAGACTGTCGACGATTGCTTCCGCCTGCTCCCGCCCCTGCAGGAGAAGGACGAGCCGCCCATCCACGTTGCGCGCAAACCCCATCAATCCTTGTGGGTGGCCGGGCGTGGGCGGCAGCCGGAGGAAGCCGGGCCCGACGGTGTCGGGCAGGAGCGGGCTGAGGATGGCGGCTTCATCCGGGTCCGAGGTGGAGAGCAACCGTCCGCCCGTGCCGAGGATGAGAAAGACGGTATCGCCGTCCGAAAGACGAAATCGATCGGTGACGGCGCGTGGCAGTTCGAAGGGTTGGTCGGCCGCGCCTTTCGGCAGATGGCGGACCAGGAAATCCACTTGCTGTTGCATCGCCGCGTCGTCGAGATCGTGCAGCGTCGCGACCGTCCGCCAGGCGACGGCTCCGGCCGCGAGCAGAATGGTGCAGAGCATGACGCCGGCGAGCCGCCAAGCGAGGCGGGCGGTAAGCGACCAAGGCCGGCGCCCGCGCCGCGGCGCTGCCTTCACGCGGGTTCGGCCATGAGGTAGCCCACGCCGCGGATGGTATGAATGACCGGCGTGGCGCCTGCTTCCTGCAAGCGGCGTCGCAGCCTGTGGACCAGCACTTCCAGCGCATTGGAGCCGAGTTCGCGGTCTAGACTGTAGAGGCGCTGCTCCATGATTTCTCGCACGACCACGCTGCCCTGCTGCCGCAACAGGATTTCCAGCATCGAGGTTTCGCGCGGGGTGAAGGAGACATCCTGCGCGTTGATTCGGATGTGCCGTCCGACGGTGTCGAGCGCGAGATTGCCGAGTGTCAGGGTGATGCCAAGCGCGGCATTGGGTCGCCGGAGCAGGGCGCGGAGCCGGGCGACAAGTTCCGGCATGTGGAAGGGTTTGACGAGATAGTCGTCCGCGCCCGAATCGAGCCCCAGCACGCGATCTTCCGGCCCGTCCCGCGCGGTCAGGATCAGGATCGGCAGGCTGGTGTCGGACCGCCGGATCTCGCGTAGCAAGGCAATGCCGTCCCCATCGGGCAAGGCGCGGTCCAGGATTGCCGCGTCATAGCCGACGACGGCGAGAAAATCCCGCGCCTCGGCGAGGTTCGCTGCCAGGTCGACCGCGAAACCACCGCGTTCGAGCGCCGTGCGCAGCAGCACGCCAAGTTCAGGCTCATCTTCGATCGCCAGCAGTCGCATCTCCGCCAGTCCCTCCCGCCGGCCGATCATCGGCCGCGAAGCTTACAGGAACATTAGGGCAGGGCCGGCGGCCTGTCAGGTTGTCGTAAGCCGGGCCGGCGATAAGAGCCGCCGAGCGAGAGCCGAGGAGACGCAGGCGGATGAAGACAGTGATCAGCAAAATGATTCTGGCGGCGGCGATCCTCGTACCCGGCACCGCCTTCGCCGGTATCGCCTTGGCTCCTGTCATGCAGAGCTGGAACCACGACCGTCGGCAGATCGACGCAATGCTGGCAGGCGACCGTCCCTTCGACCAGGCGGCGGTGGCGGCGACTATCCACACCTACGTGACCGATGCCAGCATGGTCGCCGGGCATGTGAGCGGCAGTTCGCCGGAGGCCCGGGATTTCGCCGCCCGCTTCCGCCGCTTCGCCCAGACGGCGGCGGCCTCGGCAAAGGACAGTGGCTCGGTCGCGCGCTTTCGTCCGCATTTCGAGGAACTCGTGGGTGAGTGCCGTTCCTGTCACGCGGTCTACAACAATTGAGGTCCTCATGAGCTTCATCGCACCGAGGCAGATCCTGCGTCGTAGCCTGCTGTCGCGCGCAGCGGTCTATCAGAGCGTGGCGCATGGCGAAGCGCGGCGCTCGCATGCGACCCGCCTTCTGCACCTTCTGCTGCTCCTCTCCGTGATCAATCAACTGGGGAGCAGCCAATTCATGAGCCGGCCGTTTCCCGGCGAGGCACCCTCCACCCTCTATGCGCTGCATGAATATGTCGGCATGGGCAGTTTTGGTCTCGTCCTCGGCTTCTGGCTCTGGACCCTCGTGCGGCGTGGCGAGACGACCATCGGCAGGCTGTTCCCCTGGTTCTCTCCCCCGGCCATCGGGGCGGTGATCAGGGATGCGATCGCCCAGCTTCGCAGCATTCTGCAGCGCGATCCCTTGGCCGAGAGCGACGGCGCTTTCGCAAGTGCGGTGCACGGGCTCGGGCTGCTGACCCTCACGGGGATGGCGGCGACCGGGACGCTCTATTTCGTCATGACGGGATCGAGTATCGGCCATCTCGCGCTCGGTCTGCACAAGACGATGGCCAACCTGATGTGGATTTATCTCTTCGGTCACGCGGGCATCGCGGTGCTGCATCACCTGCTCGGCCACGACATCCTGCGCCGCATGTTCTGGGTCCGACGCGGCATCACCATAACGACGCCGCGGCCTCGTAACCGGCAGCGCAGTGAGCGCGATCGGGCGGAGATCTGACCGCGGCCCGCGGTCAGTTGTAGGCGGGCTTGGTCGCCGAGAGATAGACCATGCGTTCGCTGCTCGGATAGTTGCCGGATTCGATTGCCGGGCGCAGCACGCTTTCGAAAAAGCTCTTCTCCGGTTCCGAAAAGCGCTTGTCCATCACGGCGCTGAGCGTCGGTGCCAGGGGATGAGGGGATATCTTGAGAAAGGTCTGCCAGGTGATGGGCCGTGGCGGATCGACGTGGATGTGCAATTGCAGATCGAGATCGCCGAAGCCGGCATTTTGAGCGAAGCGCAGCAGATCGCGTTCCGTATAGTTCGTCATCGGCGTCTCCTCCAGCCGCTCAGTCGAGTCCGGGTATTGCGCGGACTTCCAGCGGTGCAGCAGCGGCAACAGCTGGTCCTCATTATCTGGATCGCGCCGGTCCAGCACGGCGCGAAGGGCGATAGCGTTGAGCGCATCGTCCCGCATCACAGGTTCGGCGATCGAAAGCCGGCCGCCGGGCTTGAGCACACGATACATGGCCCGGAACGCGGCGGGCTTGTCCGGCACATAGGCCAGAACCGATCGCGTCGTGACGGCATCGAGTGTCCCGTCCTCGATGAGAGCGAGATCCTGTGCATCGGTTTGCAAGAGACGGCAGTGACGGGCGACGCCCCGCTGCCGCGCGAGACCTTCCGCCAGACGCAGGATGGAGACGGAGGTATCGGCCATGGTAACGGCAAGCTGGTTCTTCATACGCTCCAACGCGCGGAAGGCGACCAGCCCGTCTCCGGTACCGATGTCGAGCAGGCGGGCGCCGTGAGCGAGTTTCGCCGCGTCCAGTACCCGATCCGCATAATGCTGCAGTCTGGCGTGAAGATGGGTGCGATAGATTGCGTCATCGCCATGACGCTGGTGCAGCAGCCAGATCGCCCAGTGATCGGAGATGGCTGCAGATTCGGGTGCGGTCATCTGCATGGCAGCGGTATCCGCCCTGGGTAAAGTTGAAAGCGCGTCGGCGCGCCGACAGATGGCTTTTACGGAGATAAGGTTTCATAAAACATAACGACTTCGTGATGAATATGAACGAGACGTGAAGATTGTCAAACGCCCGCCATGCCGAGGGCGGCGAGAAGGAGAACGACGCTCCAAGGTGGTGCCTTCCAGACCGTGAGCAGCAGGAAGCCGGTTGCCGCGACCGCGACGTCGGGCGGCCCCCGCACGGCGCTGGTCCAGACCGGGGTATAAAGGGCAGCACCGAGCAGGCCGAGTACGGCGGCATTGGCACCGCGCATCGCGGCCTGGGCGCTGGGATGCAAGCGAAGCCGGTCCCAGAAGGGGAGGATGCCGACAAGGAGAAGCAGGCCCGGCAGAAAGATGCCGGCGAGTGCGATGCCGGCGGCTGCGAGCACGAGCGCGCCCGAGGCATGGGAAGCGGCCGCCATGGCGGCGCCGAGATAGGCTGCGATGGTGAAGAGCGGCCCGGGCACGGCCTGGGCAAGTCCGTAGCCCGCGAGAAAATCATGCTCGCCGAGGAAGCCCGGCGTCACCAGTCGCGCCTGCAGCAGCGGCAGGACGACATGACCGCCCCCGAAGACGAAGGCACCCGCCCGGTAAAAGGCAGAGAAATGCCCGAGCCCGCCCCAGAATCCGGTCCTCGGTATCAGGAACAGCAGCAGGAAGAGCAGCAGGGCCATGGCCGCCGCCCGTCGGGAAACCGGGCCAGTGACATGGCCTGTGGCCGTGATCGGAGCCTGGCGGCAGAGCAGCAGCCCGGCCAGGGCGCCGAGCGCGATCACGCCGAGCTGCACCAGGCTCTGCGGAACCAACAGCACGAGGCAGAGGCCGGCGAGCGCGATGCCGGCGCGCGGCCGGTCGGGCGCCAGGCTTCGGGTCATGCCCCAGACCGCCTGTGCGACGACGGCGACGGCAACGAGTTGCAGCCCGTGCAGCAGGGCCTGGCCAAGCGGCCCCTGCATACGCCCCGCCACGAGCGCGCAAACGAGCAGCAGCAGAGCCGAAGGCAGGGTGAAGCCCGCCCAGGCGGCGAGGCCGCCCAGAATGCCGCCGCCGCGGCGAAGACCCAGTGCAAAGCCGAGCTGGCTCGAGGCCGGTCCCGGAAGGAATTGGCAGAGGGCCAGGAGATCGGCATAGCCCGGCTCGTCGATCCAGCCGCGGCGAAGGACGAATTCCTGCCGGAAATAGCCGAGATGGGCGATGGGTCCGCCAAAGGCTGTGAGACCAAGGCGCAGGAAAGCCAGGAAGATTTCCGCCGGGCTGCCCGCCCGCATGCATCGGCCAAAGATCATCGCAAGGGCATTCCGGAAACGTGAGAGGCGTACGGGCCGCTCTGCCCCGCTTTGGCATTCTGCACCAGCGACAATATCGTGGAAGATGCGCGCCGGTCAGAACCGCAGGACGCGGAGCCCCATGCTGGACGCACACTCGGTCAACGGGCAGACCGATGACCGTCCTCAGTGAAGCGTTTCGGCAGTCAGCGCCCGGCGATTGTGGATGGCGATATGCGCACCTTTGACGGAGATGACACCGCAGCGCTTCAGATCGGACAGGCAGCGGGAAACCGTTTCGATCGTGAGGCCGAGATAATCCGCCATGTCGCCCCGGCTCATCGGCAGCTCCACGATGCCCTGCCTCGATCCTTCCAGCCGCTCCGTCATTTCGAGCAGGAAGGCCGCGATCCGTTCAGCGGCGGTCATGCGACCCAGGAGGACGATCCGGCTGCGCATGGCCTTGGCCTGGCGGGTCAGGTGACGGCGCAGTCGTTGCCCGAAGGCGGCATCCTCCTCGGCCAGCAGTTCCACGGTGGACAGGCGCAGGCGCCGGATGGTGACGGCCGTTACGGCCTCGGCCGCGAACTCGTGTTCGCCGACGGCATCCAGGCCGAAGACATCGCCCGGCATCAGAAAGTCGCTGACCTGACGGCGTCCGTCCTCGAGGCGCTGTACGCTCCGCACGCATCCTTCGACGACCTCGAAACAATATTCGGCGGCATCGCCCTGGGCAATGATGTCGCAGCCTTTTTCGATATCGACCAGCGCGCCGGTATTTTCCACGTGTCCAAGCGCGGCGCTTGCCGGGCCGATGCGAAATCCGTCGATCGCGGCAGAAGCAGCGGCAAGAACGGGGAGGCCAAAATTCTTGCCCGGTGCTGCCTCAATCTTGTTCGCAAAGATGAACGGGGATGCAAACATGGCAGGCTGTCTCCGAATGAATTCTGACATGGGGACAATGCATGGCTCGCCCATTAGGCAAAATTCGTTTGGCCACGTACGTGGTAGTACTTATTCTGTTGAACGCGCATGCGTTGTGAGGCGTGGCTGGCTGTCTCTCGGCCGCTGATAGATGAGACCGTTATCGGATTTGCTAGGCAGTGTCCGGCGGTGAGGGGTTCAGGATGGACGTGGTGCAAACGGTCCATGTCGTCGACGATGACGAGGGGGTCCGGCTTTCGATTGAGTTTCTTTTGAAATCGGAAGGATTAGCACCGGTGACCTATGCAAGTGCCAGTGATTTGCTGAGCACGTCTCTGCAGCCTGCCGGCTGCGTTCTGACCGATTTCCATATGCCCGGCATGGATGGGCTCGAACTGCAGAGCCGGCTCGCCGACCGGGGCGTACGCTTGCCGGTCATCGTTATGACCGGTTTTGCCGATGTCCCCGCGGCGGTGCGCGCAATGAAGGCGGGCGCTGTCGATTTTCTCGAAAAACCTTTTGCCGAGGATCAGTTGCTGCACGCCGTCCGGCGAGCACTGGCAGAAAACCGCCAGGCGCTCGGCGCCCTTCGGGCCGCCCAGCGGGCCTCTCAGCTCATTGCGACCCTGACCCCGCGCGAGAGCGAGGTGCTCCACCTACTGGCTGAGGGCCATTCAAACAAGGAAATGGCCCGGGTTCTCGGCACGAGTCCGCGCACCATCGATGTGCACCGCGCCCGCGTGCTCCAGAAGCTCGGCGTCGAGACCCTGCCCGATCTCGTGCGTCTGGTGTTGGCGGCACGGCCGCCGGAGCAGGGGAGCGGAGACTTCGAACCGAGCGATGGCCCTGGCCGGACCAGCCGCGGCAGGATGACATGAGGTGGAAGAGGTGATGGATGTCCCGGTCTGATGATGTGGCGGAGGTGGCTGGGCAGAAAGATGAGGATGTGCGGCCTTTCCTGGCGGCCATCGCCTCCTCCTCCAATGACGCAATCATCGGCAAGGACCGGCGGGGCAAGATCACCTACTGGAACGCCGCCGCCGAACGCCTGTTCGGCTATCCGGCGTCCGAGATCATCGGCCAGTCGGTTAGCCGCATCATTCCGCCCGATCGCGCTACGGAGGAGATGTCGATCCTCGATCGCGTGGGCAGCGGCGAATACCTCGCGCATTTCGAGACGAAACGGGTCACCAAAGACGGCCGCATCATCCCGGTCTCCCTCACCCTTTCGCCGATCCTCGGCCCTGACGGCGCGGTCATCGGCATATCGGATATTGCCCGCGATCTGAGCGAGACGCAGCGGCTGGCCGAGGCCTTTCAGCAGCGGGAAGCGCTGCTGCGCTCGATCCTCGACAGCAATCCGGACGGCTTCATCGTTATCGGCGAGAGCGGGATCATCAAAATCTTCAGCGCGGCCGCAGAGCGGATGTTCGGCTATGCCGCCGCAGAGGTCGTCGGGCGCAACGTCTCGATGCTGATGCCGGAACCCTATTCGGCGGCGCATGACGGCTATATGCAACGTTACCGGGACACGGGCGACCGGCGGATCATCGGCATCGGCCGGGTGGTGGCGGGCCTTCGCAAGGACGGTACGACCTTTCCCATGGATTTGCAGATTGGCGAGGCGACGGCCCCCGGCGAGCGCCGCTTCACCGGCTTCGTCCGCGATCTGACCGAACGTGAGAATCGTGATCGGCGCCTCGCAGAACTCCAGTCGGAACTGATGCATGTTGCGCGGCTCAGCGAACTTGGCCAGATGGCCTCCGCGCTGGCCCATGAGGTGAACCAGCCGCTGACCGCCGTCGCCAACTATCTGCGCGGCATGCGCCGGCTGTTGAACGACGATTCACCGCCCTTGCTGCGCCAGGGGATCGAAAAGGTGGCCGAGCAGACGGAACGCGCACGTGCCATCGTCCAGAGCCTCAGAAGCCTCGTGAAGAAGGAAGAACGGCCGAGGTCGGCTGAGGATCTGGAGGCGCTGGTCCTTGAAACCGCGGCCCTTGTCCTTGCGGGCATGAGCCGTCGGGTGGCGCTCATCCAGGATATTCCGGCGGACGCGCAGGCGGTTTTCATCGACCGCGTGCAGGTGCAGCAGGTGCTCCTCAACCTGATGCGCAATGGCGTTGAGGCGATGGAGGGCAGGCCCCTGCAGCGATTGACCGTGCGCGCCAGGCGTGTGGGCGAGCGGGTGGAGATCGCGGTCGCCGATACCGGCTCGGGATTGAGTGATGAAGTGCAGGCGCGCCTTTTCCAGCCTTTCGTCACCACCAAAGCGGATGGGCTCGGCGTCGGACTGTCGATTTGCCGCACGATCGTGGAATCCCATGGCAGCCAACTGACTGTGACGAGCGTGCCCGAGCAAGGGACGACTTTCCTGTTCGACGTGCCTGCAGCTCCTGGTCTCGGAGCGCAGGCCGAGCCTCTCTAGGCGCGCGCCCATTCGAACTGACATAGATCAAGGCCGATCTAGTCTCGAATCGTTAAGCAAGGTACGGGAAACACTTATCTTTGTGCCAGGGAGGAGCCGGTAAGCGGATGGCTAAAGTGACAACCGGCAATATTGCCGTGGTGGACGATGATTTCGCCGTCCTCGAATCCTATCAGTTCATGTTGGAACTGGCGGGTTTCCGGGTGGCAGCGTTCACCTCGGCGCTCTCTTACCTCGATGCGTCGGATCTGGCGCCGAGCTGCATGATCCTCGACCAGCACATGCCCCTCATGACCGGTCTCGAATTGGCCGAAACGTTGAAGGATCGGGCGCTGGATATTCCGATCATGCTGGTGACGGCGGCGCCGACACCGGCGATTCGAGAGCGCGCCGCCGAGCTCGGCATCACCAAGGTTCTGGAAAAGCCGCCGAACGAGGATGAGCTTCTGGAGTTCGTCGCGGCCCACGCCTGAGGCAGGGCCGGTCAGGCCGAGATGCGCAGACGGTCGCGGTGCGAGGCCGGTGGCGGCTTGGACCGGCGCTTATGCCAACGGTATGCGTCAGGGCGCGCCTGGGGGTCATTCAGGTCTGGGACCCGGGGCGCCTATGCGCAATCAGCCGGATGCCCTTCTCGGCGGTCGCACAGTCTACCCGCCGAATAGCCATCGGAAAAAATGACGTTTGCCCCCGCTGGATCCTGTTCCATCGGCGCCACGTTAGTGAATGCTTCTGGCTTCGCGGCGCAGTCCGCGGAGAACCCGTCCTCTTCCAGCTTCAGCATGGGTCGCGACCCTGTTCACATAGGCCCAGATTACCTCTTCGAGGGCGATCGCTGTCCAATCCGTCCGACCGCTGCGGCGCTCCTCATTAGCCCGCCGGATCTCGCCTTCGATCTGACGCGACGTGAACAGAGGTGCCCGGATGTCCGCGGGCCGATTATCATAGGTCAGAAGCCATAGGTCAGCGACTGTTGTTGGCATAGCGTGCTCTTTCCGCCTGCTCCCATACAGCAAGCAAGGCTGCCTGTTGAGATAAGCTATCAAGCCTGCCTGTCTCGCGCATTCAACTGGTATAAGTTTTCTTGGATTGCTGCGCGGTGACCAGCTTCCGGATTGTCCGGCCTATGCCGTGAACCGGTTGAGACGACAAGAATCGTTTTTGGAGATGAATCACCGCTCATGCTGTGTAGCACGCAACCGGACTATCCCATGACGTTTCGAACGATTGCTGTTGCCGGTGCGATTTTGTCGGCCCCTTCGGCCGGCCTGCCAGCTTCGCCCAAAGCGTCCGTGGCAGCGCTGACGTTCCGCCGTCAACAACTCGCTCGGCCTTTCCGGAAGCGACACCAGACTGTTCCCGTAACCGTTGGGAGCGGCATCTCGTCGAGCGGCGGAGCTAAGGCCGCCGGTAGGAACGATGCTCGTCTCGGCTACCGGGCACAAATCTGTTGCAGTGCAGCAACAGCGAACTCCCCCGGGGCAGCCGAAACCCAACCTGGTTAAGCGACAATGGCCGCAAATTGGCGCTATACTGCTCGATGGAAATGACACCTGACCCCCACGGCCAAGCCGCCCTCATGCTCTGCGAGAGTGTGCTGCTCCTGCTTATCGACAAAGGGGTGATCGACAAAGATCAGGCTGCAGACGCCATAGACGGTGTTATCGAGGTCAAGCAGGAGATCGCCGGGGTAAGCGAGAGCGTTGTGGTGAGTCTGGAATCAATCACGCTCCTGCGAACTATAGCGCGAAGCATTTCCGCCGCTGCGGACCCAGAACGCGCAGCGATGTCGTGACCGGCTTCTGCGGTGGGCACCAAAAACCAGGGTTCTGGCAACGCCCCATCTCCGCCATGTTCCGGTAACCATCAAACTCCGGTGTCATAAGCCAAGCCAGTTGTTTAGGGACTTTACTAACCCGGATCGCTTCTGGCACTTAACTGGCATAATTTTCTATATCTCGCCGGAGCCATCGCATGGCGCGCTCACCAGAACGGGGTAGTGAGCCCTCCGCCACTGTCTCGAGCGGCAATAGCCCCCTGGTCCGCAAGCTCTCGCACTTTGCGCCGCTGTCGGACTCCGACCGGCAGATTCTCGACGGCCTCACGGTGCAGGACGAGCGCTTCAACGCTGACATGGACATTGTAAGCGAGGGCATGGTCCCGAGATCGGTGTTTCTCCTGAAGGACGGTATGGCGATCCGCTATCGCAGCCTGCCGGATGGAGGGCGTCAGATCATGACGTTCATCATTCCCGGCGATCTGTGCGACGTACATGCGTTCCTGCTCAAGGCCATGGACCATTCGATCGGCACCATAACGCCGGTGAGCGTCGCCTGGATTCCGCGCGACAGCATGATGGACCTGTTCTCCCATCGCCCGCGCATCTCCGCGGCCCTGTGGTGGAGTTCATTACAAGAGGAGGCGATGCTGCGCGAGCGCATCGTCTCGCTCGGTCGTCGCGACGCACGTGGCCGTGTCGCCTACCTGTTGTGCGAGTTGCTTTGGCGGCACGCTGCGGTGGGACTGACGGACGGAGAGACGTTCCGGCTGCCGCTGACGCAGGTCGAGCTGGCCGACACGCTGGGTTTGACACCCGTTCATGTGAATCACGTCCTGAAGGAATTCAGAACACATGGATTGATCACGATGGAGCAAAGGGTCCTTAGTCTGCTCGATGTCAAGGGTCTCCAGGCAAAAGCCGGCTTCAACCAAGATTATCTGCATCTGGGGGGTGCATCGAGCGAAGTGACCCGCTACTTCGATCGTCTCGAGGGCAAACAGAGGATCAGCCGTCGGATGATCCGGCCGCCCGACGCGTAGACGCTTCCGAAGACCGCGCGGACCCCGGCCGCCGCCTTGCCCATCATAGCCACCGAAGACCCCGATAGGTTGCCATATCATGCATTGAACGCTTGACCGCCGCGGGAACCGAGCCATTCGTGAGACCGGTTGAGGCAGGGCGGCGTTGTTGCGCCACCCAGGACATGATGCCCAGAGCCGCGTAACTTACTGGCTTAGTCGACGATAGGCCAACTGGAAGCCTTTCAGGGCGATGCTCATCGCAAGCTCCTGTCCGTTGGGGGCGCCGAAGGTTATTACGAGGTCCTTCCCCTGCAGCGCGCTGGCAACAGCGAGGCCTGGGTCACTGGGGTCCGCAGATGCCAAGCACTGCGGGTGGCCGCCAGGCTACCGATTATGCCCAGCCGCCAATTTGCGATAGCGATCACGGCTTGCTTCGAGATGGTCTCTTACATACCGCCGGGCTAATTTGCCGTCTCCGGTGCGCACAGCCTCGAAAATTTGTCGATGTTCTTTCTGAACTTGGCCGACGTACAAGCGTCGTTCCTCCACCGTCTCGAGGCCAACCCGTATGGTTTGGCGGGGGATGATCACTGGTCCGAGAAACTGGATAAACCTTGGGAAGTAAGGGTTTCCTGTTGCGGCGGAGATGGCGCAGTGGAAGTCGAGATCCTCCTTGACAGCCGAAGCGCCCTTTGCAATTGCCTCGTCGATGTTCCGGAGGGCTTGGCCAATCGCCGCGACGTCTTCATCGGTGCGCCGCTCGGCCGCAAGCCCTGCGGCCTCAACCTCGACCGCTAAACGAAGCTGCAGCACGTTCTCAATTTCAACGAGCGATTTCAGCTCCTCGGACACAATGCGAAAAGGGCGAGCGGAGGTATGGTCTGCCACGAAGACCCCGGCTCCTTGCCGGCTCACGATAAGCCCTTCTGAACGGAGCGTTGCCATTGCTTCCCGAACGACGGTTCGGCTCACGTGGTATTGGGCAATCAGCTCCTGTTCGGTTGGAAGCTTTTCGCCCGGCTGTAGGCGCCCGGCGCGGATGTCCCGGCCGATCCGCTCGGCAAGCTGAGCAGTCCGGCTGGGTGAAGGGGCTATCCGCAGGTCTTCAGCCGATGGTTCGGGCATAAGCCATTCCTCAGTGCGATTTGTGTCTTCCGATTGGCCTCGGAACCGTCAGGAGTATCCACCTATCGGCGAACGGTTGTCGATCAGCCCTTCCGACTTGAGTTCGAGCCAGAACTCCAAGGGCACCGGATGACGCGCATAGCGCGCATTGGCGCTCAGTTCTTCTACCGAACGCGCGCCTGGAATGACGCTGGCGACGAGCGGGTTCAGGAGTGGAAACTGCAACGCGGCAGCCTGGAGAGGGACGTTGTGGCGACGGCAGACCGCCTCGATCGCTCGGACCTTCTGTTTGATCGCATCGCTCGCTGGCCGGTAGTCATAGGTCGCCGTCGGGACTGCGCCGGTTGCGAGAATGCCTGAATTGTAAGGACCCCCGACGATCAGGCTAATCGACTTTTTTTCACATAAGGGGAGCAGCCTATCCATCGAGTCCTGATCAAGAAGGGTGTACCGGCCCGCCAGGAGAAAATAGTCAAAATCGCCGGCTTCTGCGAACTCACAAAGCATCTGCCACTGATTAATTCCGACCCCGATCGCCTTGATCACGCCCTGGGCGCGGAGTTCGGCGAGAGTGGGGAAGGCGCCGTCCATCGCGGCCTTGAAGTGACTTTTGCTGAATGGATCGACACCGGCACCCACATCGACCGCCTCATCGGGATCGTGGATGGCGAGCATGTCGATATAGGGGGTTTTGAGTCGATTCAGGCTCTTCTCGACGCCACGCAGCACGGCGTCGCGGGAATAGTCAAAGTCGGCCCGCATTGCGGGAGGCTCGGCCCAAAGCTGGGGCTTGAGCTCGGCTGGGCTGATGGGCACCAAACTGTAGCCGACCTTGGATGACACAACGATATCCTGGCGCCTCAGTGCATGGATGCCTTCGCCCAGCCGCGTTTCGCTTAAGCCGAAGCCATAGACCGGGGCTGTGTCGAAATAACGCACGCCGGCGTCAATGGCAGTGGCGACGGTGGCTGTGACATCCTTGGGATCCATCGGTCGATACATATTTCCGAAGGGCGTGCCGCCCAATCCGAGTTCGGTCACATGGAGGTCAGTCTTCCCGATACGACGGGTGGCAAAGGCCTTTGTCATTTTCTTTTTCTCTTTTCCCTTCGCTTGCCCGGTCCGCGCCGGACGTGAAAAGACATTGACAGAAAATTTGTCATATTACAATGTAACCTGATTACAGGGTCACAGGGCGATCGGCGGTGCCGGTCCTTGCCCCAAAGAAAAAAGAAACGGGAGGCTCGTGTGGATCAAATCAACGACCTTGGCTTGAGTCGGGCGGTTGCGCCGGGCATGGGGCGGCGATCTGCCGCACGCTTATTGGCTGCGGCAGGTGCCGGGGCCATCGGGATGGCAGGCGCAGGGAACGGCGCCCAGGCGCAGTCAGGGCCTTATCCCGGGCTGCCCAAGAAACCTTTCAAATTTGTCTTTGTTTGCCATGTGACCTTGGACCAGTTCTTTGTTCCGGCTCAGTACGGCATTCAGGATGCGTGTGCGGCCTTTGGCTGCCGGTATCAATGGACGGGATCTCAGAACAACGTCGTGTCTGAGATGGTCAACGCAATGGAAACGGCCATCGCCGAAAAGGCCGACGGAATTGCGGTATGCCTGGTCGATCCGACGGCGTTTGACGCCGCGACAGCGCGTGCAATGGCCGCCGGTATTCCCGTGGTCGCCTTCAATGCCGATGTGCCCAAGGGCAGCCCGAACAAGCGCCTGGCCTATATCGGGCAGCCTCTCTTCCAGGCCGGCTATAACATCGCTGAAAAATGGCTGAAAATGGTGCCGAAAGGCAGCCATGTGATGCTGTCCATCGGCATGCCCGGCTCTTTGAACGAGCAGCCGCGGCTTGACGGCTATATCCAGTGCATCAAGGACAATGGCAATCCGGTCACCTACGATGTGATCAATACCGGGGTGGATGCGGCAACCGAAATCTCGCGTATTGGCAGTTATGTGCTCAGCCACAAGAACGTCGCCGGTATATTCACGACCGGAGGCTCAGATACCTACGCCGCTGGCTTCGTCTCTGCCCAATATGGCCTGGCAAAAAAGGGCGTCATCGTTGCGGGTTTTGATCTCTTCCCGCAGACTCTCGGCTATATCAAATCCGGCGATATGACATTCACGACGGATCAGCAATCCTATCTTCAGGGCTTCTTGCCCGTACAGCAGATGTATATGTGGAAATTGTCCCAAGGACTGGTTGGCACTGCTGACACGAACACCAGCGAAGCCTACGTGACCAAAGACAATATCGACCATTATCTAGGAAAATCCCGCTTCGAAGGCACTGCTCGGGCTGAGCCTGTCTAGCCGTTCGATCATCAACGCGCTCTGTCGATGGGGTGTTCGTTCCGTCCGCGTCATCGGCAGAGCCTAGATTGCACAAAGTCGCGTCGCGCTCCTCCACGTGCTTTGCGAGCAGTAGCCGATCATTCAAGTGGGCAGGATGATGATTAGGAAACGAGGACCGTGGGAATAGCGTTTAAGACAAAAACTAACCCTGTCCCAACATTCAGCGGGACCGGGAAGCGCAGCGTCGGCTTTCATACACCGACCACGCCGGTCGACAAGATACTGACCCTCCTTTCTCGCTATCGGGAAGCAAGTATCGCGCTCGTCGCCATTCTTCTCGTCATCTATTTTCAGATCGGCAGTGACAGTCAGTTCCTGACATCGCAGTTTATGAGTGTTGTCCTGCGGGATACTGGCCGGCTGGGTCTCATCGCCATTGCCGAAGTAATGTTGATGATCACTGGTGAGATCGACCTCTCGGTCAGCAGCGTCTACTCCTTCGCACCTTACAGCATGGTGCTGATGGCAAATTCTCTGGGCGTGCCGCTTCCCTTGGCTGCCATCATCAGCCTGAGCATGGGTATCGCGGTCGGTATTCTGAACGGCGTGGTGACGGTGAGGTTTCGAGTTCCGTCTCTGATTACGACGGTCGGCACGCTCTTCCTGTTCCAAGGCATTGTCGTGTGGATAAATGACAGCCAGCCCATTGTCGCTCCCATACAGGAGCCATTCAATGCGATTTTCGGTCAAAACCTGTTTCGACCAAGCGATTCGCTTCTGTCTTGGCATGCGGTAACGGCCTTTACGCCGTTCCTTTGGACTTTGGCTGCGGTTCTCATCATCGCCCTCGTCCTCAATCGGACGACCTTCGGCCTGCATACCGTCGCGACGGGCAGCAACATCGTCGGGGCGCGGGAGATAGGCGTCAGAACTGATCGGATCAAAATCTACAATTTCATGCTTGCCGGGGGACTGGCTGCTTTCGCTGGCATTATCAACACCGTGCAGTTTTCTTCGGCTGACCCACAGGCTGGAAGCCCGTTTCTGACGCTTCAGGCGATCGCGGCCGCAGTCATCGGTGGTACATCCCTGCTGGGTGGATCGGGCACGGTCATCGGCGCACTCATCGGCGCCTTTGTTGTAGCGACGCTCAATAATGGATTGGTCATGGTTGGCGCCCAGGCCACGGTCTCAGACATCTATCTCGGTGCCGCGATCCTGGCGGCGATGATTCTCAACGTGCAGGTCAACCGACTGCGCGCGCGGAGGCGGATCTAATGTCTCATAACACGATCCCACCGCTCAGCGCTGAAGCGCCGGTGGTACTCGAGATGGCGCATGTCAGCAAAAGCTTCGGTGCGGTGACAGCCTTGGTTGACGTCAGCGTCAAGCTTCGGAAGGGCGAGGTTCTGGCGCTTGTCGGAGACAATGGGGCCGGCAAATCGACCCTCATCAAGGTGCTCTCCGGATATCACAAGCCGGACAGCGGGGAGATCACCTCCAAAGGAAAGTCGATCCGCTTCGATTCGCCACGTGACGCGCGCTCCGAAGGGATCGAGACTGTCTATCAGGATCTGGCGTTGATCGGCGATCTGAGCATCTATCACAATATGTTCATCGGGCGTGAATATCACAAGCGCATGTTCGGGATGAAGTTACTCGACAACCAGAAGATGCGAGGCATGGCCGAAGAATATCTCGCCACACTCGGCATCAATATTCCGAACGTGAACAGCACTGTTGACCGGCTCTCGGGTGGCCAACGGCAATGCGTTGCAGTTGCGAGATCGATCTATTCATCCCCAAGTGTCCTGATCCTCGACGAGCCGCTGGCGGCACTGGGTGTGCGTGAAAGTGCTCATGTACTTGGCTTGGTTCAGAAGCTTCGACGGGAACGGGAGGTGTCCATTATCCTGATCGTTCACAATTACAGCCAAATCTTTGAAGTCTGCGATCGCATAAACTTCCTTCATTCTGGCGAGATCGTTCTGGATGTCTCTACCTCAGACATCACCGAGGAGGAATTGACGCGGACCGTCAAGTCCGGCCTCGGGCGGCTCATGCGCCCGGAAGAATTGGACATTCCGGCGGCGGTCGAGCCCTGAGCCGTTCTTGTTATTCTCATTTCATCCTGCCTCCCGGCGACAGCCCGTGAGACGAAATTCGAATGGAGTCCGGATCTGTGACGTTTTCTCCGAGTGAGTTGGCGGCTTGCGTGACAAGCGGGCTGTTGTCATTTCCCGTGACTTATTTTGATGAATCGGGTGCCTTCAACGAAGCAGGCTATCGTGAACACGTCGCGCATCAGGGCGTAGCGGGCGCTGTCGCGTTGTTTGCGGCCGGAGGTACGGGCGAATTCTTCTCTCTCACCTTCGATGAATATCGGCGCGTGGTCCGAGCGGCGGCGGAGGAAGTGCCCGACCACATGCCGCTTTTGGCCGGCGTCGGCTACGGCACGGAAATGGCCATCGACATGGCGAAGGCCGCGGAGGCTTCCGGCGCGAACGGCATACTCGCACTGCCGCCGTACCTCGTTAACTCTGAGCAGGAGGGACTGCGGCGCCACCTGGAGATGGTGTGTCGTGCGGTCGGGATCGGGGTCATTGCCTATAACCGCGACAACGCGATCTATTCGGCCGATACCCTTCTGGCGGTTGCAGAAAGCTGCCCAAATCTGATCGGCGTGAAGGACGGCGTCGGCGCCACGGAGATGCTCGTCAATCTCCGCTATCGTCTGGAGGATCGTTTCATCTTCATAGGCGGCATGCCGACGGCAGAAGTTTACGCGAGTGCGACGCCGAATAGTGGGATTACCACCTATTCCTCGGCCATCTACAATTTTGCGCCGGAGACCGCTTTGACCTTTTTTCGGGCCTGGCGCGCCGGA
This sequence comes from Acidisoma sp., assembly GCF_035492295.1. Lineage (GTDB taxonomy): Bacteria > Pseudomonadota > Alphaproteobacteria > Acetobacterales > Acetobacteraceae > Acidisoma. The sequence goes on along the minus strand of NZ_DATJJK010000278.1, from coordinate 7,015 downwards.
GAGCAGGCGGTTGTCGATGATCTCATGCGGCGGTTTTTTCTGCCGTATCTGGCAATTCGCAACAGGCGTGCCGGCTACGCCGTTTCAATCGTCAAGGCTGGTGTCCGTATCAGCGGGAGCGACTGCGGCAGGGTAAGAACACCGCTGGTGGATCTGACGACTGAGGAAGGGACGTCGCTGAGGCAGCTGATGGAGCGCTGCGGCATGCCGGTCGCCTAGTGTCACGACGGGAAACAGAGCCGGAGACGCGTATGCTAAACAACCGCCAACCAATAGCGCTATTGACCGGAGCCTCCGGCCATCTCGGACGCTTGCTTGCCCGGCGCCTCAGCGAATGCGGCTGGCACCTGCGCTTGACGGACATGAGGCCGTTTCCGGACACGATCCCTCACGGCGCAACCTTCGTCGAGCTGGCGCTCGAGGACAAGGACGCGGTCATAAATGCCGCAAAAGACTGCGACGTCATTCTTCACTATGGCGGTATTTCAACGGAACAGTCCTTCGAGGAGACACTCGGACCAAACTATCGGGGAACCTATCATATCTACGAAGCGGCTCGGCGCCACCGTGCGCGCGTGGTCTTCCCGTCTTCGGTTCATGTCGTAGGATTGTATGAGAGAAGCGAGAAACTCGACCAGGACTGCGTTCTGCGGCCAGACGGCTACTACGGCCTGTCTAAGGCTTATGGCGAGATGCTCGCGCGGGTTTATTGGGAAAAGCACGCGGTTGAAAGCGTCGTCGTCCGAATTGGATCCACGCTTCCGGAGCCGACCGATCGCCGGTTTCTCTCGACCTGGCTGTCTTATGATGATTTTGTCTCTCTGATGCAGTGCTGTGCGAAAGCGGAACGGATCGGTTTTACCGTGATTTGGGGCGCGTCCAACAATAGCCGGAGCTTCTGGGGGGCGGACGGGCGCGCCCGCATTGGCTGGACACCCAAGGACAGCTCCGACGGCTTTATTGAACGCGTTGAATCTATCATGACGGAGGATAGGATTGCCGAACACTTGCAAGGCGGTCGTTTCGTGACTGTTGACTACAGCCGCGACGATCTCCCGCCACGAGATCTATTTTGACGACGGGAGGGGAGGCGATCCGGCGCGGGATGTTCTGAACTGTATTGTTAAGACATCGACAGCCCAACCGGCGCCGTCCGGTGCTCCTGCGGTGATGGGGTAGCTGACTCTCCAATCACAAATGCCTCAAAGACCTCAGTTGTAGTTTTACTCTGCAAGTATTGGCGTGGCTCCGTTGCTGGAAAACGGGCGAATCACAGCGGACGAGCTTCCGGTGACAGCGGCTTCGGTCTGCCTGCTAATCTAAGCTTGCCGGATCTCAAGCCTTTGAGTAGGCTCATCCTATAGGACGGTTGTCATATAAGTGAGCTTCTTTTAGGCGGCGATCCGCGACGAAAAGATCTGACCAATTACAAGAACGACCGCAAAGGTCGTCTTTCCGAGGGACCTACAAAATGGCGATTGACCACGAGATGTTTCGGGCGGCCGTCCATCGTCGGCGGTTTTTGGCGGGCACGGCAGCTTTGGGTGCCGGGGTCGCGGCGGGAGCTTTGCCACGATATGCACGGGCAGACTCACCTCCTATGCTCGTGACCTCGATCCGCTCGCTGTCCAACCCCTATCACGCGGTATGGAAGGTGGGCGCAGACGCCTTCGCCAAGCAGACGGGTCTTGCCCACGTCACGCTCGTCACCGAAGGCAATAGCGAAAAAGGCATCTCCGACATCAATGCCATGATTGCCAAGACCAATGGGCACATGGTTCTGAACGTCGACCCCAATAATACACCCGATGCCCGGCCGATCGTCGAGGCCTGTGCGAAAGCCGGCGTCTATGTCGTGACCTGGTGGAACAAGCCGGCCGACCTGCACCCCTGGAACTTCAACCCTCACTATATCTCCCACATCGAATTCGACGGCGCGAGCAGTGGTGCTTACATTGCAGATGAGCTGTTCAAGGCGATGGGGAACGAGGGTGGCTTCGTCGCTATTGGCGGCATCATCTCGGATTCCGCCTCGATCGACCGGCGCCGCGGCATGCTGGCGGCGCTGAAGAAGAATCCTAACATCTCTCTTCTGGACTGGCAGACGGCCGATTGGCAGTCTCAGAAGGCCTTCGACATCATGAGTTCCTGGCTTACGCGGTTCGGGCCAAAAATCAAAGGCGTCTGGGCTGCAAACGACGATATGGGCACGGGCGCGCTGGAGGCGTTGCGTTCGCAAGGTTTGGCCGGTCAGGTTCCTGTTGTTGGCATCGACGGCATTAAAGCTGCCGTTGAGGCTGTGAAGGCTGGTGAATTCGTCTGCACGGTTACCTCCGATCCCTATTGGCAGGGCGGCATCGGCCTCTCGATGGGTCTGGAGGCATCCCAGGGCAAGTTCGACCCGGCGAAGGAACCGCGCATTGACCGTGAATTCAATGCGACAACCGTCAAGATTACACGCGCGAACGTCGATACCTATATCAAGACAGAGGTCGATAGCCATCCGCAAATCGATTGGACCAACCTGTGGAATCGCGTGGCGAGTCCGATTTCCTATAGCTGAGACCGGTGGCCGAAGGCGCGATGGACTCGCCGCCACAGATGCCTGAACTTCCCGCGAGAGCGAGAGTTTCGGCGCTCACGACGGGCGACGGACGCGGGGCGGGGCGCCCGTCGTGGCTTAAGCGGCGGCTTGCAGGCATGGCCCCGCTGCTTGTTCTCGTTGCACTCTGCATTTTGCTAGGCATTCTAAGCCCGTCATTCTTCAGCTTCCGTAACCTCGTTTGGGGCGTCGCCAACCAGGCAGCGATTCCACTGATCCTTGCTATGGGGGCTACGTTTGTCATCCTCATGGGTAGCATCGATCTTTCGATCGAGGGCATACTCTGTGTCGGTGCGATGATCGTGGCGCTGCTTTGTGCCAATGACACGAACACCAATAATTTCGGTTGGCTGGGGCCGCTGTTCGCCCTGCTGGCCTGCACGGCGCTTGGCCTGGTCAGCGGACTTGTGCATGTGGGCCTGCGCATTCCCTCTTTCATGGCAACACTCGGAATGTGGTTTGTTGGGCTTGGCATTGGCACGGTTATCCTGGGCGGGACTGCCGTGCGGGTGCTCGATCCGCGCGTCCGGGCCATGGCCTTTCTCCGAATCGGCTATTTCCCGATGGCCGTGTGGGTTGCTGCGGCGGTCTTTGTGTTGGCGCTTCTGATCGAACGGCGCACCCGCTTCGGTCGATACGTCTATGCGATTGGCGGCGGGGAAGATATCGCCAAGCTCTCCGGCGTCCCGGTCGCCCGCACGCGTATCCTGGCCTTCACGCTCGCTGGTTTTTTCACCGGAATCGCCGCGGTGCTTGCGAGCGCACAGCTCGGCCAAGCCAATACCACGATCGCGGACGGCCGGCTTTTCATGACCATCACTGCGGTCGTCGTCGGCGGCACAGCGCTGACAGGCGGATGGGGCGGCGTGGTCAATTCACTGGTCGGCACGCTGACGGTTGTCGTGCTCGCCAATGGCATGGTGCTTTTGGGTATCTCGCCCTACGTACATGAGACGGTACAGGGACTGATGATTATCGCGGCCGTAGCACTCTCCGTACGCCGTGGCGCGCGGTTGGTAATCAAATGAGGGTCCTGTGCTGAACGTTGAGCAGATCAGCAAAAGCTACGGCCCCGTGCACGCGTTGCGGGAGGTTTCCATCGAGGTTCGTCCGAACGAAGTCGTCGGGCTGATCGGGGAAAATGGCGCCGGGAAATCAACGCTCATGCGCGTGCTGGCGGGCACCGTCCGCCCGGATAGCGGCCGCATCTTGATAGATGGCACGTCGGTCTCCTTAAGGGATAGCCGGCATGCCAATGCCTGCGGCATCGCGATGGTTTTTCAGGAGCAATCGCTGCTTCTGAACATGTCCGTCGCCGAGAACATCCATCTGGCGCAGGAGGGCGAGTTCATGCGGCTCGGCCTGTTGGACAGGCGGCGCATGAACGAGGTCGCCCGCGCCCATCTTGCCAGGGTCGGTCTCGACGTTGATCCGCGCACAAAAGCAGGCGAACTGACCTTCGCCGCCCGGCAGATGGTGGAACTCGCCAAGGCTCTGGCGCTGGAGCAGCGGACAACGGCGCCGCTCACGATCTTTCTCGATGAGCCGACGTCGGTGCTGGAATCGCGCGACATCGCAATTCTCTTCGATCGCATGCGGTCGCTCAAGTCGCGAGCGAGCTTCATCTTCGTCTCCCACCGGTTGGATGAGGTGTTGGAGATCAGCGACCGCGTCTATGTCCTGAAGGATGGAGCGGTGGTGGCCGAAAGGCCGGCGGCGGAGGCCACGGTACCCGAACTCCACGCCATGATGGTCGGGCGAGCCTTGCACTCCGGCTACTACCGCGAGGACCGGCAAGGGGTGCCGGGCGCCGAACCTGTTCTGGAGGCGCGACAGCTGACCGTGCGCGGGGCTTTCGAATCGGTGGACTTGACCCTGCGCCGGGGTGAGGTGCTGGGCGTTGCCGGCGTCATTGGGTCGGGCCGCGAGGAGCTTATGCGGACGCTGTTCGGCTTTCTGCCGCAGACCGGCGGCACGCTGAAGGTGAATGGCCAGGAGGTCGTCCTGCGATCGCCGACGCAGGCGGTTGCTGCGGGCATAGGCTATATTCCTCGGGAACGTCGGGTTGAGGGGCTCGTTATGGACCTCTCTGTCGCCGTCAACATGACCCTCGCCAACCTCGACGTTGCAATGACACACAATATGATCGACCACGGGCGGGAGAGGACGATTGCGGATGATTGGATCCGGCGGCTACACATCCGCACGCCGAGCGCCGCGCAGGTCTGCCGCAATCTCAGTGGCGGCAACCAGCAGAAGATCGTTCTGGCACGCTGGTTGACGGCAAAATCCCGCATACTCATCCTCGACCATCCGACGCGGGGCCTCGATGTCGGTGCCAAGAGTGAGGTCTATGACCTCATTCGCGATCTGTCCGCCCAGGGAGTGGGTATCATTCTCACCTCCGATACACTGGAAGAGACAATTGGGCTTTGCCACACGATCCTTGTCATGCGCGATGGCATGATCACCGGGCGCCTCGACGCTCCCGCCGAGGCCAAGCCAAGCCAAGTGGCCGTGCTGGAACACATGGTCTGAGGAGTTTAATCATGGCGAAGACCGATATGGTCGGAATGGCGCCGGGCGCGGCTCTTAGCCGGGTCCGCCCTTTCACGCCAGTACTACTTCTCGTCCTGCTGCTTCTCGGCATCGGTATCGTGGAGCCTGGCTTCCTGCGGGCGAAGGATCTCTCGGTTGTCCTCTCCGATGCCTCCGTCCTCTTTGTGATGGCGACCGGCATGACCTTGGTCATCATGCTCGGCGGAATCGATCTTTCGGTGCAGGCTGGCGCCTCGTTTGCAAGCATGGTTGTTGCTGAACTTCTCCCCAGCCTCGGCTATGCGGCCTTTCCGCTGACAGTTCTGATCGGGCTCGCGGTTGGGATTTGCAGCGGCTTCGTCCATGTCAAATTACGCATTCCATCCTTCATCGCGACGCTCGCGACCGGAGGCATCATGACGGGGCTCTCGCTCCTGATGGAGGAGGGGCGATCCGTTGCTCTGCTTGACACGGGGCGACACGAAGTTCGCTGGATCACCGGGAGCATCTTCGGCATCCCGAACGTGATTCTGATCGCAGCGATACTCGCGGCCGGAGGCATGTTCGTTCAACGCTATACACGCTTTGGCCGCTATAGCGCGGCCATCGGCGCCGGTGAACCGGCCGCGCATGCGGCTGGGATTTCGGTTGACCGCTACAAGATCATGGCCTTTGGCCTTTCGGGTGCCTGCGCGGCCTTCGGCGGTGTGCTGCTTGCTGCGCGCCTCAGCAGCGGCTCACCCGATCTCGCGAGCCAGTTGTTGCTGCCGACTATTGCGGCCGTAGTCGTCGGTGGGACAGCCATTACGGGTGGTATTGGCAATATAGGCCTCACCGTTGTCGGCACGCTGATCGTCTCCATTGTGCGGATCGGCATGACCTTCGTCGGCGTCGATATCTTCGCCCAACAGATCGTCTTCGGTGGGGCCCTTATCCTCGCGGTATTTGTCACCATCGACCGCAGCAAGATCGCGATCATCAAGTAAGGCCAAGTTCGGCCGTCCTCGACCGCCTGCCTGCCTGGGCAGCCTGTGCGAACTATTGCGACGGCGCCGGATATAATTGGGCCGCCGCGCAGGTGGAAGAAGTTTGCCGAGAATTGCTGCAAGTTTGATGGACGTCTGCGTCTTTTCTTGACAGTGCTTTTGCCAAAAGTTACTGTCACCCGGTTGTCTGACAACCGGGTGAATACGCCTTGGGTAATCCCGAACGATAACACGGCCTCACCATCACAATGTCCCGTTGGCTGTACGAGCCAAGAAAAGAAGGACGGAGGAACGGATGAAAAGATTGGGGTTTGGGCTAGGACTTGCGGCAATGGGTTTGCTCACGGTGATGGCGGGTAGCGCTCTCGCCGCGGATCAGGAGCTAAAAGTCGGTGTAGTGGCTGCGGAGTCAGGGTCGTTTGTTTCTGCCGGCAATACGATCGTCGCGGCCGCCAAACTAGCCGCTGAAAAGATCAATGGCGGCGGTGGAATCAAGGTCGGAGATAAAACCTATAAAATCAAACTTTACATCCGGGACAATCGAACCGACGTGAATGTTACGATCGCGGCGGCTCAGGAACTCGTGAACGACATCGGCGTAAAGGCCATCTGGGGCACCGAAACGCACGATTTTTCGATAGCAATGGCGAAAATTACCGGACCCGCCAACGTGCTGCAGTTCTCCGGCAATAGTTCCCTTGGCAGCGCGCTCGACGCCAAGTCCGTCGCCCCGGGCGGTTGGCTCCACTATGCCTTTCAGACCGAACCCCAGGAGTGGCAGCGCAGCGGCAGCACGGCAAAAGGCGTGTTGGCGCTTTTGGCACCATTGATGGAAAAGAAGCCGGTTCATTCGGTCGTTCTCGTCGGAAACGACGCAACGGGTCAGTAT